>DATBLN010000135.1:0-25412 GCA_036555345.1 Steroidobacteraceae bacterium
CTACTGCCGCTCGGTGTACGCCACCGACCCGAACGGCATGATCGTGGAGTTCTGCTGCGACAGCCCGGATGCCGCGAAGATCAACGCCGACCGGCGCAAGGACGCGCATTCCGAGCTCAAGCGCTGGCTCGCGGGAGACCACCACTCGAACAACCTGTATCGATGAGGGTCAGCAGCGAGCGGATCCTGACCACGCACGTCGGAAGCCTCCCGCGCTCGCAGGCGGTGACCGACGTGCTGTTCGCGCGCGAGCGCGGCGAGATCCGGGACGCCACCGCGGCGGAGGCGGTCATCGCGGACGCGGTCCGCGACGTCGTGCGCCGGCAGGTCGGGACCGGCGTGGACGTCGTCAGCGACGGCGAGATGGGCAAGATCAGTTACGCGACCTACATCGCCGACCGCTTCGCCGGCTTCGGCGGGGACACGCCGCGCGAGCCCGGGCAGGACCTGGTCGAGTTCCCGCGCCTCCTGACCAAGCTGGCCGAGCGCGGCTCGACCGCGAAGTACCGCCGCCCGCGCTGCATCGGCGAGATCCGCGTCAGGGACACGGGCCCGCTCACGCAGGACCTCGCGAACTTCCGCAAGGCGGTCGACGCCGCGAAGCCGGTCGAGGCCTTCATGAACGCGGCCTCGCCCGGCGTCATCGCGCTGTTCCAGCCGAACGATTTCTACCCGACCCAGGACGCCTACCTCGAAGCCATCGCCGAGGCCATGCGATCCGAGTACGAGGCGATCGTGGGCGCCGGCTTCCTGCTGCAGATCGACGCCCCGGACCTCGGCATGGGGCGGCACACGATGTACCGCAACGCCGGCGTGGCCGAGTACCTCAAGGCGGCGGCACGCCATGTCGAGGTCCTGAACCACGCGCTGCGCAACCTGCCGCCGGACCGCCTGCGCATGCACATCTGCTGGGGCAACTACGAGGGACCGCACCACCACGACGTGCCGCTCGCAGAGCTCCTGCCCGTCGTGATCAAGGCGCGCCCGCAGGCGCTCCTGTTCGAGGCCGCCAACCCGCGCCACGCGCACGAGTGGAAGGTGTTCCGCGAGCAGAGGATCCCGGACGACAAGGTCCTCGTCCCGGGCGTGCTCTCCTCGACCACCAACTACGTCGAGCACCCGGAGCTCGTCGCCGAGCGCATCCAGCGCTTCGCCGACATCGTCGGCCGCGAGCGCGTAATGGCCGGCTCCGATTGCGGCTTCAGCACCTTCGCCGGTTTCGGACCGGTCGATCCCGATATCGTCTACCTGAAGCTCGCCTCACTCGTCGAGGGCGCGCGCCTCGCGAGCCAGACGTTGTGGAAGCACTGACATGAGCGCCATCTCGTCCGCCGATTTCGACGCCTGGCTGCGCGCCTACGGGGCGGCCTGGGAGGCCCGTGACTCGAAGGCCGCGGTCAGGATCTTCACCGAGGACGCCGAGTACCACTGGACGCCGCTCGACCCGCCGCAGCGCGGCCATGCCGGCATCGCCGCGGCCTGGGACGGCGCGGTGTCGACGCAGCGCGACATCACGTTCCGCTACGGGATCCTGGCCGTCACCGGGGCCACCGGCATCGCCAAGTGGCGCGCGGATTTCACGCGCCAGCCGACGGGCGCGAAGGTCGTGATCGAGGGCGTACTGACGGCCGAGTTCGCCTCACCCGGCAAGTGCCGCGTGTTCCGCGAGTGGTGGCACGCCGCAGAGTCGGCCTAACGATGCACGAGTTTCGCGAGCCGTGCGCTCGCGATCGCCTGGGGCGAGTTTGGATCGAACGGGACCGACACGCCGACCTTGCGATAGGCGCGGCTCGCGGCTGCCGCTTCGCCCAGCTGCTCGAAGATCAGGCCGCGGAGCAGCCAGGCGCTCGCGTCGTCCGGATCCGCTGAGGGAATCTCGTCGAACAGTGACTGCATCAAGTCACGCGCCTCCGTGATGCGACCTGCCGCCGCATACAGGCAGGCGAGCGTATGCCCGGTCGCGTAGTCACGCTGCGACCACAAGTTGAACGCATTCTCCGCGGCTGTAATCGCACCCTCGTCCACAGCGTCGGCGATCAGCGCCTGCCACGCATATGAGTTGAGTTGGACGGCATCGGCACGCCCAGCCTGCACCCTTGGTGCGAGCAATGCCAGCCCTTCTTCCGCGCGGCCGAGGGCATTGAGCGCCTGGGCGAGCGCACGCGGTGCCCGCCCGTCCGAGCGGTGCTTCGCAAGCCATTCGCGCGCCGTGCTTTCGGCCTCCTGCCAGTGACCCGCCTGTCCCTGGGCCGTGGACAAGCGCAGGTATGCATCAGCAGCCGTGGAATCCTCGGCGTGCATGACCCGTGCCATTGAAACCTGCTGCTCATAGTCGCCCGCCTCGCCTGCGGCCCGGTAGATCATCCAGTGCCAGGCCATTCTCCGTTCGGCGGTCGTCGCCAAGGGCTCCAGCTGGCGAAAATCCTCGATCGTCCCTGCCACTGTGACCGGCCCTGCCAGCAGGAGATGCGCGGCGAGTCGCAGAGCGGATTCCTCATCAGCCGATTCGCGCGGCAGCACGGCTGCCAGCTGGCCAAACCACGGGGATTCGTCGTAGAAGGCGTTCCTCTCGGTATCCTCCCTCACGAACTCGATCCAAGCCCGCGCGGCCGGGAGATCGCCCGCATCCAGCCTGACGAGCGCCTCGCGCCCTACGAGGTACCACTGCGGTGACATCGTCAACAAGCGCCAGTGGTCGCCGTCGCGAACCATCAGCAACGTGACGACCGCTATATCGCGCATCAGGACCGTCACCCGCCTAGCGTCGCCGGGCGCGGCCGATTCACGGTACTCCAGGTTGCCGACGACGACGTCGCGCACGAGCGCGCCGTCGTCGCCTACCAGGAGGGTCAAGGGATGCCGCAATCGACGGGCGGCATCCTGCAGCTGCCGCGCGAGCGGCTCCATGTCGTCGCGCCGGCCTACGTGTCGGCTGATCCACGGCGCAAAATCCTTGATGGTCGTGCCCGGTTCGAATGCAATCCGCATCACGGACTCCGCCGCGCCGGATGCGGTGGCGGGCGGCGCCGGCAGTTGCTCGACGCGTCGCGTGTTGGGCATCAATTGCACGAACACCGGCTCCATTTCGCCTCCGCCGCGTCCCTCCTGGCCGATCGTCGCCATCAATTGCTGTGCCTGCTCATAATGGCGAGCCGCGAACAGCAGCTGGATCGCGCGCTCAATGCGCCTGCGCCTGACGGCCAGGTCGCCGCGAGCCGAATCCTCCCGCAGTGCAGGCTGCACGCCTGCGGTCATTACGCGTGCCGCAAGCTGATAGGGCAGCGCGGGCCCTTCCGATGCCGGATCGACCGCGATCGTCGCAATTTCGTTGTAGCGATTCGCGTGCCAGAGACTCCCGATGAGGAGGTCGGCGCCGGCAGCCCACCCCGGATCGTCCGCCACGTACTTGCGGTAGCTGTCGATCGCGAGCTCCAAATCCGCTCCAGGGCCGTAGCGGCTGCCGTCCACGCCCCTCTCGGCGACAACCGCGAGGTTGCCGTGATACCAGCGTTTCTCTTCGTCCAGGACGGTCGACTCGCGATGCGCCTTGATTGCACCCTCGCGATCGAAGCCGCGGCCAAATCGCACGCCATGTTCGTTGTACTCCAGCATGAGACCGTGCGTGCTGTGCGCGAGCGCGCTTCGCGGCTCCATTTCGATCGCCAGGCGCGCCTGCTCGCGCGCCTCGTCGACGAGACCGAAAGCCATGAACCGGCGCGCCGCGCGTATGCGATGGATCGACTTGCCGGGTTCCTCGGCGATCAGCTCGCGGTGCCGTCGCAGTGCCCCGGGCTCGTCTCCGGCTTGAAGAAGCGCGATCGCCTCGTGCTCGAAGCGCAACTCCAGCGAGAGCGCAGATCCGTTTTCGAGGAAGCTGCGCCGGAATGCGTCGCCCTCTTCCGCCGTATAACGGCCGCTGCCACTGTCCGCGCGAATCGTCGCATACACCCGGCCCATCTCATCGATCCCGAATCTTTGCGACAGGCTGGCGGGCCCGAATCGGAGTTCGCGATCGTCAGGCAGTCCGCGGGAATGAAATCCGCGTGGCAGCGTGATCTGAAGCTTCAACTCGGTCACGAACGGTTCGAATATCCAGTCTGCCGTCCGTGGCGCCGGCTCGTCTGCGCCGTCGTCACCATTGAAGAAGGGCCCACGCGCGGCGTCGGACATGCGCAGGTAGACCGGAATCCGGTTGAACAATCCATCGAATCGCTCCCGCACCACCGCCTCGTCGAAATCCGTGCTTGCCGTGGAGACGCCCCGCGCCTCGAATCTGTAAGTCAGGTCGCCACTCGCCGGGTCGTCCGCCTGCTCGAATCCGGCAATGGACGTTGCGCCATATGCGGCCTTCAAGATGTCCTCGCGCTGGCCTGTCGCGACCTCGCCGTGCCCGGCCAATGCAGGGCGATTCCTCGCGGCTTCGGCGCCGTTTTCACGCACAGAGATGGCGAGATCGGCTCGCCCATAGTCGGGGAGCCGGAGTTCCTTGACGATATGCCGGCGCTGGTCCGCGGGTTGCGGGTCAGGTGTGCGCTGCAGTGCCGTGCCGTCGCCAGCGATCACGAGCACATGACGACCCTGGATCTCCGTTGGCAGCTCGCCGACTTTCATATGCTCGGCAGTCGGGTCGATGTACAGTGGCCGCTCGCCCGGCACGCGGACGATCATGTGGTTGAATCCGCCCATGCCGGGAAGTTCCGCGGACACATCCGGCGCGATACCGGAGTTGACGAGCGCGAGTTGCGCGGGCACACCTGCGGCGCGCAGCATTGACGTGAATACGACAGCCTTGTCCTTGCAGTCGCCGAAACGCCTTTCGAGCGTCACTGAAGGGGGGTTTGGCACCAGTTTGCCGACGCCGAACAGCACGCCGGTATAGCGCACCCTGTCGTGCAGAAGTTCAAGCAATCGCGCAATTTTCGAATTGCGATCCTCCGGGAGTCGCACCGGCAACAATGTGCGCACCTCATCCGGCCGCACGAATGGCTCGGCCATGTCGGCATAGGCTGTCGCAACCGCAGCCCAGGACTCGCCCGTCGAGAACACGAATCTCGGCCATGATGGTTGACCGCCCACCATCGCCATCAGCTGCTTCACGGGGTCGAGCGCGAGCGGTCCTTGGCGCAGCGTGATCACCCGCCGTCCGTCCTCGACAAGTTCAGTCACGTCAGCATCCGGCAGCAGCTGAATCGCATGTCGCAGCGGCAATGTCGCGGGCGCAGAAACGACAATTGTCGTCTGCTCCACGGCGGCGCCGATGCCGAGGATCACCTCCTGCAGGCGCCCGGCCTGGAAAAGTGGTTCGAGTTCCGCGATGCGTACGGAAATTTCGACGACGCTGCCAACCGTGATCGCAGGCAATGGCCCACGCAGCATGCGCACGTCGCTGAATATCCGCGGGTCCGGGTCCCCCATGTGCTCATCGCTCAGCGTAGCCTGGTCAAACCAGTGCTCGCGGCCATCGCGCGTGACGACTCGCGCGCGGATCTCTGGACCCGACTGCACACCCGGATCCCAGGGGACAACGACCTGACCCAGCGCGACGATCCCCGCCTCCGAGTCCACTCGATAGACCTGATAGGTGCTCCAGGTCAGGCGTTGCCGTTCGTCGAGCTCAAAGCGCGATTCCATGGTCTGGAAGACGGCGGCATGGCCGTCACGCAATGGCAGCGAGGTGCCCTGCTCGAGGAGTTGCGAGGCAGTTAGCGCAAACGGTTCGCCCGCCGATCCCGACTGCGCGTACGCGGTAACCACCGCCAGACACAGCATCGTGGCAGCCGCCCGAGCGCCCGCGTCTCTGTCGCGCATCTAGCGGATGATAGGCAACTCGATGGCCGTCGGATACTCCGCCGTCCGCCACACCCGCTGCGTCGCCTTCACGTAGCTCTCCGCCGGCGCGAACATGACGTTCGGCACGAAGGTCTGCGGGTTGCGGTCATAGAGCGGGAACCAGCTCGACTGCAGCTGCACCATGATCCGGTGCCCCGGCAGGAAGGTGTGGCTGACCTGCGGCAGCGGGATGCGGTACTCGAGCACCCGGCCGGGCGCGAGCGGCTTCGCCACCGCGAAATCCTCGCGGAAGCGGCCGCGCTGGATGTCGGCCGACAGCATCATCTGGTAGCCGCCGAGCTTCGGGTTCTCCGGCACCTCGTCGGGAAAGACGTCGATGATCTTCACCACCCAGTCCGCGTCGGTGCCGGTGGTCGACGCGAACAGGCGGGCGACGGGCTCGCCCGCGACGCGCACGGGCTCTTTGAGCGGCTCCGTCGCCCAGACCAGCACGTCCGTGCGTGTGGCCGCGTGGCGCTGGTCGTCCACCAGCCAATCGCCCCAGGTGGATTCCGGCGCATAGGTCGGCACGTTGGGACGCTCGCGATACGGCACCGGCTTCGCGGGATCCGAGACGTACTCGTCGAACGCCTGCTTTGCCGCCGGAGGCGGATCGAAACCCAGCTTGCCTTCGGCCTGCAGGTACAGGTTGCGCGAACGCCCGGCGCAACCGCTGGCACAGGCGCGCGGCCAGGCGTCATAGCGGTGCCAGGCGTTCGCGCCGGTCTCGTAGGCCAGCACGCGCGGCAGCTCCGGCCTCGCCGCGTCCTTCAGGTAGTGGTCGAGGAACGGCTGCATCACGTTGCGCCGGAACCAGCCGCCGGTGTCGCCCTCGAACTGCAGGGGCCCGAGGCTCCTCGCGTCGCGGCGTCCCTGGCCGTGATTCCACGGACCCAGCACCAGGTGCACCCTGTTCCCTTCGGGGTCCTTCGGCCCGAGCGCCTTCCAAAGCGCGGGCGAGCCGTAAATGTCCTCCTGGTCGAACAACCCGCCGACGATCAGCATCGGCACGGCGGGCGGGCGGTCCGCGAGCAGCCGGTCCAAGGCCTGTTCCTGCCAGAAGGCGTCATAGGCCGTGTGCGCCACGAGCTTCTGCCAGAAGCCGATCCCCTCCATCCCGCGCGAGGCCGCCATGTTCCCGGCGCTGCCGGCACGCAGGAACGCGTCGTAAGTGTCGTAGATCCCCGACCACCACTTGACCTCGTTCTTGCGCGTGGCCTGCTGGTCATAGGCGAAGGGCAGCGCCGCCTCCTGGCGGAACGCGCCCTGGTGGAACCAGTCGTCGCCCATCCAGCCGTCCACCATCGCGGCGAAGGGCACGACGGCCTTCATCGCCGGATGCGCGTTCACCGCGCACATGACAGTCGTATAGCCCTCGTAGGAGCCGCCGATCGCCGCCGCGCGGCCGTTCGACTCCGGCACGTTCGTCACGAGCCAGTCGATCGTGTCGTAACAGTCGGTCGCGTGATCGGTGCCGGTCGCATTGAGCGGGCCCGCGAGCGGCTTGTTCATGACGTAGTCGCCCTCGGAGCCATACTTGCCGCGCACGTCCTGGTAGACGATGACGTAGCGCGCGGCCGAGGTCGTGTCGTGCATCTGCGGCACGACCGCGCTGAGGTTCGGGCTGTTGAAGCGCAGCGTGCGGGCGGCCGCATTGTACGGCGTGCGCGTGATGACGATCGGCGCGTCCTTTGCGCCCTTCGGAACGAGGATGACGGTCTTGAGCTTCACGCCGTCGCGCATCGGGACCATCTCCTCGCGCTTGACGTAGTCGAAGCTGTCGGTCTTCGGCGTGAACTTCTCCGGGATCTCGCTCTGCGAGGAGGCCGCGGCCGCACAGCCGAGTGTCAGGGCGCAGGAGACCGCTGCCCGCATGCTCCAGGTCAACATGCATTCCCTCCAGGGTGCACGGCCGGCGAAAGGACCGCATGATACGGTCGCGCGCGGCAACAATCGACCGCATCCGCCCGGCGCGGCCGGCGGCGCGCGACGAGCCGCCCGCTCCATGCGATGGCGGGTCAACGCGCCGACGTGGCGCCCGCTGCGACGGCCGGACCGGCGTATCCGAGGGCCCGCATGAGCGGACCGGTGATCGACTCGGTGGCGGCCAGTTCCGCCGTACCGAGGTCGCCCATCCAGCGCCCGACGCGGTCGGCCGCGACCGGGCCCGCGCGCAGCGCGGGGTGCGGATTGTCCAGCGAGGTCGCGACGAGCCCGGCGGATTGGCGCGTCACGCGGGCCGGCGGCGGCTCCTCGCCAAGGAAGCGCGCGAGCCGCGCGAGCACGGCGTCGGGCGCGCGGCAGAGATCCTCGTAGCGCAGGACCGCCATGCGCCCGCCGACGATGAGCGAGCGGCCGCGATCCAGCGCGATCCCGACGCAGTCCCGCCAGAGCCTGGCCGCGAGCCGCGCATCGGTCGTGCACGGCAGTCGCCGTGACTGGCCGGGAACCCGCCAGTCGCAACGCAACAGCGATGCTGCGACATCGCGAGGGTCGCGCAGCATCAGCACGATGCGCGCCGACGGAAACATCCGCTGGAACAGGTCCGGGCACACGACACCCGCGAATGACTGGATCACGAAGCGGCTCTTGCCCGTCATCAGCAGCCGTGGGCGCAGCAGGCTCTCCACGATGTCGCGGAAGGCCTGGTGCCGGCACTGCGGCGTGACGCGGAAGTGCCGCTCGTGATTCCGGCTCAGGCGCTGCTCGAGCTCCTGCCACTGCCGCAGGATGGTCACGAGGCACGGCAACTCGGGCCCGCTCGCGAGGCGGACGTGCCCGTCGAGCAACGCGGCCAGCAGGCGCACGCCCGTGCGGGGCGCGCCGATGACGACGATCGGGTCCGGCGACGCCGCGGCCGGCCCGGCCGGCGGGGATGCCACGGCGTGATTCATGCGGAGTCACCTCGTTCCAGGTAGCCGAGTTCGTCGAGCGCGGGACCCGCCACTTCCAGCACTGCCGCGAGTTCGGCGGGATCCAGGCTGGCTCGCCAGCGCCCGATGGAGCTCGCGTACAGGGGCCGCTGGACGCCCGCCGCGCTCCACTCCTCGCTGCCGGCGACGTTACGGTCGATGTCGTGGTACCGGAGCACGCCATCGTCGTGTTCGACGCCGATGAAGTCGAACAGGGGACGGAGCGTCGCCCGTGCGTCGCTGACGAGGGACTCATAGCGCAGCTCGTAATACGCGGGAGCCAGCCCCGGATCGGCGAGCATGCGCCGCCGGAGCCGCATCGCCGCGACCCATTCGAGGGCACGCTCCCGGGCCCGCGCGACCGTGTCCAGCGGCCCGGCGCCGGCCGCGCGCCGGTCGATGTCGAGCCGCGACGCCACGACGTCGCGGCCATCGCGGATCACGTGGACCAGCGCGCTGTCCGGAAAGAGCTCGCGCAGCTCGGGAAACACCAGCAGGTTCCAGGGCGTCTTCTCGGCGACCCGCGGCTTCCCGCTGGCCTCCCATGCCGGCCGCAGGAACGCCATGATGAGCCCGGCGAAGGCGGGGCGCAGCGAGGGGTCCGGGAGCGCATAGGCCTCGCTGAGCGGCGGCCGCACCGATTCGCGGCAGGCGCTCCACAGGGTCGCCAGCGCGTCGACGGCCCGCAGCTCGGTGCCGCAATGGATGTCGGGATGCGTGTCGAGCATGACGCGCAGCAGCGTCGTGCCGGAACGCGGCACGCCGCCGACGAAGATCGGATTGCCGCGCTGCGCCGCCCGCCGCAACGGGGCGACCGGAGCCTGCGCGCACGCTTCATCCGCCATGGACACGCCTGTACCCGCGATGGATCGCACCGCTTCATTGGATGCCGCAGCGGGACCGGTGGCGCATCCGCCCGTCGCAATCGCACCACGTCTCGGCTTGCGCTGAAATCGCCGGCATTGCGAACAACCGCACGATTTTGCGTGCGCCTGTTGCGGATGCACGACATGGCAAGTCCGCCGGCGCGACGCGCGCGCCGGGCGCCGCCGCACCGGCGCGTGGCCGCCGAAAGCCCTGCATAATCCGCACACACATGAGGACCATCGACCGGGCCCGCATCGCGCAGCTGATGGCACGCGAGCAGGAACTGTTCCGGAGCCGTCATGCGACGAGCGGCCGGCTGGCGGCGGAAGCGCGCCGCTCGCTCCTGTTTGGCGTGCCGATGAACTGGATGACGCGCTGGCCCGGCGACCACCCGGTCTACGTCGACCACGCCGGGGGCACGCGCTTCACGGATGCGGATGGCAACGAGTTCATCGACTTCTGCCTGGGCGACACGGGCGGCATGGCGGGCCATTCGCCGGCCGCGACGGCGGAAGCGATCGCGCGCCAGGCGCGCCGCGGCATCACGCTGATGCTGCCGACCGCGGACGCCGCCTGGGTCGGCGCGGAACTCGCGCGCCGCTTCGGGCTGCCCTGGTGGCAGTTCACGCTGTCGGCCACCGACGCCAACCGCTGTGCGATCCGCTGGGCGCGCGAGGTCACGGGCCGCCCGCGGATCGTGGTGCACAACTGGTGCTACCACGGCACCGTGGACGAGACGATCGCGACGCTCGAGGCCGGCCGCACCGTCGCGCGGCGCGGCAACGTCGGCAAGCCCGTCCCGCTCGAGGAGACGACGCGCGTGGTCGAGATCAACGACCTGCCGGCGCTCGAGGCGGCGCTCGCGCAGGGGGACGTCGCCGCCTGCCTGTTCGAGCCCGCCCTCACCAACATCGGCATCGTGCTGCCGGAGCCCGGGTACCACGCCGCCGTGCGCGAGCTGTGCCGCGAGCACGATGCGCTGCTAGTGATCGACGAGACGCACACCATCAGCGCCGGCCCCGGCGGCTGCACGCATGCCTGGGAGCTCCGGCCCGACATGCTCACGATCGGCAAGACGCTGGGCGCCGGCATCGCCTGCGGCGCGTATGGCGTCAGCGACGCGGTGCGCGAGCGGATCGCCTCGCACACGGATGCGAAGACCACCGACGTCGGCGGCATCGGCGGCACGCTCGCGGGCAATGCGCTGTCGCTCGCCGCGATGCGCGCGACGCTCGGCGAGGTGCTGACCGACGAGGCGTTCGCGCGCATGGCCGCCCTCGGCGAGCGCTTCGAGCAGGGCGTGCAGGACGTCATCCGCTCGCGCGGGCTGCCCTGGCACGTCGTGCGCCTCGGCTGCCGCGTCGAGTACCTGTTCCGGCCGGGCCGCGCGCGCACCGGCGCCGAGGCGGCCGCCGGGCAGGACGAGCTGCTCGATCCCTTCATCCACCTGTACCTGCTGAACCGCGGCATCCTGATGACGCCGTTCCACAACATGGCGCTCATGTCGCCGGCGACGACCGCCGCGGACGTCGACCGGCACAGCCAGGTGTTCGGCGAGATGGCGGACGAGCTCGGCTGAGCCGTCGTCGGCGCCGTCTGGAACTCCCGTTCACCGCGCCGGTCGGAGGAAGGTCGGATTGTCAACCCCGGGACCCCAGCCCCGTTTGCAGCCGATGGGACTGCGATTGCACACCCTGCGGAGGTACTTTCGATGATTCATGAGTCCAGGACCCGCACCACGCTCGCGCTGGCGGCTGCCTCGGCGTTGCTGTTCTGCGCCTCGCTCGCCCAGGCGCACGGCCAGAGAGCGCGGCTCGACACCAATGGCGACGGCTCGGTCGACCTTGCCGAGATCCAGGCCGCAAAGCCCGACTTCACGGTCGAGCAGTTCAACAAGGCCGATGGCAACGGCGACGGGCTGCTGTCCCGCGACGAGCTGCGGGCGGCCCATGGCCGCGCGCGCTTCGAGCGACTCGACCAGGACGGCAGCGGCGGCGTGAGTCTCGACGAGCTGAAGGCCGTCAAGCCCGGCGTCACGGCCGAGCACTTCGGCAAGCTCGATGCGAACGGCGACGGGCAGGTGAGCCAGGAAGAGATGCGCGCCATGCGCCAGGAGCGGCAGCGCCGCCACGCGGAACGCAAGGCGAAGCAGCCCGCCGAAGGCTGATCCGACGCTGACGACGACGGCCGGGCCGGCTGACGCCCGCCCGGCCGTTCTTCTTTCCGCGCCGGTCCCGCTCAGGCCGCCTTCGCGTCCTTGACAAGACCTTCCCGCACCATCGCCTGCCGCACGGCGGGCCGTTCCGCCACGCGCTTCTGGAAAGCCAGCAGGTTCGGGAACTCCGACAGGTCGAGCCTGACGCCGCGTGCCCAGTTCGTCAGTACGAAGAGATAGGCATCCGCCACCGTGAAGCGGTCGCCGAACAGGTACTGCCTGCCGTCGAGCTGTTTCTCGATGAGGGCGTAGCGCCTCTTCAGGTACGCGAGACGCTCCTCCCGGACCTCGGCGAGCACCTGCGGATTGAACAGCGGGCTGTAGGACTTGTGGATCTCGGACGTCAGGTAGTTGAGCGTCTCCTGCAGCCGCACGCGCTCGAACCCGCCGTTCGGGGGCGCCAGTCCGGAATCGGGCTTCAGGTCCGCCAGGTACTGGACGATCGCGGGGCCCTCGGTCAGGACCTGGCCGTCGTCCAGCTCGAGCGCCGGCACGTAGCCCTTCGGATTGACCGCCCAGAAGTCGCCTTCCGGCTCGATCGTCTTGGTCTTCGTGTCCACCTTGACGAGCTCGAGCGGGATGCCGGCCTCGTTGGCGACGATGTGCGGCGAGAGCGAGCAGGCCGCGGGGGAATAGTAGAGCTTCATGTCGGGCTTCCTCCGTTGATTGGATTGGCACCATCCTATGAGCTGTTAGTTACCTTTGTATAGTAGATATCTTCCGGTAAGCCAAAAAATCCACTATCCTCGCGGTAACCACCGGAGCGACCGCACATGGCCCTGAAGGTCCGCAGGAGCAAGGCTCCTCCCCCGCCGCCCGGCTGCCCGATGGCGGCCTGCATGGCCGTGCTCGGCGGCGCCTGGACGCCTTCCATCGTCTGGAAGCTGTCGGGCGAGCCGCGCCGCTTCGGCGAGCTGCAGCGCGACATCCCCGGGATCTCGCCCAAGATGCTGACGACACGGCTGCGCGACCTCGAGGGGAAGGGCGTCGTCGTGCGCGAGGTCGTGCCGACGTCGCCGCCCTCGGTCGAATACTCGCTGTCGGAGCTCGGCCGCGAGCTGATCCCCGTGATCAACACGATCGTGCGCGTCGGGACCCGGCTGCGCGAGCAGGCGCCCGCCCGACGCACGGCGTGAGTGCCACGCCATCGCCATGACCACGCTCGACCTCGACTTCGTGCGCTCGCAGTTCCCCGCCTTCGCCGAGCCCTCGCTCGCGCGCTTCGCGCACTTCGAGAATGCCGGCGGCTCCTACGCCTGCCGCCAGGCGATCGAGTGTCTCGACCGCTATTACCGGGAGACGAAGGTCCAGCCCTACTACGACTTCGCGCCGTCCCGGAAGGCCGGCGCGCAGATGGACTCGGCCCGGGAGCGCCTGGCGGCCTGGCTCAACGTCGGCACGGACGAACTGCACTTCGGGCCCTCGACCTCGCAGAACACCTACGTCGTCGCGCAGGCGCTGCGCCAGCAGCTGCGGCCCGGCGACGAGATCATCGTCACGAACCAGGACCACGAGGCCAACGTCGGCTGCTGGAGCCGGTTGCACGCCGACGGCGCCGTGATCCGGGAGTGGAAAGTAGACCCGGAGACGGCGGAACTGCGCGTGAAGGACCTCGAGGCGCTGCTCAGCACCCGCACGCGGATGGTCGCCTTCACGCACTGCTCGAATGTCGTCGGCAGCATCCACCCGGTGCGCGAGATCACGGACCTCGTCCATCGGGCGGGCGCCTGGGCATTCGTGGACGGTACCGCCTTCTGCCCGCACGGTCTGCCGGATGTCGCCGCGCTCGGCGCGGATCTCTACTGCTTCTCGCTCTACAAGGTGTACGGCCCGCACCAGGGCGCCATGTTCATGCGCCGCGGGCTCAACGCGGAACTGCCGAACCAGGGCCACTTCTTCAACGACGCGCTGCCGGGCAAGCGATTCACGCCGGCCGGACCCGACCACGGGCAGGTCGCGACGGTCAACGGCGTGGTTGACTACCTGGAAGCGGTCGCGGAGCGGCACGGCGTGGGCGGCCAGCCGGTCGCCGCGCGGGCGGCGGCGGTGCGGGAGCTGTTCCGCCAGCACGAAACGAGGCTGCTGCAACCGCTGCTCGACTTCCTGTCGCGGCATCCGAAAGTCCGGATGATCGGCCGCGTGCGCGCCGCCGAGCGCGCCCCGACGGTCGGTTTCACCATCCCGGGGCGGCGCTCGGCGGAGGTGGCTTCCCTGCTCGGGCAGCGGGACCTCGGCGTCGGCGCCGGAAACTTCTATGCATACCGCCTGCTGCAGGCGCTCGGCATCGACACGGAGGACGGGGCGCTGCGCGCCTCGTTCGTGCACTACACGTCGGAGGCGGAAGTCCGGCGCCTGATCGAGGCGCTCGACAGCCTGCTGTGAAGCCCGCGGCGTTCGTGGCCGCGGGCCGGCGGATCAGCGTTTCGCGGCCAGCCGCCTCACCGGCGCCGGCTTCGCCTTCGCGGGCGACGCCGGCTCCGTGTGCAGGCTCATGAGGGATTCCGCCAGGTCTTCTTCCGCGCTCGAGCAGATGCCGAGGACCAGCGCTTCCTCGCGCCCCTTCGGCAGGACGTAGGCGTGGCCCATGGTGCTGTCGATGTAGACCGACTCGCCGGTCTGCAGCACGACGGGCTCGTAGAACTCCGTGTGGATCTCGACCGGGCCCTGGAGCACGTAGATGTACTCCTCGCCCGGATGGTGCACGAGCTCGCCGAATTCCTCGATGCTGTGCGCGCGCACGCGCGTGACCGTCGGCACCATGCGCTTGCGGCGCAGCTCCGGGCACATGTAGAAGTATTCGTAGTTCGGGGTGTTGACGCGCACGGCGGAAGTCAACCGCCCGATCGAGCGCCGCGCCGTGATCGGCATGTCCCCCGAGGCGTCGGCCTCGCTGAAGAGGTCCGACATGCGCAGGTTGAGCCGCTGGCTGAGCTGCAGCAGCTTGTCGTAGGTGAGCGTCAGGCGGTCGTGCTCGACCTTGGCGAGCGTCGAGAGCGGGATGCCCGTGCGCTCGCTCATCTCCTTGAGCGTCCAGTGGTTGCGCAGGCGCAGGCCGCGCAGCAGGCTGCCGAGCGTCGGCCGCCGCGACTTCGTCGAGGTCAGGATCCTTCTCCCTGGCTCATGGCGTCCCCGCAATTCTACGGTGCGGACACTTTGACGTCATTCTCTATTTGGGACTAATATGGCCTCACTAGGACAACCCCCAGGAATGCCCTCATGCGCGCCCACTCCGCGATCGCGGCCGTGCTCTGTGCCGCCGCCGTCTCTGCGCCGGTCCTCGCCCAGGAAGATGCCGAAGCCGTCGCTGCGGCCGCGCCGGCAACACCGGCGCTGACGGCAGCCGACGTCGAGGCCTGGCTCGACGGTTTCCTGGGCTTCGCGCTGCCGCGCGGCAACATCGCGGGCGCGGTCGTCGTCGTGGTCAAGGACGGCCAGGTGCTGCTGCAGAAGGGCTACGGCTTCGCCGACGTCGAGAAGCGCACGCCGGTGGATCCCGAGGCCACGCTGTTCCGCCCCGGCTCGATCTCCAAGCTCTTCACCTGGACCGCCGTGATGCAGCAGGTCGAGCAGGGCAAGCTCGACCTCGACGCCGACGTCAGCCAGTACCTCGACTTCGAGATTCCGCCGGGCCCGAACGGCACGCCGATCCGCCTGCGCGACGTCATGACGCACACGCCGGGTTTCGAGGAATCGGTCAAGGAGCTGATCGTCGAGGACGAGAGCCGCATCGCGCCCAATGGCGAGGTGCTGAAGCGATGGGTCCCGGAGCGCATCTACGAGGCCGGCAGGATGCCCGCGTACTCCAACTACGCGACCGGGCTCGCGGGCTACCTGGTCGAGCGCGTCTCCGGCATGACCTTCGACGATTACCTCGACCGGCACATCTTCGGCCCGCTCGGCATGGCGCACTCGAGCTTCCGCCAGCCGCTGCCGGAGGCGCTGAAGGCCGGCATGTCGCAGGGCTACGAGGATGCCTCCGGCAAGCCGCAGGACTACGAGATCGTCAACCTCGCCCCCGCGGGCGCGCTCGCCGCCACCGGCTCCGACATGGCGCGCTTCATGATCGCGCACCTGCAGAAGGGCGCCTACGGCGAGGCGCGCATCCTGGCCGCGGAGACGGCCGAGAAGATGCACGGCACGCCGAACACCGTCATCCCGGGCATCAACCGCATGCTGCTCGGCTTCTACGAGACCAACACGAACGGCCGCCGCATCATCTCGCACGGCGGCGACACGCAGTACTTCCACAGCGACCTGCAGCTCTACATCGACGACGGCGTCGGCTATTACATCTCGTTCAACAGCGCGGGCAAGGAAGGCGCCACGGGCGCGCTGCGCGCCGCCTTCCACCGGCAGTTCACCGACCGCTACTTCCCGGGTCCGGCCCCGACGGGCGAGCTGGACGAGAAGACTGCGGAGGAGCAGGCGCGCGCGATCGCGGGCAGCTACATCCTCTCGCGGCGTGCCGAGTCGAGCCTGATCAGCGTCCTGAACCTGCTCAACCCGGTGAAGGTCGTCGTCAACGAGGACAAGACGATTTCCATACCGCTGTTGCGCGGGCTGAACGGCGAACCGAAGAAATTCCGCGCCATCGCGCCCTGGACCTGGGCCGAGGTCAACGGCAAGGCCTTGCTCGCCGCAGAGACCGCGGACGGCCGGGTGACGCGCTTCAGCGCCGACTTCTTCGCGCCCATCATCTTCTTCGAGCGCGCGCCGGCGAAGGCCGCCGGCTGGGTCATGCCGGCGGCCGCGGCGAGTCTCGCCGCACTGCTACTGACCGTGATCGTGTGGCCCATCGCGGCGCTCACGCGGCGCCACTACCGGCTGAAGCTGCCCTACGCCGGCGCCGAGGCGAAGGCGTATCGCTGGGTGCGCATCGGCGCGCTCGCGGTCCTCGTCGCCTTCGGCGCCTGGGTCGGACTCGTGCTCTTGATGCTTACCGACCTCAAGATGCTGTCGCCCCGCATGGACGTCTGGCTGACGCTCCTGCACGTGCTCGGCTCGATCGCCGTATTCGCCGGGCTCGCGCTCTCCCTGTGGCACCTGTGGGTGCTCCTCAAGGCGAAGCGCCGCTGGCTCGGAAAGATCTGGGCCGTGGTGCTCGCGGGCGCGACCGCGATGCTCGCCTGGATCGCGGTCGGCTATCACCTCGTGGGCCTCGGCACAAACTACTGATGCGGCTCGAGGTCGTCCGCGAGCGCGTGCCGCTGTCGGCGCCGTTCGTCATCACCGGTTATACGTTTACGGACGTGGGCGTCGTCGTGGCGCGGCTCGAGGACCGCGGCGCCGCCGGAATGGGAGAGGCCGCGGGCGTCTACTACCTGGGCGACGATCTCGACCACATGTGCGCGGCGATCGAGGGCGTGCGCCGCGAGGTCGAGGCCGGTATCGACCGCGAGGCGCTGCGGAAGCTCCTGCCCGCCGGCGGCGCCCGCAACGCGCTCGACTGCGCGCTCTGGGACCTCGAGGCCAAGTTGAGCGGCCAGCCGGTCTGGAAGCTCGCCGGGCTCGATCGCCCGCGGGCGCTCGTGACCACCTACACGGTCAGCGCAGACACGCCCGAAGCCATGGCCGCGAGGGCGACCGGCTACGTCGGGGCGCGGCAACTGAAGCTGAAGCTCACGGGCGAGGTCGCGCTCGACACGGAGCGCGTGCGCGCGGTGCGCCGGGCCCGGCACGACGTGTGGCTGGGTGTGGACGCGAACCAGGGCTACGACCGCGCGTCCCTCGCCGCTATCCTGCCCGACCTCATCGCCTGCCAGGTGAAGCTCGTGGAGCAGCCATTCGCGCGCGGCCGCGAGGCGGACCTCGACGGCCTGCGCCGCTCGATCCCCATCGCGGCCGACGAGAGCGTGCAGGGCCTCCCCGACATCGAGCCGCTGGTCGGGCGCTGCGACTTGATCAACATCAAGCTCGACAAGTGCGGCGGCCTGACCGAGGCGCTTGCGATGGCGGCCGAAGCGCGGCGTCTCGGCCTCGGCGTCATGGTCGGCAACATGGTGGGCACCAGCCTCGCCATGGCCCCTGCCTGGATCCTCGGCCAGGTCTGCGACCTGCGGGACCTCGACGGCACGCTCTTCATCGCACGCGACCGCAGGCCGTCGATCGTGTTCGAGCACGGTGCGGTGTCCTACCCGGCCGGCGGCTGGGGCGATCCGGCCATCGTTTGACAATTCTCCGTTCAGGATTACTATCTCCGAATGGGATAATTTTCCCCGTTCGGGCCGTTCGCATTCATCGAGGGGGACAACGATCATGAACAGGCATTCCGCGCGCACCGCGCTCACCGTGTCCGGCTGCGTCGCCATGGTCCTCGCCGCAGCGGCGGCCGGCGCCGACGAGGAGCCCGCGAGGCTCGGCACGGTCACGGTCACCGCCCAGAAGCGATTCGAGGCGCTTGGGGACATCCCGATGTCGATCTCGGTGATCGGCGGCGACGTGCTGGAACGGCAGCAGGTGGTCGACTTTCAGGATCTGACCTCCCTGGTGCCGGGCCTCAGCATCAACTCGAACACCCGCGGCATCACACGCGTCACGATGCGCGGCATCAACACCGGCGGCGTCGCGTCCACGATCGGCGTCTACGTCAATGAGGTGCCGTTCGGATCGAGCAGCGGCCTGGCCAACGCCGCGGTCCTGTCCGGCGACTTCGACACCTTCGACATGGCGCGCATCGAGGTGCTCCGCGGCCCGCAAGGCACGCTGTATGGCGCGAGCGCGCTCGGCGGCGTAATCAAGTACGTCACGAACGCGCCCTCGACCGAGGGCTTCGAGGCCCGCTTCCAGGGCTCGATCGAGGAGACGGCGGACGCCGACATGGGCTACGCGGTGACGGGCGTCGTGAACATGCCGGCGAGCGAGACCTTCGCCCTGCGCGCCAGCGGCTTCTTCCGCTCCGACGGCGGCTACGTCGCGTCGATAGGCAACAACCCGATCCCGGCCCTGCAGAACCCGGCGGTCAACATCGTCGGCGGGACGCTGGTCGAGGACGACATCAACGGCACCGACGTTGCGGGCGGCCGCATCTCGGCGCTCTTCGTGCCATCGGACGCCTTCTCACTCGACCTGACCGTGCACTATCAGGACATCCAGAGCGACAACGCGGACTCCTTCGAGGTCAATCCGGCGACGCTGCAGGCGCTTTACGGCGGTCGTGTCGCGTCGCGTTACCACGAAGAGCCGACCGACACCGAATACCGGCTGTACAGCGCGACGATGGACTGGGACCTGGGCGGCGCCACGTTGCAGTCGGTGACGAGCTACAGCGAATTCGAGCAGAACTTCACGCGCGACGCCGCCGTCGTCGACGTGCTCGGGGCGGGTCTCGGCACCGCGCAGCTGCTGACCTTCGTCTACAGCACGCCGGGCACGACCGACACCTTGCTGTCCTCGATCCTCGACCAGACGGTGACCACCGACAAGTTCACGCAGGAGCTCCGCCTCGTCTCGCCGGAGAGCGCCCGGTTCGAATGGCTGCTGGGCGCCTATTACACGGACGAGGACTCCCTCATCGGGCAGCAGCTCATCGCGGTCCAGCCCGGCACCAACAACCCGGTTGCAGGCATCCCGCTGCCGGCGGACCTGGGCATCGAGTCCGCATATGAGGAACTTGCGTTGTTCGGCAACGCGACCTGGCACATCACGGATCGCTTCGACCTGTCGTTCGGCGGGCGCTGGAGCGACAACGACCAGGAGGCCGCGCAGAACGGCCTCATCATCCTGCCGATCCTGCCGGGCGGCCAGCTGGTGCTGGACTTCCTTGACCTGAATTCCTCGGAGAGCCCGTTCACCTGGTCGGTCTCGCCGCGATTCGAGTTCAGCGACACGACCTCGGCGTTCCTGCGCGTCGCGACCGGCTTCCGACCGGGTGGCCCGAACGTGCTGCCACCGGGCGCGCCCGCACCCGCCACCTACGACTCGGACGAGCTGACCAACTACGAGCTCGGCCTGCGCACGGGCAATGCGAGCGGCAGCTTCGCGCTCGAAGTCGCCGCCTTCCTCCTCGACTGGAAGGATATCCAGCTGCTGCAGGTGGTCAACGGCTTCGGCATCAACGCGAACGGGGGCACGGCCGAAAGCCAGGGCTTCGAGTTCACGGCCACGGCGACCTCCGGCGGGCTCAACCTGACGTTCTCGGGCGCCTACACGGACGCGGAGCTCACGGAGGACACGGATCCCCTGGTCGGCGGGCTCGACGGCGATGCGCTGCCGTTCGTTCCCGAATGGACGCTCGCGCTCGGCGGCGACTACGAGTGGGAGGCCTTCGGCGACGCCACGGCCTACGTCGGCGGCCAGGTCGCCTACACGGGCGATCGCCCCGCGGACTTCGGCAATCGCATTGACCCGATGGACCCGACCTCGCCACGGCGCGAGGCCGGCTCCTACACGACGGTGGACCTGCGCACCGGGGTAACATGGGACCAGTGGTCGCTCGAACTCTACGGCAAGAACCTGACGGACGAAGACGGCATCACCGACATCCTCGCGCCGGGAAACTACCCGAACGGTGCCGGCGCGGTTTCGCTGATCCGCCCGCGGACGATCGGCCTCGCGATCGGTGCGCGCTTCTGACGGGCTCCGGGTAAGCTCGCCTGATGTCGGCCGTCCGCAGTTTCTCCGCGGGTGACGCGGGTGCGGGACCGACCGCGCTCTCGCTGCCCGCGCCCTACCTGCTGTTCCTCGGCGACACCACCGAGGCGGGCTACGCCAAGACCGCGTTCGGCCTGCGCGACTGGGCGCGCGAGCTGTGCGTGGGCGAGTACGCCTGCGCCGGCGCCACCGTCACCACCGGATTGCCCCGGCTTACGCCGCGCGAGGCCAAGGCGCAGGGCGCCCGCTCGCTCGTGATCGGCGTCGCGAACACCGGCGGCCTCATCAAGCCGGAGTGGGTGGCGAGCCTGGTCGAGGCGCTGGAGGCGGGTCTCGACGTCGTCTCGGGCATGCACGCGCGTCTTGCCCACATTCCGGAACTGCGCGCGGCGGCCGAGCGCCTGGGCCGGCGGCTGATCGACGTGCGCGAGCCCCCGAAGGACATTCCGGTCGCCACCGGCCGCAAGCGAAGCGGCAGGCGCCTGCTCACGGTCGGCACCGATTGCGCGCTCGGCAAGAAGTACACCGCGCTCGCGCTCGCGCGGGCGTTCCGCCGCCGCGGGCTGGCCGCGGATTTCCGCGCGACCGGGCAGACCGGGATCATGATCGCAGGCGGCGGCATGCCGATGGACGCCGTCGTCTCCGATTTCGAGGCGGGCGCCGCGGAGATCCTGAGCCCGGATGCCGCGCCGGATCACTGGGACGTTATCGAGGGCCAGGGCTCGCTGTTCCATCCGTCCTATGCGGCGGTGTCGCTCGGCCTGCTGCATGGCAGCCAGCCGGACGTCATCGTGCTCTGCCACGAGCCGGGCCGCCGGCACCTGCTCGGCTATCCCGACTATCCGACGCCGCAGCTGCAGGAGGCGATCGCGGTGCACCTGAAGCTCGGCTCGCTCACCAACAAGGCAATCCGCTGCGGCGGCGTCAGCTTCAACACGGGTGCGCTGGCGCCGGAGGAAGCCGAGGCCGTCATGCGCAAGGCCTCGCAGGCGCTCGGCCTGCCGGTGGCCGACCCGATCCGCGGCGGTCCCGACTTCGAGCGGCTGGTGGAATCCTGCCTCGCGCCATGAGCCGCTCGTCCTGGTTCCAGCGCCTGCTGCTGCCGGGATTCGCATTCAATGCATTCGTGATCGGCGGCGGCTATGCCACCGGCCGCGAGCTCGCCGAGTTCTTCCTGCCGGCGGGCCCATGGGGCGGGCTCGTCGCGATGGGCCTCGCGACGCTCATCTGGAGCGTCGTCTGCGCCGTCACTTTCCTGTACGCGCGCGCGACCGGCAGCGAGGACTATCGGGTCTTCTTCCGCCACCTGCTGGGGCCCGGCTGGGTGCTGTTCGAGGTGCTGTACCTCGGCATCATCGTGCTGATCCTCGCGGTATTCGGCGCGGTCGCGGGCGCGATCGGCGAGGCGATGTTCGGCTGGCCGACGCTCGCCGGCACCCTCGTGCTGGTCGCGGCCATTGCCGGCATCACCGCCTACGGCAACGAGTCGGTCGAGCGGCTGTTCAAGTACGCCACCCTGTTCCTGTATGCGGTGTACGCCGTGTTCGTGACCGTCACGATCGCGCGCTTCGGCGACCGGATCGCGGCCGGCTTCGCGGCCGCGAGCGGCACGCAGGGCTGGGTGTCCGCCGGGTTCACTTATGCGAGCTACAACGTGCTCGCCGCGATCGCGATCCTCCCGGTCGTCCGGCACATGACCTCCGGCCGCGACGCCGCGGTGGCGGGGCTGCTCGCCGGCCCGATCGCGATGATCCCGGCGTTCTTCTTCTTCATCTGCATGGTCGGCTGGCATCCGGGGATCGCCGCCGAAGTGCTGCCCGCGGATTTCATCCTGCGTCAGCTCGGCATGCCGCTCCTGCACGCCGCCTACCAGCTGATGATCTTCTTCGCGGTGCTCGAGACCGGGGTCAGCGCCGTGCACGCCTTCAACCAGCGCGTGTCGAACCTGCTCGTCGAGCGCCGGGGCCGCGGCCTGCCGCCGGCCCGCCGGCTCGCGATCGCCATGCTGCTCCTGGTCGGCGCGATCTTCGTGGCCGACCGCTTCGGGCTCGTCGCGCTGATCGCCAAGGGCTATCGCGCCTCGGCCTGGATCGCGCTCGGTATCTTCGTGCTGCCGCTCATGACGCTCGGCATCTGGCGCCTCGCGCGCGGGCGCGCCGCGAAGCCGGCGGTCGCCTGAACTGGAGGAGCCTGCCATGCGCCGACTGCCTGCCGTCCTGCTGTTCATCGTCTCCGGCATCGCGCTCGCCGCGCCGCCGAAGGGCTTCGATGGGCGCGTACAGGCGCTCATGCGACAGATGGAAGTGCCGGGCGCGACGGTCGCGATCGTCGAAAACGGCGCGGTGACGCTCGCGCGCGGCTACGGCCTGCGCAGCCGGGGCGGCACGGAGAGAGTCGGCCCGGACACGCTGTTCCAGATCGGGTCCACGACCAAGGCGTTCACGACAGCCGCGCTCGGGATCCTCGTGGACGAAGGCAAGCTCCGCTGGGACGACCGCGTGATCGACCACCTGCCGGGCTTCCAGATGTACGACCCCTGGGTCACGCGCGAGATCACCGTGCGCGACCTGCTGGTGCACCGGAGCGGCCTCGGCCTCGGCCACGGCGACCTGCTGTTCATCCCGTCCACGAACCTGAGCCGCGACGAGACGGTGCGGCGCGTGCGCTTCCTCAAGCCCGCGACCAGCTTTCGCTCCGCCTACGCCTACGACAACATCCTCTACATCGTCGCGGGCGCCGTGATCGAGGCCGTCTCCGGCCAGCGCTGGGAGGACTTCGTCCGCGACCGCATCTTCGTGCCGCTCGGCATGGACAGGAGCGTCACCAACGACCCGGACCGCCTCGCCGTCGCGGACCGCGCGTTCCCGCACGGCCGCGTCGGCGAGATCCGCGGCATCGGGACGCAGGTCGCCTTCGACGAGAAAATGGTGGCGCTCGGGGAGAACTCCGCGCCGGCCGGTGCGATCGCCTCGGGCGCGAACGACCTCGCGAAGTGGCTGCTCGTGCAGCTCGCCGGCGGCAAGCTGCCGGGATCCGAGGCGCGGCTCTTCACCGAGGCGAGCGCGCGCGAGATGTGGCAGCCCGTCGTGCCATTGCCCATCACGCCGCTGCCCGGCGCCCTCGCCGACGCCACACCCAGCTTCCGCTCGTACGCGCTCGGCTGGGTCGCGCAGGACTATCGCGGCCATCGCGTCATCACGCACAACGGCGCGACGCTCGGCTTCCGCGCGATCGTCATGCTGCTGCCCGAGAAGAACGTCGGCTTCGCGCTGGCGATGAACTCCGAGGACGGGCCGTTCCTGGCGGGCCTGCCGTTCGAGCTGCTCGATCACTACCTCGGCCTGCCGAAGCGCGACTGGCCGAAGGCCTTCGCCGGGTTCATCGCCGAGCGGAACGCCAAGGGACTCGAAGCCGTGCGCGCGGCGGCAGCGTCCCGGCCCGAGTCGAAGCCTTCGCTGCCGCTCCCGGCCTATGCCGGCAAGTACACCGACGTCTGGTACGGGCAAATCGAGATCGCCGAGGATTCCGGTGGGCTCTCGATCGACTTCCTGCAGACGCCCGGCATGCGGGCGAAGCTCGAGCACTGGGCCTACGACACGTTCGTCGCGCGCTGGCAGGACCCGCTCACCGAGCCCGCCTACGTCACGTTTTCGCTGGACGCGGGTGGCAAGCCCGAGCGCATCACCATGAAGGCGGTCTCGCCGGTCGCGGACTTCAGCTACGACTACCACCACCTGGAGTTCAGGCCGGTTCCGCCGGCACCCTGAAACGAATCCCGCGTGGCCGTGTCGAATGCCGCATGGCAGCACGGCAATGGGTCTTGCTCGTCACAGTCTCGCTGGCTGGCGCCCTGCCCGCCATCGGCCATGCGGACGACTGGGAGGACTTCGCCACGCGCGACGGCATCGTCGCCAGCCGCCGCTTCGTCGAGGGCCGGTAGTTACCGCAGCTTCGCTCCATCGCCGAGGTCGCCGGGACCCCGTACGAGATCCTCGCCGTGCTTCTCGACGTTCCGGCGTACCGGAAATGGGTCCCCGACTGCGCCGAGGCGACGACGCTGCGTCGGCTCGACGCCTGGCGCAGCATCATCCATACCCGCACCGATCTGCCCTGGCCGGTGCTGGACCGCGAGGCGGTCATCGAGCAGGAGGTGACGTTCGTCCGGGCGCCGGAGCTCGTGAAAGTGTATTTCCGGGCGATCGATGCGCCGGATGTCGCGCGCGCCCCGGACACCGTCCGAACCAGCGACGCCGATGGCTCCTATACGATCCAGGCGCTCGATGACGGGCGCTCACGGGTCACGTACATGGTGTATGCCGATCCTGGCGGCACCCTACCGGACTGGTTGATCAAGATGCAGAGCACCAGAAACCCGCTCGGAACGCTCGCCGGCCTGCGTCTGCGTCTCGAGGAGACACGCGGCCGCTACGATGCGCAGATTGCGCGTTTTCCGGCCGGTAACTGAGCCGGGCAGCGGTCGCGTACGTAATTTCCCGCATCGCCGGCCAGGCGCCGGGCAACTATGGTGCCCGCAGGCACCGGCGCTTCGATGGCCGCCTGGAGACACGCCATGGCCAGATGCGAGACCTGCGGGAACGACTACGACAAGGCATTCGTCGTGACGATGAACGGCAAGGACCACACGTTCGATTCGTTCGAATGTGCGATCCATCGCCTCGCCCCCACCTGCCAGCACTGCGGCTGCCGCATCATCGGGCACGGCACGGAAGCGAGAGGCAAGATGTACTGCTGCGCGCATTGCGCCCACGCCGAGGGCGTCAAGACGGCCGTAGACCGCATCTGACCCGCCGGCGGCACGCCGCCGGGCCGCGCGCTGTCCGCTAACGGGCCGGCTTCAAGTGGCTGACAAACCACTCGGCCGCGAGCGCCGCGACCCGCTCGAGCGTGCCGGGCTCCTCGAACAGGTGGGTCGCCCCGGGCACGATCTCGAGCCGGACCTCGCCGCGCATCTGCTGCATGGCGTCGCGATTCATCTGAAT
>DATBLN010000153.1:0-16737 GCA_036555345.1 Steroidobacteraceae bacterium
CGAGCGCAAGGGCCGGCTCGACGAGATCGGCGGGCTCGCCTACCTCGGCACCATCGCGCGCGACACGCCCTCGGCGGCGAACGTGCGCGCCTACGCCGAGATCATCCGCGAGCGCTCGATCCTCCGGCAGCTGGTCGCCGCGGGCGGCGAGATCGCCGCCGCCGCCACCGACAGCCGCGGGCGCTCCGCCTCCGAGCTCGTGGACGAGGCCGAGCGCCGCGTGTTCGAGATCGCCGAGCGCGGCGCCCGGGGCCGCACGGGCTTCGTGGCGGTGCGCGACATCCTGCCGCAGACCATCGACCGCCTCGACGCCCTGCACCAGTCGCCGGGAGAGATCCGCGGCGTGCCGACCGGCTTCACGCTGCTCGACCGGAAGACCACCGGCCTGCAGCCCGGCGACCTGGTCGTGATCGCGGGCCGCCCGTCGATGGGCAAGTCGACGCTCGCGGTGAACATCGCCGAGAACGCGGCGATCGCGAAGGGCGTGCCCTCCGCGATCTTCACGATGGAAATGTCGGCCGAGCAGCTGACGCTGCGCATGATCTCCTCGCTCGGGCGCGTCAACCAGACGCACCTGCGGACCGGACATTTCACGGACGAGGACTGGTCGCGCATCCAGGGCGCGATGGCGCAGCTGTCGGGCGCGCCCATCTACCTGGACGAGTCGCCCGCGCTCACGCCGACCGAGCTTCGCGCCCGCGCCCGGCGGCTGAAGCGGGAACGCGGACTCGGCCTCGTCATCGTGGACTATCTGCAGCTGATGCAGGTGGCCGGCACCAAGGAGAACCGCGCGACCGAGATCTCGGAGATCTCCCGGAGCCTCAAGGCGCTCGCCAAGGAGCTGCAGGTGCCGGTGATCGCGATCTCCCAGCTCAACCGCGCGGTCGAGCAGCGCACGGACAAGAAGCCGGTGATGTCCGACCTGCGCGAGTCCGGCGCGATCGAGCAGGACAGTGACCTGATCCTGCTGATCTACCGCGAAGAGGTCTACGACCCCAATTCACCGCGCCGCGGCGTCGCCGACATCATCATCGCCAAGCAGCGCAACGGCCCCATCGGCGAGATCCAGCTCACATTCCTCGGCGAATACACGCGGTTCGAGAACCTGGTCGCCGAGTCCTACGGCGAGGGCGCGTTCTGACGGCGGGACTTCGCGCCGTCATCGACACGGCGGCCTTTGCCCACAACCTGAGGCGGGTGCGCGAGTTCGCCCCCGGCGCGCGGGTGCTCGCGGTGATCAAGGCGAATGCCTACGGCCACGGCATCGTCGCCGCCGCGCGCGCGCTCGCGGGCGCGGATGCCTTCGCGGTCGCGCGCCTCGAGGAGGCGCTGGCGCTGCGCGAGGCGGGGATCGCAGCGCGCATCGTGCTGCTCGAGGGCGTGCAGGACGAGACGGGCCTCGCGGCGGCGGCGGCGCAGGAGCTCGAGCCATTCGTGTGCCAGGACGCGCAGGTGGCGCTTCTCGAACGGTGGCGGGGCGCACATTCCTTCCGTATCTGGCTGAAAATCGACAGCGGCATGGGCCGCCTCGGGTTCCGCCCAGCGCAGGTGCCGCAGGCCATGGCGCGGCTTTCGGCCTGCGCCGCGATCGCCGGGCCGCCGCGGCTCGCCACCCACCTGGCCGAAGCCGAGGAGCGCGGCAACCCGCACACCCGCGCGCAGCTCGCGCGTTTCGCCGCGGCCACGGCGGGGCTTCCCGGCGAGCGCAGTATCGCGAACTCGGCGGGCCTCATCGCCTGGCCCGAGGCGCGCGCGGACTGGGTGCGCCCCGGGATCATGCTTTACGGGATCTCGCCGTTTCCGGAGTCGACCGGCGCGGAGCTCGGGCTGCGCCCGGTGATGACGCTGATGACGCGCGTGATCGCCGTGAAGGAGCTGGCCGCGGGTGACCGCGTGGGCTACGGCGGGACCTGGGCCGCTCCCGGCCCCGCGCGCATCGCGATCGTGGAGGCGGGCTATGGCGACGGCTACCCGCGCAGCACCGCAAACGGCACGCCGGCGCTCGTGAATGGCAGGCAGGCCAGCCTCGCGGGACGCGTGTCCATGGACATGCTCGCGATCGACGTGAGCGGTCTTCCGGACGTCCTGCCCGGCGACCCGGTGCAGCTGTGGGGGCCGCAAGTCCCGGTCGAGCGCGTCGCGGCCGCGGCGGGCACGATCGCCTACGAGCTGACCTGCCGCGTCAGCCGGCGCGTGCCGCACGAAGTCTCGTGAGGATCCTGGTCACGGGCGCCTCCGGGCGCGTCGGCGGCGCGATCGCCGCCCGGCTCTCGCTGCGGCACGCGGTGACCGGCTTCGACCTGCGCCCGGGACCGCTCACGTCCGTCACGGGCGACCTGCGGGACACCGCGCTGCTCGCGCGGCATCTCGCCGGGATCGAGGCGGTCGTGCACACGGCCTCGCTGCACGTTCCCGACCTCGCGGCGCGAAGCGCCGCGGACTTCCGCGAGGTCAACGTCGCTGCGACGCGGCGGCTGCTCGCCGCCTGCGGCGAGGCGGGCGTCGGCCGCTTCGTCTACACCAGCACGACCTCGCTCTACGGCGACGCGATGCTGCCCCGGGACCGGGCGGTGTGGGTCACCGAGGCGCTCGTTCCGCGCCCGCGGGACATCTACGACGAGACCAAGCTGGCGGCCGAGGTGGCCTGCCGCGAGGCGGCGCAGTCGGGGCTCGCGTGCATCGTGCTTCGCATGTCGCGCTGCTTCCCGGAGGAGCCCAGGCTCGTGGCGACCTACCGGCTGCACCGCGGCGTGGATGCGGAGGATGTCGCGCAGGCGCACGAGCTCGCCCTCGCCGCGCCGGCCGGCGGGTTCGCGGTCTACAACGTGTCGGCGCCATCGCCATTTGCGCAGTCCGACTGTGCCGCGTTGTTCCGGGACGCGGCCAGCGTGGTCGCCGGGCGACTGCCCTGGGCCGTCGCCGAGTTTGCGCGCCGCGGCTGGCAGTTGCCGCAGTCCATCGACCGCGTCTATGTTGTGGACCGCGCGGTCGCGCAGCTCGGGTACCGGCCGGTGCACGACTTCGCATCGCTGTTCCAGCGCCCGGCGCCCCCGCCTGGCGGACGGGGAGGATGAACATGGCGATCGTCTGGCCCGCCTTCGCGCTCGTCGCGCTCACGTTCGTGGTGGTCCTGCGGCTCGCGCGGCAGCGTTTCGCCGCCGCGCGCGCCGGGCGCGTCGATCCGCGCTACTACAAGGTATTCAAGGGTGAGGGGGAACCCGAGGACGTCGCCGCCACGGCGCGCAACCTCCTCAATCTCTACGAGATGCCGACGCTCTTCTACGCCGGCGTCGCAATCGCCTTCGCGGCGGGTGAGAGCGGCGCCCTGCTGGTCGCGCTCGCCTGGGCCTACGTGGCGCTGCGCTACCTGCACAGCACCATCCACCTGACCCGCAACAAGGTGCTCTGGCGCTTCCGGGCGTTCGCCGCGAGCCTCTTCGTGCTGCTCGCGTTCTGGGCCACCCTCGGATGGCAGCTCGCGACCGGCGGCGGCGTGGCGGCGGCCGGCGGCTGACCCGCGCCTGCGCTTCGCCTTGGGCGCCGCAATCCTCAAGTCGTTCCTGTTCGGCGCCCTGCTGGCCGGCGCCATCGGTCCGATCGCCCTGCTGATACTCGGCAGCGCCGCGGAGCGCGGCTTCGCCGCCGGTGCCTGGGCCGCGGCGGGTGCGGCGCTCGCCGATTTCGGCTATGCGCTCCTGGCATTCTCGGCGGGCGCGCTCCTGTTGCCGCCGCTGGCCGCGCACGCGACGGCCATCCGGACCGGCTCCGCGCTGCTGCTGGTCGTCCTCGGGCTCGTGATGCTGCTGCGCCCGGCGCCGGCCGCGGCGGCCGCTGCCGCGGCGCCGGCCGCGGGACGGATGCTATGGCCGACCTTCCTGCTCACGCTCGTCAACCCGATGACGATCGTCGTGTTCGCGGGCTTCGTCCCGCAGCTTCCGGTCGCCGGTTCGCCGGCGATCGCGGCCTGGCTCGCGTTCGCGCTGGGCGGTGGCAGCCTCGCCGTCTCGCTCGCGGTCGCGGGCGGGGGCGCGATCCTCGGCGCCGCGCTGCCGGGACCGCGCTGGCGCCGTGCGATCAACGCCGCATCCGCCATCGGCATCCTCGCCTTCGGCGTCGCCGGGCTCGCGGGCGCCTGACGGCGATCTGGCGCCGGCCGCCGGGCGGGCGTAGTCTGCCTGCGCCCGCCCGGCGGGCGCCAGGGAGACCGACCGATGACGATCGAACTCAACTACCTCGTGCTGGTCACCGCGCTGACCGCGGTGTTGTGGGTGCCTTACATCCTGAATCGCGTCGCGGTGCGCGGCGTCGCGGATGCGGTGGGTTACCCGGAGAACCCGAAGCCGCAGTCGGCCTGGGCGACGCGGCTGCAGAAGGCGCACGGCAACGCCGTCGAGAACCTGGTCGTGTTCGCCGCGCTCGTGCTCGCAGCGCATGCGGCCGGCGTCTCGAACGAGACCACCGTGTTCGCGGCCAAGATGTATTTCTGGGCGCGTCTCGTGCACGCGGTCGCGTACACGCTGGCGTGGCCCTGGGTGAGGACGCTCGCCTTCGCCGCGGGGTTCGCGAGCCAGGCCACGTTCGCCTGGCTGCTGCTCAGCTGAGCGGCCGGGCGGTCAGGCCTCGAAGAACCCCATCTTCACGCCGGCGAGCGTGACGACGTCGTTGTCGTGCAGCCGACGGGCCTGCGGCCCGATGGGCTGGCCATTGACGAGCGGGAAGTCGCCCGGCTTCGCGCTCTCGACGTGCACGACGTAGTAGCCGTCGGCGCGGCGGCTGATCGCCGCCACCTGCACGCCGGGCCGGCCGAGCGTCGTCAGGGTCTTCGCGAGCTCGAGCTCGCGGCCGGCGAATTGCCCCGAGAGCACCTGCAGCTTGGCGGGCCGCGCGGGCGCGCCCTTCTCGGCGGGCGCGGCGGCGGCGGGGCGCGCGGCCGGCTGTGCGGCCGGCTGTGCGGGCGACGGCGTCGACGGCGGCGCGACCTGCTCGGTCGCGGCGCGCAGGCGCGCCTCGTTGACCTGGCCGGGCTGGATGACCAGCGTGCGCTCGAACTCGTCCTGCTCCTGGCTCTCGACCTGGCTGTCCACGAAGCGCAGGTGATGGTGGCCGATCGTGATGACGTCGCCGTGCGTCAGCGCATGCTTCTTGATCAGCTTGCCGTTGACGTAGGTGCCGTTCGTGCTGTTGAGATCCTCGAGGAAGGAATCGTTGAGGATGTTGATGATCAGGCCGTGGTGACCGCTGACGGCCGCATTGTCGATGCGCACGTCGTTGTCCGGGAGCCGGCCGATCGTGTACCGCTCCTTGGTCATGTTGTATTCGGCCAGGACCTGGCCATCCAGACTCAGAATCAGGCGCGCCATCGTCTCCCTCGCCCCCGGTTATCCGAACCAGGCCAATATTCTGTCAAGTATGCCCCGCCGCGCGGGGAAAAGTTCGACCACCTGCGCCAGCACGACCGAGATGTTGTCCCGGCCGCCGCTATCATTCGCGAGCTGGATCAGCTGTCGAGCAACTGTATCAAGATTACCGCCGAAAGTACTGATTGTTAAGTGAATATCCTCGTCCTCGACCATGTCGGTCAGGCCGTCGGAGCACAGCACCATCCAGTCCCCCGGCTCGACGGGGAGTTCGTGGACTTCGACGTCCACGGTCGGCTCGACGCCGAGCGCCCGCGTCACGTAGTTCTTGTTGGTGGCGCGCTGCGCTTCCTCGGCCGAGTAGAAGCCGCGGTCGACCAGCTCCTGCAGCAGCGAATGGTCCATCGTCAGCTGCTCGAACGACTCCTTGCGCAGGCGATACAGGCGCGAGTCCCCGACGTGGGCGATGGTCAGGCGGTTGTCGTGCATGAGCGCCGCCACCACGGTCGTGCCCATGCCCTCGCACTGGGTCTGCGACTTGGAGGTCTGGTGGATGATCTTGTTGGCGCGCGCGATCGCGTCGCGCAGGATGATGCTCGGCCGGTGCAGGCCGGTGGCCTTGTCGCTGCCATCGAGCTCCTGCGCCTGGTAGGCCTCGCGCACCAGGTTGGTGATGGTCTTGACCGCGATGCCGGAGGCGACCTCGCCCGCGTTGTAGCCGCCCATGCCGTCGGCGAGCACGTACAGGCCGATGTCGGTGTCGAGCGCGATCGAGTCCTCGTTGTGCTCGCGCACCTTGCCAGTGTCGGTCAGGCCGACCGCCTGCACGCGATTCCGCAGGGAGACGTAGCGACCCATCAACGGATCGCCGGGTCCACTTCGCGCGCGGCGTCGCGCAGCGCCTGCGCCATCTCGGCGCCGCTGCGGTAGCGCATGTCGGGGTCCTTCTCGAGCGCGCGATCGATGACCGCGGCGAGCGAGGCGGGCAGGTCCGGCCGCACGACGGAGAGCGGCGGGTGCGGCTCGCCCGAGATCTTCTGCATCAGCCCGGGAATCGAGTCCGAGCGGAACGGCAGCATGCCGGTCAGCAGCTGGAACAGCGTCACGCCGAGCGAGAACAGGTCCGACTGCGCGGTGACCGGGCGCGCGTCGAGCTGCTCCGGCGCCATGTAGGACGGCGAGCCCAGGATCACGCCGGTGCGCGTCGCGCGGCTGTCCACGAGCCGGGCGACGCCGAAGTCCATCACCCGCACGCGCCGGTTCTTCTGGTCGAAGACGATGTTGGCCGGCTTGATGTCGCGGTGGATGATGCCGCGCTGGTGCGCGAAGTAGAGCGCGTCGGCGACGCGGGCGCACATCTCCGCGGCCAGGCGCGGCGGCAGCAGCCGGCCCTCGGTCGCGTGCATGCCGAGGTTGACTCCCTGCACGTATTCCATCGCGAGGTAGACGACGCCGTCGTGCTCGCCCGATTCCTTGATCTCGACGATGTCGGGGTGCGCCAGCGAGCCCGCGGCGTCGGCCTCGCGCAGCAGGCGCAGCTTGGCTTCGTCGAGCAGGTCGTCCGGCCAGTCGTCGGCGAGGGAGAGCGTCTTGAGGGCTACCGTGCCGCCATTGCGCTCATCGAGCGCCCGGTAGACGGTCGCGGTCGCCCCGCGGCCCAGTTCCTGCTCCACCTTGAAATGGTGAAACACCTGTCCGGGCCGCAGCGCCTTGCCGCGCGCCGACCGCGCCGGCGTCCCGGCGGCGGGCGCATTCGGCGCAGCCGGCTTCTCGGCGACCGCCATCTCGAGCGGCTTGCCGATTTTCGGTGCCGGATCGCCGGACTTCTTGCCCGTCATGCCGGAAAGGTTGCGCAGCCATCCGCCGCGGCTCGATTCGTCAGGCATTCGCCCCACGATCCCTGACCACCCTGATCCACGAATCATAATGGCAGCGCGTCCGCGCCGATACTGGCAGGGGCCGGTTTTTCAAGCGCTTATGGACGAAACCGCGACCTGGGCCGCAGTCCTCCGGACCGGTCCCGGGTGCGGGGCGCGTGCTAGCATCGCCGCTCCCCGGTTTCCGTGCCCTCACGATGGCCAAGCCCCGCACCGCATTCGTCTGTTCTTCCTGCGGCGCCGACACGCCGCGCTGGACCGGCCAGTGCCCTTCCTGCGGCGAGTGGAACACGCTCGCGTCGTTCACCGAGGCGCGGGTCCCGGGTGGCGCGCGCCGCGCGGGGGCGGTGGCCGCAGCGCAGCCGATCGCGGCCGTCGCGGGCGCGGACGACGCACGGCTGGCGACGGGCTTCGGCGAGCTCGACCGCGTGCTGGGCGGCGGCCTGGTGACGGGATCGGTCACCCTGATCGGCGGCGACCCGGGCATCGGCAAGTCGACACTGCTCCTGCAGTGCGCGGCGTCCCTCGCGGCCGGCCAGCCGGTGCTGTACGCCACCGGGGAGGAATCGGTGCGGCAGGTGGCCGAACGCGCGCGCCGGCTCGCGCTGCCGGAGGGGCGGCTGTCGGTCGTCGCCGAGACGTCGGTCGAGCGCATCCTGGAGATCGCGGGCGAGGCCGCGGCGCGCGTGCTGGTCGTCGACTCCATCCAGACCATGTCGGCGGTCGGCGTCGAGGCGGCGCCGGGCGCGGTGACACAGCTGCGCGAAGCGACGGCGGCGCTGGTGCGCTTCGCGAAGGCGACGGGCACGGCCGTGTTCCTGATCGGCCACGTCACGCGCGAGGGCGTGATCGCGGGGCCGCGCGTGCTCGAGCACATGGTGGACACGGTGCTCTACTTCGAGAGCGACTCGGGCAGCCGCTTCCGCGTGATCCGCGCGGTCAAGAACCGCTTCGGCGCGGTCAACGAGATCGGCGTGTTCGCGATGGAAGGGCAGGGGCTGCGCGAGGTGCGCAATCCGTCCGCCATCTTCCTTTCGCGCGGCGCGCAGCCGGTGCCGGGGTCGGCCGTGACGGTCGCGCGCGAGGGCACGCGCCAGATGCTGATCGAGGTGCAGGCGCTGGTGGACGAGAGCGCGCTCGCCAACCCGCGGCGCGTCGCGGTCGGCTTCGAGTCCAATCGCCTGGCATTGCTGCTCGCCGTGCTGCACCGGCACGCGGGTCTCGCGCTCGCGGCGCACGACGTGTTCGTCAACGTGGTGGGCGGCGTGCACCTCGAGGAGACCGCGGCGGACCTCGCGGTCATGGCGGCGCTCGCCTCGAGCCTGTCCGGCAGGCCGCTGCCGCAGGACCTGGTGCTGTTCGGGGAGGCGGGCCTCACGGGCGAAGTCCGGCCGGTGCCCTATGGCGAGGAGCGGCTGCGCGAGGCCGCCAAGCACGGCTTCCGCCGCGCGATCGTGCCGCGGGCGAATGCCCCGCGCCAGGCGGTCGAGGGCATCGCGGTCAGCGCCGTCGCGGGCATCCGCGAGGCGCTGGCGGCGCTCGAAGAATAAAGGGGACGCGTCCGTTTATCCGGCTTCGGATAAATGGACGCGTCCCCTTTATTCATCCCCAGTGCTGGCCGAGGACGATCTCGAGCACGAACTTGCTGCCGAAGTAGGCGACCGCCAGCAGCCCGAAACCCGCCAGCGTGTAGCGCGTGGCCTTGCGCCCGCGCCAGCCGTAGCGCCAGCGCCCCACCAGCAGGATCGCGAACACGAGCCAGGCCGTGAGCGCCAGGATCACCTTGTGCGCGAGGTGCTGCTGGAACAGGTTGGTGACGAACAGGAGCCCGGCGAGGATCGCGACGGTGAGCGAGGCCATGCCGGTCGCAAGCACCGTGAACAGCGCATGCTCGAGGCTCTCGACCGGCGGCAATGCGGCGAGCCAGCGCGCCGGGCGCGGGCTGCGCAGCTGCGAGTCCTGCAGCGTCATCAGCACGACGAACACCGCAGCGATCGCGAACATGCCGGCCGAGCCCATCGCGAGCACCACGTGCACCGCGAACGGCCACCCGCCCGCGCTGACCTCGCGCGGCTCCGGCAGGCTGCCGGTGCCCGCGGCGAGCAGGCCTGCGATGCCGAGCACGAGCGCGGCGACGCCGCGGAAGCGCGGCGCGACGAGGGCGGAGAGGCCGCCGACGCCGATCGCGAATCCCATCAACGAGGCGCTGTCGGCGATCGAGAGCGTGCTGACGCCGAATGGCCGCAGCACCGCGAGCAGCCACGCGGCGTGCGCGCCGAGCGCCGCGAGCGCGAGATATGCCGCCGGCTCCGCGAGCATGGCGCGCGCGCTGCCGCGTCGCGCCGAGTGCGCCGCGGCGGCCGCGGCCGCGAGGTACAGGAGGATGACGAGGAATGCGCGCAATGCAGGCCGCTCCGGGATCGCGGGCGATCATTGCACAGGGCACCGGGGAAGCAAAGCGCGGGCCGCGCCGGCCTATAATCGGCGCCGGCCGGGTCTCGCGGCCTCGACGCAGGGAAGTTCCGGATGTTCGACTCGCTCGCCGAACGACTCGGCCGCGCCGTGGACGCGCTGCGCGGCCGCGGCCGCCTGACGGAGGAGAACATCGCCGAGACGCTGCGCCAGGTCCGCATGGCGCTGCTCGAGGCGGACGTCGCGGTCCCGGTCGTGAAGTCGTTCACCGAGTCCGTGCGCGCGCGCGCCGTCGGCGCGGAGGTGGAACGCAGCCTGACGCCGGGCCAGGCCTTCATCCGCATCCTCCACGAGGAGCTCACGCGCGTGATGGGCGAGCCGGGCGCCGGCCTCAACCTGCGGGCGCCGCCGCCCGTCGTCGTGCTGCTGGCGGGACTGCAGGGCGCGGGCAAGACCACGACCGCGGCCAAGCTCGCCCGTCACCTGATCGAGCGGCATGGCCGCAAGCCGCTGCTCGCGAGCACCGACGTGTACCGCCCCGCGGCGATGGTGCAGCTCGAGCGCCTCGCCGGCCAGGTGCACGCGGACTGCTTCGCCGCGCCCGCCGGCGCCCCGCCGGTCGCGATCGCGACCGCGGCGGTCGAGCACGCGCGCCGTCACCAGCACGACGTGGTGATCGTCGACACCGCGGGCCGCCTGCACGTGGACGAGGCGATGATGGAGGAGGTGCGGGCCATCGACCGGGCCGTGGCCGCCCACGAGCGCCTGTTCATCGTGGACAGCATGGCGGGCCAGGACGCGGTCAACGCGGCGCGCGCCTTCGATTCGGCGCTCGCGCTGACCGGGATCATCCTGACCAAGGCCGACGGCGACGCGCGCGGCGGCGCCGCGCTCTCGGTCCGCCAGGTGACCGGCAAGCCGATCCTCTTCCTGGGCACCGGCGAGAAGACGGAGGCGCTCGAGCCCTTCCATCCCGAGCGCATCGCCTCGCGCATCCTCGGCATGGGCGATGTCCTCACGCTGATCGAGCAGGTCCAGGCCAGGGCTGACCAGGAGAAGGCGCAGCGCCTGGCCGAGAAGGTCACGAAAGGGCGCGGGTTCGATTTCACCGACCTGCGCGAGCAGCTCGCCGAGTTCAACCGCATGGGAGGCCTCGCGGCGCTCGCCGGCAAGCTGCCGGCCGGAATGCTGCCGGCGGGCGCCAGCGCGCAGGTCGATGAGCGGAGCATCCGGCGCCAGATCGGCATCATTGACTCGATGACGCCCGCCGAGCGGCGACGGCCGGCGATCATCGCGGCCTCGCGCAAGCGGCGCATCGCCGCGGGCGCCGGCGTGCCGGTACAGGAGGTCAACCGCCTGCTCAGGCAGCACCAGCAGATGGACAGGGTCATGAAGCAGATGAAGGGCGGGGGCCTGCGTAAGCTGCTGCGCGGCCTCGCCGGCCGGCTTCCCCCCGGCGGGCGGCCGCCATAGTCCCATCCAGCCCGGACGGCGTAAGCCTTTCATCAGCAGGGGGATTTGAGTAGAATGCGCGGCTCTTTGGCGGGCCCCGAGGGGCCCCGGACTGACGCTGGAAGCAGCGAGGGACTCATTCGATGGTCACGATTCGCCTGACGCGCCGCGGGGGCAAGAACGCGCCTTTCTTCCATGTCGTCGTCACCGACAGCCGCAAGCGGCAGGGCGGCACCGTGCTGGAGCAGGTCGGCTACTTCAACCCGGTCGCGCGCGGCAAGGACCGCAAGCTCGAGCTCGACCTGCCGCGCATCGATTACTGGACCAAAACCGGCGCCACCCTGTCGGATCGCGTGCGCACGCTGGTCGCGGCCGCCCGCAAGCAAGCCGCGGCCTGAGCCGCGGGCAGTGCCGCGATGCCGCCGGCACCGTCGCGGGAACCCGGACGGGAGCACGAACGCGTCGTGCTGGGGCGCATCGCGGGGCCGTTCGGCGTGCGCGGCTGGGTGAAGGTCCGGTCCTACACCGAGCCGCCGGAGCAGATTCTCGGGTTTCCCTGCTGGCGCGCGACCCTGCCTGCGGGCGGCTGCCGCGAATTGCGCCCGCTCGAGGGGCGCCGGCACGGCAAGGGCCTGGTGGCCCGGATCGAGGGCATCGACGACCGCGACGCCGCCATGGCGCTCTCGCGGCCTGAATTGTGGATCGAGCGGCGCGAACTTCCGGCGCTGCGAAGCGGCGAGTACTACCGGGCCGACCTGGTGGGGCTCGAGGTGGTGAACCAGGAGGATCGGCGGCTCGGTCGGGTGGATCATTTCCTCGACCTGCCGGCGAACCCGGTGATGGTGGTGACCGGCGAGCGCGAGCACTGGGTGCCGCTCGTGCCGAGGCACCTGCGGAAGGTGGATCTGGAGCGGGGCCGGGTCGTGGTGGACTGGGACCCGGACTTCTAGGTGCGGTTCGAGGTCGTCACGCTGTTCCCGGCGCTGATCGAGGCGGGCCTGTCCGCCGGGGTCGTCGGGCGCGCACAGGCCGCGGGGCTGCTGCAGGTCGGCACGGAGAACCCGCGCGACCACGCAACGGACGCCCGCCGCACCGTGGACGACCGCCCGTTCGGCGGCGGGCCGGGCATGGTGCTCGCGCCGGGGCCGCTGGCGGCGGCGATCCGCCGCGCCCGGACGCGGTTGCCGGACGGCGCGCCGATGATCGCGCTCTCGGCGCAGGGACGGCGCTTCGACCAGGCGGCCGCGCGGCGGCTCGCCGGGCTGCCGGGGCTCGGGCTGGTCGCAGGGCGCTACGAGGGCATCGACCAGCGGGTGGTGGATGCCCTGATCGACGAGGAGTTGTCGATCGGCGACTATGTGCTGTCCGGCGGCGAGCTGCCGGCGCTCGTGGTGATCGACGCGGTGGCGAGGCTCGTGCCGGGCGTGCTCGGCGACCTGCAGTCCGCCGGGCAGGACTCGTTCGGCGCGGGGCTGCTCGACTGGCCGCATTACACGCGGCCCGAGGCATGGGAAGGGCGGCCGGTGCCCGCGGTATTGACGGGCGGGAACCACGCCGCGATCGCGCGCTGGCGCCTGAAGCAGGCGCTGGGGCGGACCTGGCGGCTGCGCCCGGAGCTGCTCGCGGCGCGGGGGCTTGCGCCGGATGAGCGGGTGCTGCTCGAGGAATTCTGCGCCGAGGCGGGCATCGAGCCGCCGCGCGCGTGATGGACGAACTGGACGACACAGGACCGGGGTACGACCGATGAACAAGATCATGCAGGAACTGGAATCGCGCTCGATGAAGCGCAAGCTGCCCGAGTTCGGGCCCGGCGACACGGTCGTCGTGCAGGTCAAGGTGCGCGAGGGCGACCGCGAGCGCGTGCAGGCCTACGAGGGCATCGTGATCGCCTGCAAGAACCGCGGCCTCAACAGCTCGTTCACGGTGCGCAAGGTGTCGCACGGCGAGGGCGTCGAGCGCGTGTTCCAGACGCACAGCCCGTCGATCGCCGACATCGAGGTCAAGCGGCGCGGCAAGGTGCGCCGCGCGAAGCTTTACTACCTGCGCGACCGCTCCGGCAAGTCGGCCCGCATCGAGGAAAAGCTGGGCGCCTGAGGCCGCCGGACCATGCCCGTACTGCGCGCGCTCTGGGCACTGCTGAAGGGCGTCTGGTACGCCCTCGACGGGCTGCGCAAGGTCCTGCACCTCCTGCTGCTGCTGTTCCTGTTCGGCGCGCTGCTCGCGGCGAGCCACACCGCGCTGCCGATCATTCCGGGCAGCGCGGCCCTCGTGCTCGCGCCGCAGGGATTCCTGGTCGAGGAAGAGAGCGGGGACCCGCTCGAGCGCGCGCTCGCCGATGCCGCCGGCGACGATCGTGTCGAGACGCGCCTGCGTGACCTCGTGGACGTGGTGGACCAGGCGCGCGACGACGCGCGCATCAAGGCGCTCGTGCTCGATCTCGACGGCCTCGAGGGCGCGGGCCTGCCGATGCTGCAGGACCTCGCGCGCTCGATCACCTGGTTCCGCGAGGCGGGCAAGAGGGTGTACGCCTACGGCCAGGGCTTCAGCCAGCGCCAGTACTACCTCGCGGCGCAGGCGGACGAGGTCTACCTCGACCCGATGGGCTACGTGCTCATCGAAGGCTACTCCTACTACCGCAGCTACTTCCGCGGCACGGTCGACAAGCTGGCCGTCGATGTCAATGTCTTCAAGGTCGGCAGCCACAAGTCCGCGCCCGAGGAATTCACGCGCAGCGACATGTCGCCGGAGGACCGCGAGGACGCCGAGGTCTGGGTCGGCGCGCTGTGGGACGCCTACAAGGCGGACGTCGCGGCGGCGCGCAAGCTCGATCCCGCGCTCATCCAGGCCTACGCGGACGAGGCGGCCGCCGGCGTCGCGGCGACCGGAGGCGACACGGCGCAGTATGCGCTCGCGCGCGGGCTCGTCGACGGGCTGAAGACCCGGGCCGAATTCGAGGCGCTCGTGGCCGGGGTCGCGGGCGAGGACGAGGACACGGGCTACGCGGCCGTGGAGTGGCAATCGTACCTGCCCATCGTGCGTTCCGAGGACGCGCTCGCGCGCAATGCCGACGAGAACGTCGGCGTGATCGTCGCCTCCGGCGAGATCCTGGACGGGGAGCAGTCGCCGGGCCTGGTGGGCGGTGACACGCTCGCCGCGATGCTGCGCGAGGCGCGCCTGGACGACGACATCGACGCGGTCGTGCTGCGCATCGACAGCCCGGGCGGCAGCATGATGGCCTCGGAGGTGATCCGGCGCGAGGTCGCGGCGCTGTCCGGGGCCGGGAAACCCGTGGTCGCCTCGATGGGGACGGTGGCCGCGTCCGGCGGCTACTACATCGCGATGGACGCCGACCGCATCGTCGCGGCGCCGACCACGATCACGGGATCAATTGGCGTGTACGCGATCGTCCCGACCTTCCAGCGCACGCTCGGCAAGATCGGCGTTACGAGCGACGGCTTCGGTACGACACGCCTCGCGGGCCAGGCGGAGCTCGACCGCGAGCTGGGCCCCGACGCACGCCAGATCCTGCAGTCCTCGGTGGAGTTCGCCTATGCCACCTTCGTCGGCCACGTCGCGCGGGCGCGCGAGCGCCGGCCGGAGGAGATCGACAGCCTGGCGCAGGGACGGGTCTGGACCGGCGCGGACGCGCGCGCCGCGGGCATCGTCGACGACCTCGGGGGCCTCGACGAGGCGATCGCGGAGGCCGCGCGCCTCGCCGGCCTCGAGGAAGGCTACGGCGTGACGTGGTTCGAGCAGGAGATCTCGTGGCGCGACGCGCTCGCGCTGCACCTGCGAAGCGCGGCCGCCTGGCTGGTCGATGCGATCGCTCCGCGCCGGGCCGCGCTGCCGGGCTTCGGCACCGCGCTGGCCCGGGCGCGGGCGCTGCTCGCGCTCGCGGCCGAGGGCCGGCCGGTCTACCTGTGCGGGTGCCGCGTCGAGTGAGCCAGAGGGGACAGTCCCCTAAGCGGCCCACTCCAGGATCACCTTGCCGGACTGGCCGCCGCTCATCGTCTCGAACGCCTGCCGGTAGTCGCCGACCGCGAAGCGGTGGGTGATCACGGGGCTCACGTTGAGACCGCTTTGCAGCATCGCGGCCATCTTGTACCAGGTCTCGAACATCTCGCGGCCATAGATTCCCTTGATGACGAGCCCCTTGAAGATCACCTGGTTCCAGTCAATGGCCATCTCGGCGGGCGGGATGCCGAGGAGCGCCACCGAGCCGCCATGGTGCATCGCGCGCAGCAGGTCGCGGAACGCGGACGGGTTGCCCGACATCTCAAGGCCGACGTCGAAGCCCTCCTCCATGCCGAGATCGCGCATCGCGTCGTCGACCTTCTCGCGCGACACGTTGAGCGCCCGCGTCGCGCCCATGCGCCGCGCGAGGCCGAGCCGGTAGTCGTTGACGTCGGTGATCACGACGTGCCGCGCGCCGACGAAGCGGGCGATCGCGACCGCCATGATGCCGATGGGGCCCGCGCCGGTGATGAGCACGTCCTCGCCGACCATGTTGAACGAGAGCGCCGCGTGCGTCGCATTGCCGAGCGGGTCGAGGATCGACGCGATGTCGTCCGGGATTCCGGCCGGCAGCCGGAACACGTTGGCGGCCGGCAGCACCATGTACTCGGCGAAGCAGCCGGGCCGGTTGACGCCGACGCCCTGCGTGTTGCGGCACAGGTGGCGGCGCCCGGCGCGGCAGTTGCGGCAGTGGCCGCAGGTGATGTGGCCCTCGCCGGAGACGCGGTCGCCGACCGCGAGCCCGCGCACCTCGCCGCCGAGCGCCACGATCTCGCCGCAGTATTCGTGGCCGACCTGCATCGGCACCGGGATCGTGCGCGCGGCCCAGGCATCCCACTGGAAGATGTGGATGTCCGTGCCGCAGATCGCGGTCTTCTTCATGCGGATCAGCACGTCGTTCGGGCCCGGCTCCGGTTTCGGCAGCTCGCCCAGCCAGATGCCCGGTTCGGGCTTCGCCTTGATCAATGCCTTCATGCGGTCCTCACTTGCCGATGATGCCGAGTTCCCGTCCCGCCTGCCCGAATGCCCCGACCGCGCGCGCGAGCATGGCCCGGTCGTGCCCGGCGCACATCTGCGTGCGGATGCGCGCCTTGCCCATCGGCACGACCGGGTAGGAGAACCCGACCACGTAGACGCCGAGCTCGAGCAGGCGGTCCGCCAGGCGCACGGCGAGCGCGGCGTCGCCGATCATGACGGGAATGATCGGGTGCTCGCCCGGCGGGAGCGTGAAGCCGAGCGCCGTGAGTTCGGCGCGGAACCAGGCCGCGTTCTCCACGAGCCGCCGGCGCAGGTCACCCGAGCGCTCGAGCAGGTCGAGTACGGCGATCGTGGCCGCGGCGACGACCGGCGCGATCGTGTTGGAGAACAGATAGGGCCGGGAACGCTGCCGCAGCCAGCGGACCACCGCGCCGCGGCCGGAGACGTAGCCGCCGCTCGCGCCGCCCAGGGCCTTGCCGAGCGTGCCGGTCAGCACGTCCACGCGGCCCATCACGCCGCAGTGCTCGTGCGTGCCGCGGCCATTCGCGCCCATGAAGCCGGTCGCGTGCGAATCGTCCACGATCACCGTCGCGCCATGGCGCTCGGCGAGCCCGCAGATGCCGGCGAGCGGCGCGAGCGTGCCGTCC
>DATBLN010000080.1:0-8748 GCA_036555345.1 Steroidobacteraceae bacterium
GGCTTCGAGCTCGACGGCAACGTGATCTACACGGACTTCGGCAGCGGCGCCGACGACACCGAGCTTGCGGTGGGCGGGCGCTATTTCTTCACGGAGAACTTCGCCGCGGGCGCCGAGTTCCGCACGGGCGACGACGCCGACACGATTTTCGTGGGCGTGCGCTTCGCATTCTGAGGCCTGACGGCCTGACCGATCGCGGCGGCCGGGGGAATCCCGGCCGCCGTTTCTTTTGCGGTATCGTTCCCGCATGACGGGCACCGCCGGCATCCTGCTCGCAAACCTCGGCACGCCCGAGGCGCCGACCGCGCCCGCGGTGCGCCGCTTCCTCGCCGAGTTCCTCTCCGACCGCCGCGTCGTGGACCTGCCGCGCATGCTCTGGCTGCCGATCCTCTACGGCGTGATCCTGAACATCCGCCCGCGCCGGAGCGCGCATGCCTATCGGGCGATCTGGACCCCGGAGGGCTCGCCACTGCTCGTGAATACGCTGTCGCTCGCGCGGAGCCTCGTGGCACGGCTGCCCGCGATCGCCGGCGCGCCCGTCGCCGTCGCCGCCGGCATGACCTACGGCAAGCCCTCGATCGCTTCCGCACTCGAGGAGCTGCGCGCGCGGGGAACCACCCGCATCGCGGTGCTGCCGCTCTATCCGCAGTACTCCGCGACCACGACGGAACCGGTCTTCGACCGCGTGGAGGCCGCGCTCGCGGCCTCGCGCTGGCTCCCGGAGCTCACGCGGATCCGCGACTACCACGACGACACCGGGTACCTTGCCGCACTCGCGGAGTCGCTCGCGCCGCGGCGCGACGCCATCGCCGCCGGCGCGCACCTGCTGTTCTCCTTCCACGGCCTGCCGCAGCGCTACGTGGACGCGGGCGACCCCTATGCCTCGCAATGCGAGGCGACCGCCAGGCTCGTGGCGGAGCGGCTCGGCCTGCGCGCGTCATCGTGGTCGCTCAGCTACCAGTCGCGGGTCGGGCGCGAGCGCTGGCTCATGCCTTACACCGAGGACCGGCTCGTCGAACTCGCCCGGTCCGGAACGCGGCGCCTCGTCGCCTGCTGTCCCGGCTTCGCGGTGGACTGCCTGGAGACGCTGGAGGAGATCGCGATCCGCGGGCGCGAGACCTTCCTGGCCGCGGGCGGCGAGTCGTTCGAGTACGTCGCCTGCCTCAATGACGGCGCCGCGCAGACGGAGAGCCTTGCGCGCCTCGCGGCGCGCGCGCTCGGGACGGCGGCATGATCGGGCGATTCCTCGAGGTCAGCGTGCACGCGCCGGACGTGCTGGCGTCGCTCGAGTTCTACGAGGGTCTCGGCTTCGTGCAGGCCTCGACCGGCGAGGCCTGGCCCTACCCCTACGCGGTCGTGACCGACGGGCGCATCGGCATCGGCCTGCACCAGCGCGAGCTGCCGAAGTCGCCGCTGCTTGCATTCGTGCTACCGGACCTGCTGCGCGAGCTGGCCGCACTCGAGGATGCGGGCCTCGAGATCCTCGAGCGCACGCTGGGCGCCGACGTGTTCAACCAGGCCTCGCTCGAGGCGCCGGGCGGGCATCACCTGCGCCTGCTGGAGGCGCGCACCTTCTCGCCCGTGCACCGCCCGCCCGGCGTGACCTCGAAGCTCGGCTGGTTCGAGGAGATCGCGCTGCCGGTCACGGACCCTGCCGCGGCGGCCAGGTACTGGGAACGGCTCGGCTTCGTGCCCACCACGGAGGAGGACGGGCCGTATCCGCACGTCGGGCTCACGAGCGACAGCCTGAGCCTCGCGCTGCTCGCCCCGGGCACGCTCGCGACGCCCGCGCTCGTGTTCACGCACGCGGCCATGCCCGAGCGCATCGAGGCGCTGCGCAACGCGGGCCTGCCGTTCGCGCGGCGGCCGCCGGCGGGACTGGACCCCGCGCGCCACGCGTTGCTCGTCGCGCCCGAGGGCACGCAGATCCTGCTGACGGCCGGAGCATGAGCCGCCTGCTGCCCGCCGCCTGCCTGCTGCTCGCGGCGCCCGCGGCCGTCGCCTGGGTGCCCTGCAACAGCCCCGTGATCACGGCGCCCGTGCCGCTGCGCCGCGAGGCGCCGGCATTTCCGCCCGCGGTGCGCGAGATCGGGCTCGAGGGCTCGGTCGAGATCGCGCTCACCGTGCTCGCGGACGGCACGGTCGGCTGGGTGCGCGTGCTGCGCGCCGATCCTCCCGGCTATTTCGAGCAGGCGGCCATCTCGGGCGTGCGCGCCTGGCGCTTCGAGCCGGCACGCCAGGACGGTCGCGCGATCGAGTGCCGCGTGCGGACCCGCGTGCGCTTCGCGCTGGTCGACACGGTGGACGCGCCGGCCGGAAGCCAGGGCGAACGGCCGGAGCCGGACTATCCGGCGGCGCTCCTCGCCGCGCGCATCGAGGGCTACGCCGAGGTGGAGTTCGCGCTCGCCGCCGGCGGCGGCGTCACCGGCGCGCGCGTGATCAATGCCATGCCGCGCGGGGAATTCGAGGCCGCGGCGCTCGCGGCGATCAGGCGCTGGAAGTTCCCGTCCCCGGCGGAACCCGGGGAGCGGCGCACGCGCCGTTTCGAGTTCCGGCTGCCGGACTCGACGCTCACCCTGGTGCCGCCGACGCTGCTCGCGAGCGCGCCGTTCCCGATGCAGGCCTGCGAGAACCGCTTGCGCGGGCGCGCGACGCTCGAGGTCACGACCGACGCGACAGGAGCGGTGACGCGCGCGCGCGTCCTCGCGGCCGAGCCGAAGGGACTGTTCGACGCCACCGCGCTCACGATCGCGCGCGGCTCGCGGCTCACGCCCGCTTACCGCGACGGCGCGCCGATGGCCGCGACCGCGCTGCTGACGCTCTTCTTCGACCCGGACAAGGCGACCTGCCCCGGCGGGCTCGGGCCGGAGAGTCACCCCGCGCCCGCGCGTCGGCCACCGCCCCGGGTTTCCGAGGCTCGATGAACGGCCCGCCGCCTGCGGCGGGCGGTGGCGCGCCCTCCCCGCGGTCCCAGGGCAACGGGTAACATGGGCGCATTGCCACGGCCTTGCGGCCCTCGAACGCACGGGAGTCCCTGATGAAGCGCATTCCGGTCGCGGCACTGGCCGCCTTGGCATCCCTGTCGGCCGTCGCCGACGAGGGCATGTGGACCTTCGACAATCCGCCGCGCGAGGCCATCGCCTCGAAGTACGGCGTCACGCTCGACGACGCCTGGCTCGACCGCGTGCAGCGCGCAACCGTGCGGCTCGAGAGCGGCTGCACCGGCTCGTTCATCTCCGCCGACGGCCTGGTGCTCACGAATCACCATTGCGCCGAGGAATGCATCGCGCAGAACTCGACGCCCGAGAACGACCTGGTCGGCAACGGCTTTTACGCCGGCACGCGCGAGAAAGAGCGCAAGTGCGGCGAGGAGGCGGTGTCGGTGCTGGTGGGCACCGAGAACGTGACGGCGAAGGTCGCCGCGGCGACGGCCGGGCTTTCCGCGGAGGCGGCGGGCGAGGCCCGGCGCGCGGAACTCACGCGCCTCGAACAGTCTTGCGAGGAAGCATCCAAGAAGTCGAAGGGCGGCGAGCTCAAGTGCGAGCGCGTGTCGCTCTACGAGGGCGGCCAGCACTGGATCTACCAGTACAAGCGCTATGAGGACGTGCGCCTGGTATTCGCGCCGGAGAAAGATATCGCTACCTTTGGCGGCGACCCGGACAACTTCCAGTTCCCCCGCTGGTGCCTCGACATGTCCATCCTGCGCGCCTACGAGAACGGCAAGCCGGCGAAGACGCCCACCCGCCTGCGCTTCGACTGGGACGGGGCGAACCCGGGCGACGCCGTGTTCGTCTCCGGCCACCCGGGCAACACGGACCGCCTGCTGACCGTGGCGCAGCTCGAGACGCTGCGCACCACGTTCATGCCGTTCTGGCTGCTGCGCTTCTCCGAGCTGCGTGGCCGGCTGCTGCAGTACGCCAAGACCGGCGAAGAGGCGCGCCGGACCAGCGCGTACTTCACGGAAGTGCTCATCGAGAATTCGATCAAGGTGCGGCGCAAGCAGTTCGACGCGCTGCTCGACCCGGCGCTGCTCGCCGCGGCCGCCGACAAGGAGGCCGCGCTGCGCAAGGCGGTGGCCGCCGACCCCGCGCTCGTGGACACGGCCCCGGCCTGGGATGACATCGCCAAGGCGCAGGTGACCTGGCGCGACATGCTGGTGCCCTACACATTCTTCGAGGGTGGCGCCGGCTTCAACACGACCCTTTTCGGCTATGCCCGTACCATCGTGCGTGCCGCTGACGAGCGTACGAAGGAGAATGCGTCGCGACTGCCGGAATACACTGAGGCGCGCCTGACGGCGGCGCTGCAAACCCTGCGGGCGTCGACGCCGGTATACCCCGACTTCGAGATCGTGCGGCTGTCATTCTCGCTGGAACGGATGCGCGAGTGGCTGGGCCCGGACGACCCGGTCGTGCGCCAGGTTTTCGGCAATGACTCCCCGGATGCGCTGGCTTCGAAGTTGATACGCGGCAGCGCACTCGCCGACCCGGCCGCGCGCGTCGCGCTCTACGAGGGCGGCAAGGCGGCGGTGGACGCGAGCCCGGACCCGATGATCCGCCTCGCCGCCGCGGTGGACCCGGCCGCGCGCGCGTTGCGCAAGCGCTACGAGGAGCAGGTCGAGGGCCCCGAGGACCGCGGCCAGGAGGCCATCTCGAAAGCGCGCTTCGCCGTGTACGGCACGAGCATCTACCCGGACGCGACGTTCACGCTGCGCCTCTCCTACGGCGCGATGAAGGGCTGGAAGGAGAAAGGCGAGGACGTACGGCCGTGGACCGAGCTCTCGCGCGCCTTCGAGCGCGCGACCGGCGAGCCGCCGTTCCGCATCCCGCCGCGCTGGATGGCGGCGAAAGATGCGCTCGACATGACGACGCGCGCGAACTTCACGACCAACAACGACATCGTCGGCGGCAACTCCGGCAGCCCGATGCTCGCTGCGGACGGGCGCATCGTCGGGCTCGCGTTCGACGGCAACATCCACTCGATCTCGGGCAGCTACTGGTTCGACGACCGCCTGAACCGCGCGATCGGCGTGCACCCGGCCTACATCCGCACGGCGCTCGAGAGGGTCTACGGCGCGAACGCCCTGCTCGCGGAGATCGACGCGAAGTAGCCAGGCCTACGTGAACCACCCGCGCAGCGCCTCGAGCGCGCGCTCGTGGTGCATGCCGAGGTAGACCACGAACACCATCAGGCCGCCGACATAGGCGACCGACACGAGCGTCGCGAGCCAGCCGAGCGCGATGAGGATGCCGTCGCGCTCGGCCATGCCGAAGCACAGCAGCACGATCGCGATCGCCGGAAAGGTGTTCACCAGGGGGATCAGCGGCAACGGCGCCATCAGCAGCACGATCGCAAGCACCAGCAGGCCGCCGTTGACGAAGTTGATCAGCAGCCCGCCGGACAGCGCGAGCGCGCGCGGGCGCACCAGGTGCTCGAAGCGCAGCGCCCAGCCGCGCACCTTCGCGAGCATCTGCCGCGCGGTCTTCGCGTCGATGCGGTGGGACAGCATCCGGTCCGGCAGCCAGGGCACGCGGCTCACCATGACCGCGAATCCGATCAGCAGCATCGGCACGCCGAAGACCGTCGTCAGCCCGGGCACGGTGATCGGCAGCAGGAACGGCACGGCGAGGATGCCGCAGAAGACCAGCAGCCCCTGCTCGCCGAGCAGCGCGAGCAGGTCCCGCAACGTGATGGCCGGCTCGCCGACGGAAGCCTCGGCGGCGGCCAGCGCCTGCGACATCCGGACCTCGGGATCGCGGAAACGGATGGAGGTCATGTGGCGCGCCGCGCCTCGAGGCGGCAGTCGATCGCGATGTCGTCGCGCACCGAGAGCGCGCCCATCGCGACCGTGAATGGCGCGAGGCCGAGATCGGCGTGACGCAGCACGGCGTGCGCGTGGACGGTCACGCGATCGCCCTCGAAATGCGCGGTGAGCGGGATCGGGATGACGCGCTCCTCGCCGCGGAGCGCCACGCGGACCCTCGCCACGTACTCCTCCGGGCCACCCTCCAGCGCATCGGCCGAGAGCCGCAGCACGGGCTGCAGCGCCGCATCCAGCACCTTCGGCCCCAGCAGGTTCTTCCGCGTGCCGGCGCGATCCGCGTCCGGCACGGCCGCCGTGAATTCGGGACCGGCCTGCGCCCGCGCGCCGGCATCGTCCACCACCAGCGAGTCGAGCGGCAGGACGAGCGTGAAGCCGCTCGCCGTGCGCGGCTCGCGCAGCTCGATGCGCCCGGCGAGGCGGTCCGAGACGATCACGTGGTTGTGCCCGAGGCGCGCCATCGGGCCGTCGCGGAACACGCGGATTTCGAGGTGCGAGCCGACGACATCCCACGCCTCGAAGGGCGCGGCAACGACCGGCGCGGGCGCGGCGGCCGCGGGCGGGGGCGCCGGGGGCGGCGCCGCGCAGCCGGCGGCGAGGGCCGCGAGCGGCAGCAGGAACTTGCGCATGCCGGTATTCTCCAAGACCTGATGGGACTGCGGAATACCCCGGAGCGCTACGGTTCGGTCGCGCAGGGCCTGCATTGGGTGGTCGTGCTGCTCCTGATCGGCCAGGTGACGGTCGGCAAGATCGCCCACGAGATGCCGGACGGCTTCGACAAGCTGGTGTTGCTCGCCCGGCACAAGTCGGTGGGCATCACGATACTCGGTCTCGCGGCGCTCCGCCTCGCGTGGCGGCTCATCGACCGCCCGCCGCCGCCGCCGCCAATGCCGCGCTGGCAGCTCCTCGCTTCGCGCGCGACCCATGCCATGCTCTACGTCCTGCTGTTCGCCATGCCCGTGACCGGCTGGCTCATGTCGTCGGCGTCCAACTACCCGGTGAGCTGGTTCGGGCTCGTGCAGCTACCGGATTTCGTCGCGCCGGACCACGACCTCAAGGAACGGATGGAGGAGACGCACGAGTTCCTCGCGAGCACGCTGATCGCGCTCGCGCTCCTGCACGTCGCGGCCGCGCTCAAGCACCAGTTCCTGGACCGCGACGGGCTGCTGTGGCGGATGCTCCCGTGGCGCGCGCGCTGACGCTCGGCCTCGCCAGCTGCGCGGCGCTGCTGTGCGCGGGCGGCGCCTGGGCCGGCGCCTGGACCGGCGACGGCCATGCCGGCGGGCTCGAGTTCACGGCGATGCAGGCGGGCGCGCGGTTCACCGGCCGCTTCGCGGAGTTCCGCGTGGACCTCGACTTCGATGCCGCCGCGCCAGCACAGGGCCGGCTGCACGTGACCATCGCGACCGGCTCCGCCGACACCCGGGACGCGGACCGCGACGCGATCCTGACGGGCACGGACTTCTTCTGGAGCGAGCGCCACCCGCAGGCGACGTATCACGCGGAAGGATTCGAGCGCGACGGCAAGGGATGGCGCGCCGTGGGATCCCTGACGCTGCGCGGCGTCACGCGGCAGGTTCCGGTGCGCTTCGAGGTGGCGCCCGGCACGGACCGGCTCGCGATGAAGGGCCGCGCCATGGTGCGCCGGCTCGACTTCGGCGTCGGCCAGGGCGACTGGGCCTCGACCGAATGGATCGGCGACGACGTCGTGATCGCCTTCGACCTCGCCCTCAGGCCGGCTGCTGCCGCAGCCAGCCCGTGATGCTGTAGCGACCGGCGGTGACGAAGCTCGCCACCTGCGTCACCGCGTGCAAGGCCGGCACGCGGAACAGGTTGAGCGAGTTGAATGTCGGCGCGAATGCCTCGGACACGTGACCATAGCGATCGGGGAATGCAAGGAGGCCGCCCCAGTCGGTGCTCCATTCCGGCGTGAAGCCGAGCACATAGGCGGCCCGCCGGTTCTTTCCTTCCACCGCGTCGTCGTGCCGCGTCAGGAAGTCGCCGGCGCGATACAGCGTCGCCTGCCCGTCCGCATAGTCGATGGCGTTGTCGCCGGTGATCCCGCGCATCAGGTCGCGAAACGGCGGGGAGTTCAGGAACTCCAGCACGCGCATCAGGTACGACTCGCGAAACACCCCCTCCTGGTAGTTCTCGAAGAGCCGGAAGTTCGAGTAGCGGTAGGAGAACCCGCTGCGCGCCGCGCGGCCGACCCGCTCGAGCAGCTCCGCGCGCTGCGCCTCCGGCAGACCGTCGACCGACGCGACGTCGAGATCGCGGTGCTCCTCGCCGTCGAACAGGACGAGCCGCCAGGGAGTCTCGGCCGTCAGGCAGCGGTGGATCCGCGCGGCGCATGCCGCGTCCAGGAAGCCCGCCACGTGCACGCGGCCGGAGGCGCGGAAGACGCGCGCGATCAGCGCCGGATCCAGTCGCGGATTCAGGCGGACCGGCGGGTCGGCGGGAGCCGCGAGATTCATCCGGCGCGGGCTCCCCGCGATCCCGCGAGCGACACGGCCCAGATCGCGAGCCACGAGAGCGCGAATCCCGGCACGAGCTCGTAGAGCCCGAAGATCTCGCCCTCGAGCTGCGGCCAGACGATCACCGTGAGTCCGCCCGTGACGATGCCGGCGAGCGCGCCATTGCGCGTCATGCGCTCCCAGTACAGGGACAGGATGATGGCGGGACCGAAGGCCGCGCCGAATCCCGCCCAGGCCCAGGCGACCAGCGACAGCACCTTGCTCTCCGGGTCGAGGCCGAGCCAGAACGCGATCGCGGCGATCGCGAGCACGGCGCCGCGGCCGACCCAGAGCAGCTCGCCACGACCCGCTTCCGGGCGGAACAGTCCGCGGTAGAAATCCTCCGCGAAGGCCGACGACGACACGAGCAGTTGCGCGGACGCGGTGCTCATCACGGCCGCGAGGATGCCGGAG
>DATBLN010000164.1:0-2081 GCA_036555345.1 Steroidobacteraceae bacterium
CCTTGATCGCCATCCCGCCGCGGCCGGGCCACTTGACCATGGCGGGCGCGGTCTTGAAGCCTGCCCGCGTCGTGTCCTTCCCCGTCAGCACCGCGACGACCCCGGGCGCCGCGAGCGCGCGCGTCACATCCAGACCGGCAACTTCAGCGTGGGCCCGGTCGGAGCGGAGAAACGACGCGTGGAGCTGGCCGGGCAGGTTCCAGTCTGCGCTGTAGCAGCCCTGCCCGGTCACGAGCCTCGCGTCTTCACGGCGTCCCTTGAATGCTGTGCTCATTGTGGAACTCCCGGCTGGCACGGTGACAACCATTCTACGGGTGTCTAGCTGTAGGCGAGGCAGGCGAGCGCGGCCAGCGCAAGGGCGAGACCGACGCCTTTGCGCGGCGTGAGCGGCTCCCGCAGGAACCCGATGCCGAACGCCGCGGTGACGACGAAGCCCATCTGCGTGATCGGCACCAGCACGCTCGCCTCGCCGCGCCCGAGGCTTTCGAAGAGCAGCACGAGCGCGACCAGGAACAGGGCCGCGGCCGTCCCCGCATGCACCCATGCCGCGCGCGTCGTCCGCAGCCCCCGGTCCACCCGCCATGCGAAGACCGTCGCGAGCGGAAGGAATGACATGGCCTGTCCCGTGATGAAGCTCGCGGGGCTGCCGCCGGTCAGCGCGCCCACCTTGTATATGAAATTGGCGACCCCCATCGCCGCCATCGCGATGACGGCCTGCGCGAGCGCGACGCGCACCGCCCCGGCCGCCGGGAGCGCGCCGGCCTCCGACCCCAGCAGCAGCCAGACCGCGGCGAGTGCCAGCCCGAGCCCCGCGAGCTTGATCCCGGTCAGCGGCTCGCCGAGCAGGAGCACCGCGAGCAGCACGGTGACCGTGAAGCTCAGGCGGAAGATCGGCGCGACGATACTCACCGGACCCTCCTTCAGGCTGCGCGCGAAGTGGTAGAGCGCGATGAACGCAAACAGCCCCGCCCCCATGCCCCACAGCATCGGCCGCCCCGGCTCGAGCGTGCCGGTGGCGAGCCCGAGGAGCACGACGGCCGGCGTGAAGCAGAACGCCTGGACCATCAGGAAGCGGTGCGCCGGGACCCCCGCCGCGGCGCCGCGCCGGTAGACGAGATCCACCAGCCCGAGGAGCACCATCGCGGCGAGCGCGGGCTCGAAGCCGGGAGTCATGGTGCGCGCGGGTGCGGCATTTCAATCGGCTTATCCGGGAACGGCGAATCATGTCATGCTTCGCTCTGACGCGCATGTGCCCGCGGGTCGCCGGCGCCGGGGAATCTTCCGGGGCGGCGTGCATCCGAGTACCTGCGGCATTTCACAGGAGGAAAGCATGAAGCTCGATCCACGAAACGTGGCCTGTATCTTTTCGGCGACATTGCTTGCGCTGGCCCTGTCCGGCTGCGGCAAGGAGCCGCCGCCGACGCCGGTGGCCAAGGCGGTGCCGATTCCCGCAGCGCCGGCCGACCAGGCGGCGGCGAAAGCCGACGCGGAAAGGATGGCGGCGCAAACCGCTCGCGCCTCGGCGGACAAGGAGCTCGCCGGCCGGGTCAAGTCCGCCCTCGTCGCCGAGCGCGGCCTCAACGCGCACGGCATCGACGTCGTGGCGAGGGACGGCGCCGTCACGCTCTACGGCACCGCGGAGACGCGCACGCGGCGGGAAATGGCGGAAAAAATCGCCTCCCGGGTCGACGGCGTCAAATCGGTCGACAACAAGCTCGCCGTCGTCGCCGGCTCCTGACCGGGCCCCGCGCCGGCGGGGTGCGCTACCATACGGCCGACATGAGCGCGCCCGCCCCCGCCGTCGAGACCACCGTCGCCGGCAGCCTGCCCAAGCCCTCCTGGCTCGCGAAGCCGCAGGTGCTGTGGGCGCCGTGGCAACTCGCCGGCGAGCAGCTCGCCGAGGGCAAGCGCGACGCCGTGCGGTCCGCATTGAAGATGCAAGAGGCGGCGGGCATCGACATCGTGTCCGAGGGCGAGCAGTCGCGCATGCATTTCGTGCACGGGTTCCTGCGCGGCGTCGAGGGCGTCGATTTCGCCCGCATGAAGAGGATCGGCATCCGCGCCGACCGCTACCAGGCCGA
>DATBLN010000165.1:0-25369 GCA_036555345.1 Steroidobacteraceae bacterium
GTATCGCCGCAGACGAGCTCCGCCTCGCGGCGCAGCTCCGCCACGCGCGCGAGCACCTCGTCGCGCTGCGCGAGGCTCGCGAGCGGGCCCATGCGCACGCCCTCCACGCGCGGGTCGCCCACGACCGTCGCCGCGAGGCGCACCTGCAGGGCGGGGACGACGTCGGCGAGGCGCCCGCGCGGCACCAGCGCCTTGCGGATCGCCGTGCATTTCTGCCCCGCCTTCACGGTCATCTCGCGCGCCACCTCGGCCACGAACAGGTCGAACTCCGGCGTGCCCGGCGCCGCATCGGGCCCGAGGATCGAGGAGTTCAGCGAATCGGTCTCGGCCACGAAGCGCACCGAGTGCGCGACCACCGCCGGGTGGGTGCGCAGCCGCGCGGCGGTGGTCGCCGAACCGGTGAACGAGACCACGTCCTGGCAGCCGAGGTGGTCGAACAGGTCGCCGACGCTCCCACAGATCAGTTGCAGCGCCCCCGCAGGCAGCAGCCCGGTCTCCAGGATGCGGCGCGCGACGCGCTCGGCCAGGTAGCTGGTGGCGGTCGCCGGCTTCACGATCGCGGGCACGCCCGCGAGCAGCGCCGGCGCCAGCTTCTCGAGCATCCCCCAGACCGGGAAGTTGAAGGCATTGACGTGGATCGCGGCGCCCTCGAGCGGCGTGCAGATGTGCTGGCCGACGAAGCTGCCGCCCTTCGAGAGACCCTCGACGCCGCCGTCCAGGTAGACGCGGCTGTTCGGCAGCTCGCGGGCGCCCTTGCTCGCGAACACGAGCATCGTGCCGATGCCGCCGTCGATGTCGATCCAGGAATCGGACTTCGTCGCGCCGGTCGCGTAGGACAGGGCGTAGAACTCGTCCTTCCAGTCGAACAGCTTCTTGCCGAGCGCGCGCAGCATCGCGGCGCGTTCGTGGAAGGTCATCGATCGCAGCGCCGGGCCCCCGGTGTCGCGCGCATGCGCGAGCGCCGCGCGGAAGTCGAGGCCGCCGGCGGCCGCCTCGGCGATCACCTCGCCCGTGCTCGCGTCGCAAAGCGCCGTCGCGCCGCCGCGGCCCGGCTGCCACCGTCCCTCGAGGAAACTCTCCAGCCTCATGCCGTCCTCCCGCCCGCCGCCATGCGCGCGGCCTGCCAGGCGCCGAAGCCCGAATCCTGCTCCGCCAGCGTGACGAGGAGCGGCGCCGGCGTCCAGTAGCGATCGCCGTGCTCACGCGCGTAGCGGCGCAGCTGCGCCAACACCTTCCCGAGCCCGATGGTGTCCGCGTGGAACATCGGCCCGCCCCGGTGCCGCGGGAAGCCGTAGCCATTGCACCAGATCACGTCGATGTCCGCGGGCGAGGCCGCGATGCCCTCGCCGAGGATCGCGGCGCCCTCGTTGATGAGCGCGTGGATGCAGCGCCCGACGATCTCGTCGTCGCCGACCTCGCGCTGTGCCACGCCGAGGCGCCCGGCCTCGGCACGGATCAGCTCGAGCACCTGCGGGTCCGGCGCCCGCTCTCCGCCCGGCGCGTCGTAGCGGTAGAAGCCGCGGCCGGACTTCTGGCCGTAGCGGCCGAGCTCCGCCAGCAGGTCCGAGACGCGGTAGAAGCGCGGATCGTCGGGCCTGCCGGCCCATTCCCGGCGCACCTGCCAGCCGACATCGAGCCCGGCGAGGTCGCCGACCGCGTTGGGCCCCATCGCCATGCCGAACTCCACGAGCGCCCGGTCGATGCGCTCGGGCGTCGCGCCCTCGAGCAGCATCAGCTCCTTCTCGCGGCCGTAGGCATAGAGCATGCGGTTGCCGACGAAGCCGAAGCAGTTGCCGACGGTGACCGCGACCTTGCCGATCCGCTTCGCGACCGCGTGGGCCGTCGCGAGCGCCGCGGGCGACGACCCGCGCCCGCGCACGATCTCGACCAGGCGCATCACGTGCGCGGGGCTGAAGAAGTGCATGCCGACGACGTCCGCGGGGCGGCCCGAGGCGGCGGCGATCGCATCCACGTCGAGGGTCGAGGTATTGGTCGCGAGCACGGCATCCGCGCGGCACAGCGCGGCGAGCCTCGCGAACACCTGCTGCTTGACGGCCATGTTCTCGAACACCGCCTCGATCACCAGGTCCGCCGTCGCGAACGCCTCCAGCCCGGGCGCGCCCTGCACGCGCGCGAGCGCCGCAGCGGCTGCCGCGGCGTCCATCCGGCCCTTGCGCGCGGCGCCCTCGATCGTGGACCTGACGCGCGCGAGCCCGGCCGCGAGCGCCTCGGGCTTCGTGTCCACCAGCGTGACCTCGATGCCGCCGGTCGCGAGCGCGGTCGCGATGCCGGCGCCCATGGTCCCGGCGCCCAGCACGCCCGCCCGCTTCACGCCGCGCGCCAGTGCGCGGTCCGGCGGCGCACCGCGCTCGGCGAAGAACAGGTGGCGAAGCGCGCGCGACTCCGGCGAGTTCAGGCACTCGAGGAAGAGCGTGCGGGCCCGCGCCTGCGCGGCATCGAACGGCAGCAGGGCCGCGGTCGCGAGCGCCTCGACAATGCGCGGCGGCGCCGGCAGCCGGCGCGCGCCGCCCGGCAGGCCGAGCAGGAACTCCTCGAACAGCGCCGGCCGCGACGGAGGCAGCGGCAGGTCGCGCACGCGCCGCGGCGGCGTGTGGCTCCGCGCCAGCTCGCGCGCGAAGGCGACGGCGCCCTCGCGCAGCTCGCCGTCCACGGGACGGTCCACGATGCCCTGCCCGATGGCCGCGTCCCTGCCAATGGGCTTGCCGAAGGTCATCATCTCGAGCGCCGCCTGCCAGCCGGCGAGGCGCGGCAGCCGCACCGTCCCGCCCGCTCCCGGCAGCAGTCCCAGGTTGACCTCGGGGAAGCCGAGCTGCAGGTCGGCGGCCGCGCAGCGGAAGTGGCTGGCGAGCGCAGTCTCGGCGCCGCCGCCGAGCGTGGGCCCGGCGAGCGCCGCGACGACGGGCTTGGCGCAGGCCTCCAGGCGCGCGAGTACGTCCGGCAGCATCGGCTCGCGCGGCGGCGCGTCGAACTCGCGCACGTCGGCGCCCGCGATGAAGTTGCGCCCGGCGCCGATCAGCACGATGGCCTCGACCGAGGCATCGGCGTCCAGCGCCTCGATGGCCGACAGGAGCGCCGCGCGCACCGCCTGCGACAGCGCGTTGACCGGCGGGTTGTCCACGACCGCGACGGCGACGGCGCCGTCGCGCTCGACGCGGACCGGGGCGTTCACGACGCGCGCTCGAGGGCGAGCGCGATGCCCTGGCCGACGCCGATGCACATGGTGCAGAGCGCGAGCCGCCCGCCGCCGCGCCCGAGCTGCCAGGTCGCGGTGGTCACGAGCCGCGCGCCGCTCATGCCGAGCGGGTGGCCGAGCGCAATGGCCCCGCCGTTCGGGTTGACCTGCGCCGCGTCGTCCGGCAGCCCGAGCCTGCGCAGCACCGCGAGCGCCTGCGAGGCGAAGGCCTCGTTGAGCTCGATCACGTCGAAGTCGGCGATCGCGAGCCCGAGCCGCGCGAGCAGCTTCTGCGCCGCGGGCGCAGGTCCCACGCCCATGATGCGCGGCTCGACGCCGGCCACCGCGGCGCCGAGGATGCGGGCGCGTGGCGTGAGGCCGTGCCTGCGGGCGGCGCGCTCGCTCGCGACGACGAGCGCGCAGGCGCCGTCGTTGACGCCCGAGGCGTTGCCCGCGGTCACGGTCCCGCCGGCCCGGAACGGCGTCGGCAGCCGGGCGAGCGCCTCGAGGCTCGTCTCGCGCGGGTGCTCGTCGCGCTCCACCACGGCGGGCTCGCCCTTCTTCGCCGGCAGCGTCACCGGCACGATCTCCTGGGCCAGCGTGCCGTCCGCCTGCGCGCGCAGCGCCCGCTGCTGGCTGCGGAGCGCAAAGGCATCCTGGTCGGCGCGCGTGACCCCGAACTCGGCGGCCACGTTCTCGCCGGTCTCCGGCATCGAGTCGATCCCGTACTGCTGCTTCATGAGCGGGTTGACGAAGCGCCAGCCGATGGTCGTGTCGAACATCTGCTGGCCGCGGGTGTACGCGGCATCGGGCTTCGACAGGACGTACGGTGCCCGGCTCATGCTCTCGGCGCCGCCCGCCACCACGAGTTCCGCCTCGCCGCTTCGGATCATGCGCGAGGCGATCGCGACCGCGTCGAGGCCGGACCCGCACAGGCGGTTGACCGTCACGCCGGGCACCGATACCGGCAGGCCCGCGAGCAGCGCCGCCATGCGCGCGAGGTTGCGGTTGTCCTCGCCCGCCTGGTTGGCGCAGCCGAGCACGACGTCGTCCACGGCCGTCCAGTCGACGGAGGCGTTGCGCCGCATGAGCGCGGCGAGTGGCACGGCCGCGAGGTCGTCGGTGCGCACGGCGGCGAGCGCGCCGCCGTAGCGGCCGATCGGCGTGCGGATGGCGTCGCAGATGAATGCCTCAGTCATCGATCAGTCTCCCGGCGACCTGGTGGCTGCGGCCGCGGAACAGCGCGACCGTCTCGCCGTCCTGGTTGGTCACCTCGATCTCGTAGATCCCGCTGCGGCCGGCGCGCCAGCGCTCCGTCGCGACGGCGGTCAGCAGGTCGCCCTCGCGCGCGGGCCGCAGGAACTCGATCGCCGCGCCCGCCGCGACCGTGTTGGCGCCGTGCGAGTTGCAGGCGAAGGCGAATGCGCTGTCCGCGAGCGCGAACACCAGCCCGCCGTGGCAGATGCCGTGGCCATTCGCCATGTCGGGGCGCACGCGCATGCTGACGCGCGCCATGCCGGGCCCGCAGGATTCGATCGCCATGCCGAGCGCCTGTGAGGCGCGGTCGCCCTCCCAGAGGGCGCGCACCGCGCGCTCGGCGGGCGAAGCGGCTGAGTCCGGCTTGTCGCTCATGTGCTCACCTGCCCGAGAACCGCGGCGCGCGCTTGGCGGTGAAGGCCGCGACGCCCTCGGCATAGTCGTCGGTGTACCCGAGCTCCCGCTGCAGGTCCCGCTCGACGTCGAGTTGCGCCGCGAGCGGGCGGCCCCAGCCGGCGTCCATGGCCTCGCGCGTGGCGACGAGCGCCCGCGTCGGCGCCGCGGCCAGCTGCGCCGCGAGCGCATCCACCGCCGCCCCGAACTGCGCGTCGTCCACGCAGCGCCAGATGATCCCCCAGTCCGCCGCCGTGGCGGCATCGAGGCGCTCCGCCAGCAGCGCGAGCGCGAGCGCCCGCGCCTGCCCGGCGAGCCGCGGCAGGAACCAGGTCGCGCCCGAGTCCGGCACGAGACCGAGCCTCGAGAACGCCTGCACGAAGGACGCAGAGCGCGCGGCGATCACCAGGTCGCAGGCGAGCGCAATGCTCGCCCCGGCGCCCGCGGCCACGCCGTTGACGGCCGCGACCGTCGGCACCGGCAGCGACCGCAGCGCGAGGATCAGGGGCCTGTAATGGCGCTCGATGGACTCGCCGAGGTCCGCGCGCCCGCCGTCCGGCGCCGGCTGGCGCTCGCCGAGGTCCTGGCCGGCGCAGAAGCCGCGACCGGCGCCGGTGAGCACCAGCGCCCGCGCACCGCTCCCCGGGATCCGCGCGAGCGCGTCGCGGATCTCCGCGTGCATCGCCGCGTTCAGGCTGTTGAGCCGTTCCGGGCGGTGCAACGTGAGGCGCGCGACGCCCGACTCGACCGCGTACTGGATCGCCGTGTAGCTCATCGGTGCGCGCGCCTCACTCGTCGTAGCTGATCTCGATCGAGGCGGAGGTCGGTCGCGCCTGGCAGCAGAGAATGTAGCCCGCCTCGACCTCCCAGTCCTCGAGCGCGACGTTGTGCTCCATCGCCGCGCTGCCCGAAACCAGCTTCGCGCGGCAGGTCGAGCAGACGCCGGCGCGGCAGGAGAATGGCAGGTCGAGCCCCGCCCGCTCGGCGGCGTCCAGGATGACGTCGCCTCCCGTCGCCATGGTGAAGCCCCTGCGGCGTCCGTCCATGACGATCGTGACGGAGACGGCGTCGCGGGCGGGAGCCTGCGCGGGCGCGGCCGCCCCCGGCGCGCGCGCCGGGGCGCCCGCCGCGAAGTGCTCGACGTGCACGTGCCCCGTCGCGCCGAGCGCGGCGAGCGCGGACTGCACTTCCTCCGCCATCGTACCGGGCCCGCAGATGAAGAACTCGTCGGTGCCGGCGACGTCGAGGCCGTCGCGCGCGAATTCGCGCACCTTGCCGCCGTCGATGCGCCCGTTGAACAGCTCCACGTCCTGCGGCTCGCGGCTCATGAGGAAGCAGGCGGAGAACCGGGGCAGGAAGCGGTCCTTCAGCGCGAGCACGTCGTCGAGCAGCATGGTGCGGGCGGCGCTCGTGTTGCCGTAGTAGAGCTGGAAGCGGCTGCCGGGATCGCGCTCGAGCAGGGTCGCGGCGATGGACAGCACCGGCGTGATGCCGCAGCCGGCCGCGAACGCGGCGGCGCGACGCCCGCGCCGCGGTTCCGCACGCGGCTGGAAGCTGCCATTCGGCGTCATGACTTCGACGACGTCCCCCGGCTGCGCCCGCGCGAGCCACTGCGACATGCGCCCGCCCGGCAGCACGCGCAGCGCGATCGTGAGGGTGGGCGCGCCCTCGGGGCTCACGATCGAGTAGGTGCGCCGCTCCTCCTGGCCGCCGATGACGGCGCGCACCGCGACGTGCTGGCCCGCATGGTGGCGGAATTCCGCCGCGAGCGCGGACGGCACGGCGAAGGTCAGCGCGACCGCGTCGTCCGCCGCCGCGCGGCGCTCCGTGATCGTGAGCGGGTGGAACTTCAGCACGATGCGGTCAGAGGCACTTGAAGTAGTCGAAGGGCTCGAGGCAGGCCTCGCAGCGATAGAGCGCCTTGCAGGGCGTCGAGCCGAACTCGCTGGTCCGGGCCGTGCGCCCGGACCCGCATCTCGGGCAGGCGACCGGCGGGTCCTTCGCGAGCAGCGCCCGCGCGCTGCCGACCGCCTGCGCCGGCGGCGCGATGCCGAATGCGGCGAGCTTGCGGCGTCCCTCCGCGCTGATCCAGTCGCTGGTCCAGGGCGGGGACAGCACGTCCACCGCCGCCACCTGGAATCCCGCGCCCGCGAGCGCGCGGACGATGTCGGCCTTGATGACGGGCGTCGCCGGGCAGCCGGAATAGGTCGGCGCGACGCCGACCTCGACGGTCCCGTCCGGGCGCAGCGCGAGGTGGCGGATCACGCCGAGGTCGATCACCGAGAGCACCGGAATCTCCGGGTCCGGCACCTGGCCGAGCAGGCTGCGGATGCGCGCCTCGGACTCGGCGGGCAACGCCGCGGTCCCGGGATGCGCCGCCCGCGGGGCCACGTGGCTCACCAGGTCGCGCCCGGATGCGCGCGATGGAGTGACTGCATCTCCGCCAGCAGGTAGCCGAGGTGCTCGCCGTGGCGCCCCTGCCTGCCGTACCAGACGAAATGCGCACGCTCGGGTCTCGCGAGCGTCGCCTGCGCCAGCACTTCGTCCACGCGCGCCGTCCACGCCTGTTCGAGCGCGCCGGGCTCGGGCCCGACGCCGGCCGCCGCCGCGGCGCGGTCCACCTCGTCGGCGACGAACAGCTCGTTCACGTACGGCCACAGCCGCTCGAGCGCGCGCTGCGCGCGGCCATGGCTCTCGTCGGTGCCGTCGCCGAGGCGGACCAGCCAGCCGGCGCTGTAGCGCAGGTGGTAGCGTGTCTCCTTCAGCGCCTTGGCCGCGATCGCCGCCAGGCGCGCATCCGCGGACTGCTGCAACGCCTCGACCATCCCGAGTTGCCAGGCGTCGAACAGGAACTGGCGCGCGATCGTCTGGCCGAAGTCGCCATTCGGCTGCTCGACCAGCGTCAGGTTCAGGAACTCGGCCTCGTCGCGCAGGTAGGCGAGCTCGTCCTCGCCCCTGCCCCGCCCCTCGAGCTCGCCCGCGTGCGCGAGCAGCAGGCGCGCCTGCCCGAGCAGGTCGAGCGCGACATTGGCGAGGCCCAGGTCCTCCTCGAGCGCGGGCGCATGGCCGACCCATTCGCCGAGGCGCTGCGCGAGCACCAGGCTCGAGTCGGCGAGGCGCAGCACGTAGCGCACCTGCGGCGTCACAGCGTCTTCACCTCGTCCGGGATGTCGTAGAAAGTCGGGTGCCGGTAGACCTTGTCGCGCGCCGGCTCGAAGAGCGCATCCGCGTCGGCGGGGTCGGAGGCGACGATGTCGGAGGAGCGCACGGCCCAGATGCTGACGCCCTCGAGGCGGCGCGTGTACAGGTCGCGCGCGTGCTCGATCGCCATGCGCGCGTCCGTCGCGTGCAGGCTGCCGACATGCTTGTGGTCGAGGCCCGACTTCGCGCGGATGAAGATCTCGTAGAGCGGCCAGTCCCGGCGTTCGTCCGTCATGCTGCCTCCTCCCGTCCCTCGCGCGCGGCCTGCTTCGCGGCCCAGGCGGCGGCCGCCTCGCGCACCCAGCGGCCGTCCTCGTGCGCCTGGCGGCGAGCCTGCATCCGCTCGCGGTTGCAGGGGCCATGTCCCTGCAGCACCTGTTCGAACTCGCTCCAGTCGATGGCGCCGAAGCGGTAATGCTGCGCGGCCTCGTCCCAGCGGAGCGCGGGGTCCGGCACCTGGAGGCCGAGGAAGTCCGCCTGCGGGACGGTGAAGTCCACGAATTTCTGGCGCAGCTCGTCGTTGCTGAAGCGCTTGATCTTCCAGCGCATGGACTGGGCGCCGTGCTTCGACTCCGCATCCGAGGGCCCGAACATCATGAGCGACGGCCACCACCAGCGGTCGAGCGCGGCCTGCGCCATCTGGCGCTGCGCCGCCGTGCCGCGCGACAGGCGCAGCATGATCTCGTAGCCCTGGCGCTGGTGGAAACTCTCCTCCTTGCAGATCCGCACCATCGCGCGCGCGTAGGGCCCGTAGGAGCAGCGGCACAGCGGGATCTGGTTCATGATCGCGGCGCCGTCCACCAGCCAGCCGATCGCGCCGACGTCGGCCCAGGTCGGCGTCGGGTAGTTGAAGATGCTCGAGTACTTGGCCTTGCCCTCGAGCAGCTGGTCGATGAGCTCGGCGCGCGAGACGCCGAGCGTCTCCGCCGCGCTGTAGAGGTAGGCGCCGTGGCCGCCCTCGTCCTGCACCTTGGCGATCAGGATCGCCTTGCGCAGCAGCGTGGGCGCGCGCGTGATCCAGTTGCCCTCGGGCAGCATGCCGACGATCTCGGAATGCGCGTGCTGGGAGATCTGCCGGACCAGCGTCCGGCGGTAGGCCTCCGGCATCCAGTCCTTGGGCTCGATCTTCTCTTCCGCGTCCACGCGCGCCTGGAAGGCGCGCTCGAGCGCGCCCGCGTCGCGCGCAGGGTCGCGCTCGCCGTCCTTGCCGAGGGAGTCCAGGCCTTGGGTGTACATCGCTCGCTCCCGGCGGCCGCGGCGGGCCGCACACCTTCTTATTATCGCACCGGCACGGCCCCGCCTGCCGGGTCCGTCAGGCCCAGCTTTCGAGGCGCCGCACCAGGGTCTCCATGAACCGGTTGGCCTGGTGGCCGTCGAGCACGCGGTGGTCGATCGTGAGCGTGACGTAGCAGCGCGGCCGGATGGCGACCGCGTCGCGGCCGTCCTGCGTGACGACCACGGCCCGCTTCTCCAGCTTGCCGACGCCGAGGATGGCCGACTGCGGCTGGTGGATGACGATGGGCGCCGCCAGCAGGCTGCCGCTCACGCCATGGTTGGAGATGGTGAACGTGCCGCCCTGCAGGTCGGCGGCGGTCAGGCGGTCGGCGCGCGCGCGCTCGACGAGCTCGCCGAGCGCGGCGGCGATGCCCGCGAGGTCGAGCCGCGCCACGTCCCGGATCACCGGCACCACGAGGCCGCGGCCTTCGAGCGCGGTGCCGACGCCGATGTCGATGCGCCCGGGAATCTCGAGCGCCTCGTCCGTCCAGCGGCCATTGGCTTCCGGCACCGCGCGCAGGGCGTCGACGCAGGCGGCGATGAAGTAGGCGGTGAGCGTCAGCGGCACGCCGCGCTGCTCGAACTCCGCCTTGTGCGCCGCGCGGTGCGCGAGCACCGCGCTCATGTCGGCCTCGAACACGGTCGTGACGTGGGGCGACGTGTGCAGCAGGCTCTGCACCATGTGCTCCGCGATGCGCCGGCGCATCGGCGTGTGCGGGATGCGCCGCATGCCGTCCGCGGCCTCCCCGACGGCCGCGGCTTCCGCTCCGGGCGGCGACGCGGTCGCGGCGGGCGCCGGCGGCGGGCCTTGCTGCGCGGCGGCGAGCACGTCGTCCACCGTGATGCGCCCGCCGTCGCCGCTGCCACGCACCTCCCCGGCCGTGAGGCCGTGCTCCGACAGCAGGCGCCGCACGGCCGGGCTCATGCGGCCCCCGGCGGACCCCGGCGCCAGGCGGGCCGACGGGGGCGCCGCCGCTTGCGGCGCCGCGACAGCCGCCGGCGCGGCGGCCGCCGCGGCGGCGGCCGGCGCGACGCGCCCGAGCAGGGCGCCGGGCGCGACGTCCGTGCCCTCGCCGGCCGCGATCTCGGCGAGCACGCCATCCGCCGGCGCCGGCACCTCGATCGTGACCTTGTCGGTCTCGATCTCGACCAGCGGTTCGTGCCGGGCGACCGGCTGGCCGACGGCCTTCAGCCAGCGCAGCACCTGCGAGCGGGTGCCTTCCGCCTGGTCCTCCGGCAGCCGCACGTCGATGGCCGTCATCGCTCAGACGCTCGCGATGCGCCGCATCGCGGCGACGATGCCGGCCACCGTCGGCACGACGGCCTCCAGCAGCTCCGGGTTGTGCGGGCTCGGCACGTCCGGCATGGCGAGCCGCTCGACCGGCGCATCGAGGCTGAAGAAGCAGCGCTCGGCGAGCACGGCCGCGATCTCGGCGCCGAAGCCGGCAGTCAGGTTGTCCTCGTGCACGATCAGGCAGCGTCGCGTCCGCGCCACCGACGCGATCACCGCCTCACGGTCCCAGGGCGACAGCGTGCGCAGGTCGAGCAGCTCCGCGTCGATGCCGGACGCGGCGGCCGCCTGCTCGCATCGCTCGACCATGGCGCCCCAGCTGACCACGGTCAGCTCGCTGCCCGCGCGCAACGTGCGGGCGACGCCGAATGGCAGCACGAAATCGTCGCCGGGATAGGGCCGGCGCGCCGCGGCGCCGTCGATCAGCGAACGATGCTCGAAGAAGATCACGGGATCGTTGGCGCGGAGCGCCGCGCGCAGCAGGCCCACGGCGTCCTCCGCGTTCGACGGCATCGCGAGCCGCCAGCCCGTGGCGTGCAGGTACTCGACCTCGTTGCACTGGCTGTGCCACGGGTCCCCGCATTTGAAGAACCCGCCCGGCATGCGCACGACAATCGGCGCCGCGAAGCGGTTCACCGTGCGCCAGCGCATCGTGCCGCAGTCGTGCAGCTGCTCCGCGGCCGGTTCCGCGTACTTGCGGAACTGGATCTCGGGCACCGGCAGCAGGCCCGCGAGCGCCATGCCAACCGCGCGGCCGATGATGCCTTCCTCGGACAGGCTCGTATCGAAAACGCGTTCCTCTCCGAAGCGCTCCTGCAGGCCGAGCGTGGCGGCGTGCACCCCGCCCTTGCGGCCGACGTCCTCGCCGAATACCAGCAGGCGCGGGTTCACGGCCAGCTCGTGCTCGAGCGTGCGGCGGATCGCCGTGACCATGTTGATGCGCGGGCCTTCCGGCCGCGGCGTCCCGGTGCCCGCCGGCGGCTCGATGCCCTCCGCGAGCAGCCCGCCCTGGCGCTGGACGTCGATCGATCCGTCCGCGCGGCGCTCGCTGAAGGCGAACGCGGTGATCGGCGCCGGAAAGATCACCGGACGCGACTCGATGCGCGCCAGCGCCGTCTCGACCGAACGGCCGGCCCCGGCTTCGATCTCCGACCATTCCGCGTCCGTCAGCACGCCGGGCACCAGACCGCGGCGCAGCGCCGTGAGCGGGTCGCGCGCCTGCTCGGCGGCGATCTCCTCCGCGCTCTTGTAGGCCTGCGTGTCCTGGCCGGAATGACCGGAAAGGCGCGGCACTGTCAACCTCAGGAACACCGGCCCCTCGCCAGAACGCACGGCCGCGACGGCCTGCGTGATCAGCACCGCCGCGGCCTCCGGTTCCGAGCCGTCGCCGGAGAGCACGCGCAGGTTGCGGAATGACGCCAGGTTCGCGGCCACGTCGCCGCCGGGCGTCTGGCGGCGCGCCGGCACCGAGATGCCGTAGCCGTTGTCCTCGATGAAGTACAGGAGGGGCAGGCGCTCGGTGGTCGCAATGTTGAGCGACGCCCAGAAGCCATTGGTCGCGGTCGAGCCGTCGCCGCCGTGGGCCACCGCGATGGATCCCGCGGCGGAGTCATCGCCCAGCACCTTCGCGCGATAGACGAGCGCCTGCGCCCAGCCCGTAGCCGGCGTGTACTGCGTTCCGACGCCGCCACAGGCCGGCAGCAGGCAGGGCCCGCCGCGATTGGGCCGGTTGATGACGACGCCGATGTCCCGGCCTCCCGACATGCCTTCCGCGCGCATCATGGTCGAGGCGAGCGCCTCTTCGACCGTCAGGCCGAGCGCGAGCGCGAGCGGGCGCGAGCGGTAGTAAGGCGCAACCGCGTCACGCGGGCCCGTGAGCTGCAGGCCGAGCAGCGCCTGGGTCACGTCGTGGCCGCGCGCGGTGAACTGGTAGAGCACCTTGCGCTGCGGCACGAGGCGCGTCTCCTCGATCGCATCGAGTGCGCGCGAGGCGAACGTGGTCGCGAGCACGCGCCGCCAGTCCGGCGCGCTCGCGGCCTGCGCATCCGATACGCGCCGTGCGCTCATCACCATAGGACGCTTCCTCACTGGACGGCGGCGGCCCGGCGTCATCGTAACGGGAGTCACTGGGTGTTTATAGCTAAATTCGCGACTTTGAATGCCAATATTGGTGATAATCTCCAATATCTTCGAAACCTGGGAGTTGAACCGCCATGGCTGCGCTCGATCGTATCGATGTCCGCATCCTCGAGCTGCTGCAGCGCAACGGGCGCCTCAGTCACGTGGACCTGGCCGAGCGTGTCGGCCTGTCCCCGACGCCCTGCACGCGTCGCGTCAAGCGCCTGGAGAAGCAGGGCATCATCCGCGGCTACGCCGCGATCCTCGACCCGAAGCGCGTCGGCCAGAACGTGCTGGCCTACGTGCAGATCAAGCTGGACCGCCACACCGACGACATCGTCGAGCGCTTCCGCCGCACGCTCGACGAGCGCCCGGAAGTCGTCGCCGCGCACGCCATGACCGGCGAGATGGATTTCCTGCTGGAGGTCGTGGTGCCCGACCTCGACGCCCTCGGGCGCTTCACGCTGCACCAGCTGCTGAAGCTGCCGGGCGTGCGCGACGTGCGTTCGAGCCTCGTGCTCGAGACCCTCAAGACCGTGCCGCACCTGCCGCTCGATGCGGTGGCCGGCCGCCATTGACGTGCCGCCGCCGCGGCCGGCTGCGATAGAATCCCCGGGACCCGCGAACCCAGCCGCGCGGCCAGTGTCAGACACGGAACCACGCCTCCGGGAGGCCCGCCTCATGATACGCACGACGATCGCCACCCTCGCCCTGCTGGCCGCGGGGTCCGCGCAGGCGGCATGCATTTATCCGCGGGCGCCCGACCGCGTGCCGGACGGCAAGACCGCGACCTACGAGGAAATGCTCGCGGCGCAGAAGGCGGTGCAGCAGTTCAACGATGACATCAACTCCTACAACGCCTGCCTCGACATGGAGATGTCGACGTACGAAACGAGCGGCCAGTTCGACGAGAACCGCCTGGCCGAGTTGCGCGCGATGCAGGCGAAGAAGAACAACGCGGCCGTGGACGAGGTCCAGTCGCTCGCCGACCGGTTCAACGAGCAGCTGCGCATCTTCAAGGCACGCGACAAGCAGGACTGACGGCCACGCGCCGATGCTGACGCCCGCCGAGGCCGATGCCGCGATCACGGCGGTGCTCGCGCCGGCGGGCACCGAGGAGCTGCCACTCGCGGCCTGCGCGGGACGCACGCTGCGCGAGCCGGTGGTCGCGGAGCGGGATGCGCCACCCTTCGATCGCGTCGCGATGGACGGCATCGCCATCGCGCACGGGGCGCGCCGGTCATTCCGCATCGCCGGCGTGCAGGCCGCCGGCGCTCCCGCGTCGACGCTCGCCTCTCCGGGCGACTGCATCGAGGTGACGACCGGCGCCGTGCTGCCGGCAGGCGCCGACGCCGTCGTCCCCGTCGAACGCATCACGGTCGCCGATGGCGTCGCCTCGCTCGAGCCCGGCTACGAGGCCACGCCCTGGCAGCACGTGCACCGGCGAGCCTCGGACGCAAACGCCGGAGAGATCCTGCTCGAGCCCGGGACGAGGCTCGGCGCACCCGAGATCGCCATCGCGGCATCCGCCGGGCTGCCGCGGCTCGCGGTATCGCGGAAGCCGCGCATCGCAGTCATCTCGACCGGCGACGAACTCATCGAGCCCGGCCGCCCCGTTCTCCCGCACCAGGTGCGCCGCTCCAATTCCTACGGACTCGGCGCCGCGCTCGCGCTGGCCGGCTACGCGCCGGATTCCGACCAGCACCTGCCCGACCGCGAGGACGCGCTGCGGGCTGCATTCGCGCGCGCGCTGGGGGAGCATGACGTGCTCGTGCTCTCGGGCGGCGTATCCGCGGGACGCTTCGACCTGGTGCCGGCGGCGCTCGCCGCCTGCGGCGTTCGCAAGGTCTTCCACCAGGTGGCGCAGCGCCCTGGGCGGCCGTTGTGGTTCGGCGCCCATGCGGGCGGCGCGATCGTGTTCGGGCTGCCCGGCAACCCCGTCTCGGTGCTCGTGTGCCTGTCGCGCTACGTGCTGCCCGCGCTCGCCGCCATGACCGGCGCGCCAGGTTCGGCGCAACCGCGCGCCGCCCTGGCGCAGGCCTTCGAGTTCGGCGCCCCCCTCGCCTGTTTCCTGCCGGTGGCGCTGGAGTACGATCGACAGGGGCGGATGCTGGCGGGGCCCCGGCCGACCGGGGGGTCCGGGGATTTCATCTCGCTCGCGGGGACGGACGGGTTCGTGGAGCTGCCCCCGGGACCGGCGACGCATCCGGCGGGACTCGGAGTGCCATTCTTTCACTGGTGACCGATGGAAGACCGACTGCAACGACCGCTCGCGGACCTGCGCATCTCCGTCATGGACCGGTGCAACTTCCGCTGCCCGTACTGCATGCCGCGCGCGACCTTCGGCGAGCACTACCGCTTCCTGCCGGCGCCCGACCGCCTCACGTTCGACGAGATCGTGCGCCTCGCGCGCCTCTTCGCCGGCCTCGGCGTGCGCCGCCTCCGGCTGACCGGCGGCGAGCCGCTGCTGCGCACCGGGCTCGCGGACCTGGTCGGCGAGCTGTCCGCGATCGAGGTCATCGAGGACCTCGCGCTCACGACCAACGGCGTGCTGCTCGCGCAGCACGCGGCCGAGCTCGCGGCCCAGGGACTCCGGCGCGTGACGGTGAGCCTCGACACGCTCGACCCGGAGACGTTCCGCCGGATGAGCGGCGGCTTCGACGGGCTGCCGCGCGTGCTGGACGGCATCCGCGCGGCGCAGGAAGCCGGTCTCGCTCCGGTCAAGGTCAATGCCGTCATCCAGCGCGGCGTCAACGACGGCCACGCGGTCGAGCTCGCGCGGCACTTCCGCGGCAGCGGGGTGATCGTGCGCTTCATCGAGTACATGGACGTCGGCAACCGCAACGACTGGAAGCCGGAGCTCGTGGTGCCGTCGCGCGAGATCCGCGACGCGATCGCCGCGCGCTACCCGCTGCGCGCGCTGCCCGGCGCGCATCGCGGCGAGGTCGCCAAGCGCTACGCCTACCAGGACGGCGCCGGCGAGATCGGCTTCGTCTCGTCGGTCAGCGAGCCGTTCTGCGGCGATTGCACGCGGGCGCGCCTGTCGTCGGACGGCGCGTTCTACACCTGCCTGTTCGCGACGCGCGGCCTCGACCTGCGCGCGCCACTGCGCGCCGCCGCATCCGACGCGGACCTGCTTGCGCTGATCCGCGGGGCCTGGTCGCGCCGCGAGGACCGCTACAGCGAGCTGCGGCGGGTGCCGGCGGCCACGGCGAGGCCGCGCAAGATCGAGATGTACTACATTGGCGGATGACAAGGACAGCACGCTCTCGCACGTGGACGACGCGGGCCGGCCCGCGATGGTGGACGTGACGGCGAAGATGCCGACGCTGCGCGTCGCCACCGCCGGCGCGCGCGTGCGCTTCCCGGCGGAGGCGTTCGCCCGGCTGCGGTCGGCCGGATTCGAGACCGTCAAGGGGCCCGTGATCGCGACCGCCGTCGTCGCGGGGACCCTGGCCGCGAAGCGCACGCACGAGCTGATACCGTTCTGCCACCCGCTCGGACTCGAGCGTTGCGACGTCGAGATCGCGCCCTCGGGCGACGACGCCCTCGAGATCCGCTGCACCGCCGCCGTGCACCATCGCACGGGCGTCGAGATGGAGGCGCTGACCGGGGCGGCCATCGCCGCGCTCACGGTCTACGACATGTGCAAGTCCCTGTCGCACGGGATCGTCATCGAGGACACGCGGCTCCTCGCCAAGAGCGGCGGCAAGAGCGATTTCCGGGCGGAGCCGGCATGACGCCGCTGTTCGGGCTCGTCCTCGCCGGCGGCCGCTCGAGCCGGATGCAGGCGGACAAGGCCGCGCTCGTCATCGGCCGACAGCCGCAGCTCGCGGCGGCTTACGCGCTCGTGGCGCCGCGGGTGGATCGCGCCTTCGTCTCGGTCCGGCCGGACCAGCGCGGCGAGCCGCTGCGCGCGCGGTTCCCGCAGGTGGTGGACGGCCCGCAGGGCGAGGGCCCCGTCGCCGGCATCCTCGCCGCCCAGCGGCTGCATCCGGAGGCGGCGTGGCTGGTGGTGGCCTGCGACCTGCCTCTGCTGGACGGCACGACGCTCGACGAACTCATCGCGGCACGCGACCCGGCGCGGCTTGCGACCGCGTACCGCAGCGCCTACGACGGCCTGCCGGAACCGCTGTGCGCGATCTGGGAACCGGCGAGCGGCGCGCCCCTGCGGCAATTCGTCGAGGCGGGACATTCCTGCCCACGTCGGTTCCTGGCGCGACACGACGTACGACTGCAAGACGCCGCGCGGCCGCGGGCGCTCGACAACGCCAACACGCCGGACGACGCGGCGGCCGCGCGCGCCGCGCTCGGGCAAGCCTGATGCCGCGCGTGCAGCTGCGCTACTACGCGTTGTTGCGCGAGCAGGCCGGGCGCACGGCGGAGACCGTCGACTCGCGCGCGCGCACGCCGGGGGAGCTCTACGCGGAGCTCGCCGCCCGCCACGGCTTCAGGCTCGCGCAGGCGCAGGTCAGGGTCGCGGTCAACTCGGCATTCGCGGACTGGGACCGGGCGCTCGCGGACGGCGACGAGGTCGTGTTCATTCCCCCGGTAGCCGGCGGATGAGCGGATTCTCCTTCACGCAGGCGGCGATCGACCCGGGCGCGCTCGCGGCGGGCATGGCCGCGCCCGCGGCCGGCGGCTTCGCCGCGTTCGAGGGCCGCGTGCGCGACCACAACGAGGGCCGCCGCGTGACCGGCCTCGAATACGAGGCGTTCGAGGCGCTCGCGCTCGACGAGGGCGCGCGCATCGTGGCCGAAGCCAAGCGCCGTCACGGCGTGATCGACGCGCGGTGCGTGCACCGCCTGGGCGCGCTCGCGATCGGCGACGTGGCCGTCTGGGTCGGCGTCGCCGCGCGCCACCGCGCGGAGGCTTTCGCCGCCTGCCGCGAGATCATCGACGAGATCAAGCACCGGCTGCCGATCTGGAAGAAGGAGCACTACGAGGGCGGCGACAGCGGCTGGGTGAACTGCGAGCGCTGCGCCGGGCACGGGCAGGGCCGGGATCCCGTGCATGGCGACGCGGAGAGCTTCGACTATTCGCGGCAGGTGGCGCTGCCCGAGGTGGGCGAGGCGGGACAGCGCAGGCTGCGGCAGGCGACGGTCGCCGTGATCGGCGCCGGCGGGCTCGGTTGCGCGGTGCTCTCCTCCCTGGCGGGCGCGGGCGTCGGCACGCTCGTCGTCGTGGACCATGACGTCGTCGAGCCGTCGAACCTGCACCGGCAGCCGCTCTACGCCCGGTCCGACGCCGGCCGGCCGAAGGCGGCGGCGGCGGCGGCGCGCCTGGCGGACTACAACCCGTCGATCCGCGTGCTGCCGCGGGCGGAGCGCTTCGCGGCCGGCAACGCCGATGCCATCGCGGCCGGCTGCGACGTGCTCGTCGACTGCAGCGACAACTTCGCGACGAAATTCCTGGTGAACGACGCGGCCCAGCGCGCCCGCCGCCCCGCCGTGCTCGCGAGCGTGCACCAGTACGAGGGGCAGCTGCAGGTGGTGCGCGCCGATGCCGGCGGCTCGTGCCTGCGCTGCCAGTGGCCCGAGGCCACGCGCGACGGGCTGGTCGGCAACTGCGAGCAGGCGGGCGTGATCGGGCCGGTGCCCGCCGTGCTCGGCCAGCTGCAGGCGATGGAGACGCTGAAGCTCCTGCTCGGCCTGCCGGGACAGCTGCAGGACGAGGTCCTGCTCGTGGACCTGCTCGACTGCAGCCAGCGCCGCATCCGCGCGCCGCGCGACCCACGCTGCGCCGGCGCCTGCGCGCGCATCGGCGGGGCGGACGCCGCGCGTGAGCCCGGCGCCCTCGAGGTCGCGCTGCCGCTGGTGGAGGCCGCGGCGCGCGGGTTCCGGATCATCGACATCCGCGAACCGGAGGAATGCGCGTTCGCGCCGCTGCCGGTGGCCGGCCAGCAGGCAGTGCCGATGGCGCGCTTCCTGGGCGGCGCCATCGAGCTCGACGCCGAGGGGCGCTACCTGCTCGTCTGCGCGCACGGCGTCCGCAGCCGCGCACTGGCCGAGTGGCTGCGCTCGCAGGGGCGCGACAATGTCTGGTCGCTGTCCGGCGGCCTGGAACGGAACGGTGCCGGGTCGTAGATTCGCAGATTCGGCGGGACCTCTCCGAATCTACGAATCTACGACCCGGCACCGTCAGAACGCGAAGCGGTCCGGCGGCAGCTCCATCATGGACTCCGCGCCGGCGCCGAGCGCGTCGAGGTGCGCTTCGGCGCGCGGCAGGATTCGCTCGAAGTAGAAGCGCGCCGTCGCGAGCTTTGCCTCGTGGAAGTCCCGGCCGTCGGCGCCCTTCGCGAGCGCCGCCGTGGACACCGCGGCCATGCGCACCCAGCACCAGGCGAGGCAGAGGTAGCCCGTCAGCATGAGGTAGTCCATCGCGGCCGCGCCCGTCTCGTCCGGGTCGCGTGCCGAGCGCTCCGCCACCTGCTCGGTCGCCTCGCTCCATTCCTTCAGGAGGCCGGCGAGCCGGGTGACGAATTCCGACAGCTGCGCGGAGCCCGCGTGCCGCTCGCAGAAACCGCCGATCAGCCCGCCGAGCAGGCGCGCGAGCGCCCCCCCCGTCCCGAGGACCTTGCGGCTCAGCAGGTCCATCGCCTGCACGCCGTTGGTGCCCTCGTAGATCGCGGTGATGCGCGCGTCGCGGAAGCACTGCTCGACGCCGGTCTCGCGCACGTAGCCGTGGCCGCCGTGCACCTGGATCGCGTGGCTTGTGCACTCGAGCGACATGTCGGTAACGAAGCCCTTCACGATCGGCGTCAGGATCGCGAGCAGGCCCTCGGCGCGCTCGCGCTCGGCGGCGTCCGGGTGGTGCAGCGCGCGGTCCATCTGCATGCCGGCGAACCAGGTCAGCACGCGCGCGGGCTCGATCAGCGCCTTCTGCGTCAGCAGCATGCGGCGCACGTCGGGGTGGCCGATGATCGGGTCGGCGGCCGCGGAGCCGCCGCCGGCCGAGTTGCGGCCCTGGCGCCGGTCGCGCGCATAGGCGAGCGACGCCTGGTACGCGCGCTCGCACTGCGCGAGCCCCTGCAGGCCGACCCACAGCCGCGCGTGGTTCATCATCGTGAACATGCACTTGAGGCCGCCATTCGGCTCGCCGACGAGCCAGCCGCGCGATCGGTCGAAGTTCATCACGCAGGTCGCGGAACCATGGATCCCGAGCTTGTGCTCGATGCTCGTGCAGGTGACGCCATTCGCCGCGCCCGGCGCGCCCCCTGCGTCGGGCAGCCGCTTGGGAACCAGGAACAGGCTGATGCCACGGCTGCCGGACGGCGCGTCGGGGAGCCGGGCGAGCACCAGGTGCACGATGTTCTCGGTGAGGTCGTGCTCGCCGCTCGTGATGAAGATCTTGGTGCCCGTCACCCGCCAGGATCCGTCCCCCGCCGGCTCGGCGCGCGTGCGCATCAGCCCAAGGTCGGTGCCGGCATGCGGCTCGGTCAGCACCATGGTGCCGCTCCACACACCCTTCACGAGCTTCGGCAGGTAGGTGGCGCGCAGCTCCGGCGACGCATGCTTCGCGACGCAGAGCACCGCGCTGTCGGTCAGCCCGCTGTAGAGCTTCCACGACATGTTGGCGGAGACGAGCATCTCGCCGACCGGGCCGCCGAAGCTCTCGGGCAGGCCCTGCCCGCCGGCGTCGGCGGGCCCGCAGAGCGCGGCCCAGCCGTCCTCGACGTACTGCCGGTAGGCTTCGACGAAGCCGGGTGGCGTGATCACGCGCCCGTCGTCGGTGCGCCGCACGCCGATGCGGTCGCCGGCGTCGTTGGTCGGCGCCACGACATTCTCCGCGAAGCGCGCGCATTCCTCGAGCACGCTGTCCACCAGCTCCGCGTTGACGTCCTCGCGGCCGATGTCGCGGTAGTGGTGCTCGAGCCGCAGCACGTCGTGCAGCACGTAGCGGAATTCACGGAGGGGGGCTTTGTATCCGGCCATCGTCGGTCGCGGGGCTCAGCGCGAGGCTTCCGCGCAGGTGATGCAGCGGTCGGAATACGGCAGCACCTCGAGGCGGCGCGCGCCGATCGGCTGGCCGCACTGGCTGCAGACGCCGTAAGTGCCCTGGTCGAGCTGGACCAGCGCGCGGTTGATCTGCGCAAGCTCCGCGGCGGTCGCCTCGCTGATCCCGGCGAGCACGGCGTCGTTCTCCATCTGCACCACCTGCTCGGCGAAGTCCTTCTCGAGCGGGCCCGAGGAGCGGGTGATGTCCGCGCGCACCTTGGCGGCGCGCGCCAGCAGCTCCTGCTTGTGGGCAAGCAGCTTCTGCCGGATCGCGTCGAACTCCGTCGCCATGGGACCTCCCGCCTCGAACGGCGGGGCGGCGGCCGCCGGCCGCCGCCCCTCGGGTCCCGTCAGTTTACCTGTACTTCGACCGTCCTGGCGCGGGCGGCGGGCTTCTTCGGCACCCTGATCTTCAGGATGCCGTTCTTGCTCTCGGCCTGGATCGAGGCCACGTCGGCGTCGTCCGGCAGCCGGAAGCTGCGCGTGAAGCCGCCGTAGAAGCTCTCGATGCGGTGCACCTTCTCGTCCTTGTGCTCGAGCTCGTTCCTGCGCTCGCCACTGATCGTGATGACGCCCTCATCCACGGTGACCTTGACGTCCTCCTTGCGGACCTCGGGCAGCTCGGCCTTGATCAGGTACTCGTTCTCGGTCTCGGAGATGTTCGCGGCCGGCGTCCAGACCGCGGTGTCGGGCTGCTCGCCCGCGGCGGCGATCCGGCCGCCCGGCAGGCGCCCGAAGAACGGGCTGTAGCGCGCGACGAAATCGTCCAGCTCCCGGAACGGTTCCCAGCGAATCAATGTCATGTCCAACCTCCTTCCAGCGGCCCCACGCGGCCATGGCCCGATGCATGGGGACAGCCGGCTGGCATCTCAAGTCCGGCGGTGCGCGGGGCGGAGCCCGCTCCGCCCGGCGTTGCCAGGCTTCGCCCCGCGCCCGTAATATCGGGCGGCACCCCGGCGGACTCCCGTCACCGGGGTCCGCACGGGGAGCGTCATGGGCCGCGATCACAACCCGGTACCCGGGCAATGGTACGAAAGCCTCGAGGACGAGGAGACCTTCCAGGTCCTCTCGGTCGACGAGGATTCGGAACTGATCGAGCTCCAGTACGAGGACGGCGACGTCGAGGAAATCGATTACGAGACCTGGCAGGAACTGGACCTCGAATTGACCGAGGAGCCCGAGGGCTGGTCCGGCTCCGAGGACGACGAGGACGAGGACGAGGACGACTTCGACGACGAAGACGACGACGACTGGGACGACGACGAGGACGAGGAAGACGACGAGGACGACGAGGACTACGGCGACCGGGACGACTACTGACCGGCGGCCGCGAGCAACTGCGCCACCGGAACCCCGCCCGACGCGGCCGGTCCAACCGGCCACGACCCCGCACAGGAGCTTGCCCGTGAAGGCCACGCGAACATGGCTCGCGCTGCTCATGCTCGGCGCCGCCACGGCGGCGGGCGCGCAGACGCGCCCGGTCATCGGCAAGGTCGCCCGCACGAACGACTGCATCTTCCAGTCGGCCATCCGCAGCTTCCGGGTGCTCGACGACCGGCACATCGTGCTGCTCGGGTTCGGGCGGCGCGATGTCTACCTGGTCGAGCTCGCGCCGGCCTGCCTCGATGTCGAGTCGCAGTCCACGCTCGGCACGGTGGATGGCGACAGGAACGGCCAGATCTGCGGTTACGGGCGTGACGGCGTCAGCTACCGCCAGTTCGCGCAGCGCGAACAGTGCCAGATCACGGCGATCGAGCGGCTCTCCAAGGCACGCGCCGCCGAGCTCCTCGGCGAGGAGCCGGAATAGTGCCGGGCCCGGGATTGAAATCGCCGCCGCCCGCTACCATGACACGACGACCGTGACACTCACAGGACGACCATGAAGAGAATCCTGCTGTTCCTGATCACCAACTTCGCGATCCTGCTCGTCGCGAGCGCCACCCTGCGCCTGCTCGGGGTCGAGCCCTGGCTCAACCAGCAGGGCATCAATTTCACCTCGCTCCTGATCTTCGGCGCGGTGCTCGGCTTCGGCGGCGCATTCCTCTCGCTCGCGATCTCGAAGTGGATGGCGAAGCGGATGATGGGCGTGCAACTCATCGGGGAGCCGCGCAATGAGCACGAGGCCTGGCTCGTCGAGACCGTGCGGCGGCAGGCACAGCTCGCGGGAATCGGCATGCCGGAGGTCGGCGTGTTCAACTCGCCCGAGCCGAACGCCTTCGCGACCGGCGCGCGCCGCGACAGGGCGCTGGTCGCCGTCAGCACCGGCCTCCTGCAGCGCATGGGCAGGCCCGAGGTCGAGGCGGTGCTCGGCCACGAGGTCAGCCACGTCGCGAATGGCGACATGGTGACGCTGACCCTGATCCAGGGCGTCGTGAACACGTTCGTGTTCGTGCTCTCGCGCCTGATCGGCAACATCGTGGACAAGGTCGTGTTCCGCAACGAGCGCGGCCACGGACCCGCCTTCTGGATCACGACCATGGTGGCGGAGCTCGTGCTCGCCTTCCTGGCGACGATGATCGTCATGTGGTTCTCGCGCCAGCGCGAGTTCCGCGCCGACGGCGGCGGCGCGCGCCTCGCGGGCCGGCAGAACATGATCGGCGCGCTCGAGGCGCTGCAGCGCAGCCACGGCCATGCGCTGCCCGACAAGATGGCCGCCTTCGGCATCAGCGGCGGCATGGGCCAGGGGCTGAAGCGGCTCTTCATGAGCCACCCGCCGCTCGAGGAGCGCATCGCCGCGCTGCGGTCCGCGCCGGGCGTCTGAGGCCGGCCACGCAGGGCGGCGCCGCCCTGCGTAAGATGGCCGGCATGGACCGGCCCGATTGCGCGATCACCGCCGCCGACGTGCAGGCGCTCAGGGACCTGCTGGGCGCGGGCGCGTTCCTGGACGGCGCCGCTGACCGCGCGCCCTTCGAGACCGACTTCCGCGGCATCCACCGCGGCAAAACGCCGCTCGTCGCCCTGCCCGCCTCGACCGCGCAGGTCGCCGATCTCGTGCGCTTCTGCGCGGCGCGGTGCATCGGCATCGTCCCGCAGGGCGGCAACACCGGCTACTGCGGCGGCGCGACGCCGCGCCCGGGCGGAGGCGACGTCGTCGTGTCGCTGCGGCGCATGAACCGCATCCGTTCGGTGGACGCCGCGAACGACTCATTGACCGCGGATGCCGGCTGCGTGCTCGCGAGCCTGCAGGAAGCGGCCGCCGCGGCCGGCCGGCTGCTGCCGATGTCGCTCGGCTCGGAGGGCAGCTGCACGCTCGGCGGCATCGTCTCGACCAACGCCGGCGGCACCGCGGTGCTGCGCTACGGGATGATGCGCGATCTGGTGCTCGGCCTCGAGGTCGTGCTGCCGGACGGGCGCGTGCTCGACCAGCTCAAGGCGCTGCGCAAGGACAACACCGGCTACGACGTGAAGCAGCTCTTCATCGGCGCCGAGGGCACGCTCGGCATCGTGACCGCGGCCTGCCTGCGGCTGTTCCCGCGCCCGGCGGCGACCGTGACCGCCTTCGTCGCGCTCGCCTCGCCCGCTGCCGCGCTCGGGCTGCTCTCCCGGCTGCGCGCCGCGCTCGGCGACTGCGTCACCACGTTCGAGCTCGTACCGCGCCTCGCGCTCGAACTCGTCTGCCGCCACGTGCCGGGCAGCCGCGACCCGTTCGCGGGCGCGCACGAGTGGTACGTGCTCGCGGAGGCCGCGCTGCCGCAGGCGGACGCGGCGCTCACCGCGCGCTTCGAGGAGGCGCTCGCGGCCGCCATCGATGCCGGCGTCGCCGCCGACGCGGTGACCGCCGCCTCGGGGGCGCAGCGCGAGGCGTTCTGGCGCCTGCGCGAGGCGGTTCCCGAAGCGCAGCGCGCCGAAGGGCCCGGTCTCAAGCATGACATCGCCGTCGAGCCCTCGCGGCTGCCGGCGTTCGTCGAGGAGGGCCGCGCGCTCGTCCTGCGCCTCGCGCCGGGCGCGCGTCTCATCGCGTATGGCCACGCCGGCGACGGCAACCTGCATTTCAACGTGAGCGCGGCGGCGGGCGATGACGGGCGGTCGCTGCTCGCCGCCGGGGACGCCATCCGGCGCGCCGTGCACGACCTGGTCGCGAGCCACCGCGGCAGCATCAGCGCGGAGCACGGCATCGGCCAGCTCAAGGTCGGCGAACTCGCCCGCTACGAGGATCCGGCCGCGCTCGACCTGATGCGCCGCATCAAGCGGGCCGTCGACCCGGCGGGCATCATGAATCCCGGCAAGGTGCTGGCGGACCCCGCCTGACGGATTCGCGCATCGCGCTACGCCTGATGGCCGGCGGGACTCGTCCAGCGGCTGTGCTGGCGGATCAACCCCTCCTGCGCCACGCTCGCCACCAGCGCGCCTTCCCGCGTGTAGATCGACCCGCGGCCGAAGCCGCGCGCGCCGGAGGCGCTCGGGCTGTCGAGCACGTACAGCAGCCAGTCGTCCACGCGCAGGTCGCGGTGAAACCAGATCGCGTGGTCGATCGAGGCCATCTGCAGCTGCAGGAACGACACCCCGTGCGGCAGCGTCGAGGTCTCGAGCAGGTGGTAGTCGGAGACGTAGGTCAGCAGGCAGCGATGCAGGGGCTGGTCGTCGGGCAGCCTGCCGACGGCGCGGAACCAGACCTGGCGCAGCGGCGCGCGCCTGACCGGGTTC
>DATBLN010000172.1:0-6382 GCA_036555345.1 Steroidobacteraceae bacterium
TGCTCGCCCGCCAGGTGGCCGAGGCCCACGGCGGCTCGCTCTCCCTCCAGAACCGCCGCGACCACAAGGGCTGCATCGCCCAACTGATCGTGCCAACCTGAATGGTGCCGGGTCGTACATTCGTACATGTTCATCTTCGGGTGACGCTGGTGTCCAAGATGAACATGTACGAATGTACGACCCGGCACCATTCAGGTTGGAACCGTTAGCTGGGCGATGCAGCCCTTGTGGTCGCGGCGGTTCTGGAGGGAGAGCGAGCCGCCGTGGGCCTCGGCCACCTGGCGGGCGAGCACGAGACCGATGCCGCTGCCGCCCGGCTTGGTCGTGAAGAAGGGCACGAACAGGTTGTCGGGGTTTGCGACACCGGGGCCGCTGTCCTCGACTTCGAATACCACCGCGTCGCGGCCCTTCAGCGCCCGCAGTTCCACCGGTTCCGGCGCATCCCCCATCGCCTCGACCGCATTGCGAACGAGATTGATGAGCGCCTGCTGGAGCTGGTCCGGGTCGCCCTTGAGGTCGAGTCCTTCGGCCGCCGAGACGCGCACCCGCCCGGCCGGCTGCACGGCAGCGACCTGGCGCAGCAGCGCCTGCGCGTCGCAGGCCGTGATCGTCGGCTCCGGCATGCGGGCCAGTTCCGAGTAACGCGACAGGAAACGCCTGAGCGACTCCGCCCGCTCGGCGACGAGCGCCAGGTTGTGCGCGAGTTCCTGCCGCTCGGCCGGATCCGGAGCGCCGGCCGCGAGCGCGTCCCGGCTCGTCTCGATCACGGACTTGATCGGCGCCAGCGAATTGTTGAGCTCGTGCCAGATGACCCGGATCAGGCGCCGCCATGCGCGGCGCTCTTCTTCGCGCAGCGCCTGGCTCAGGTCCGTGATGACCAGCAGCCGGAACTGCCGGCCGCCCTCGCGGAAGGTCTCGCGCATGATCTGCCAGCGGCCGCCGCGGCCCGGGAAGATGTGCGATTCGGCCGACACGGCGGGCCCTTCGAGCAGGCCTTCCACGCCTGTTTCGGCGGCGGTCAGGCCCATCAGCGCGTCGGGATGACGCCGCAGCAGTTCGCCCGCCGCGCGGTTCACCAGGCGGATGCGGTCCTCGTCGCCGTCGAAGGCGAGCACCGCGACGTCCACTTCGGAAAGCACCTTATGAAGGAGTGCCGAGGCCTCGAGCGCCTCGAAGCGCTGCGCGCGCAGCGTCGCGCCGAGGCGGTTCGCCTCCAGTACCACGTCCCCCAGGGCATCGCCCTTCTTCGCATAGCGGCCGCGGATGGCGTAGTCGCCGCCGCGCAGCGCCTCCAGCAGGTTGGAAATCGAGCGCAGCGGCTCGACCGTCGCGCGGTGCACCGCGATCGCGAACCCGATCCAGACGCCGAACAGCACGACGACGACGAGGCGGTGCACGGAATCCGCGATGGGCACGTCACGCAGCAGGAAGAGCGCGACCAGGAGCGCCGGCAGGCCCCCGGCGAGCACGAGCAGCACGATGCGCACCTGGAACGGCACCCCGCGGCGCGTGACGGGCCGGCTGTAGAGCGGCTTGCGTTCCGCCGTCACAGCTCGTCCGGCTTGAGCCCGAGCTTCTCGAGCCTGCGATACATCGCGCTGCGCGACAGCCCGAGCGCCTCCGCCGCCGCCGGCACGCTGCCGCCATTGCGCTTGATCGCCGAGCGGATCAAGGCCCGTTCCGCGTCTTCGAGGCTCATGTCCTCGAGCGGCGGCGGCCCGGACTTGGCCGCCGACAGGCGCAGGTCGGCGACGCCCACTTCGGATCCGGCGGCCAGCAGCAGGCTGCGTTCCACCACGCTGTTCAGCTCGCGCACGTTTCCCGGCCAGCCGTATTGTTGAAGCGCCGCGATCGCGGTCACATCGAAGCCGTGGACTGTCCTTCCGTACTGGGCGGCCTTGCGCTTGAGCTGCGCGGTGGCGAGCTCCAGGATCTCCTCGCGCCGCTCGCGCAAGGGCGGCAGCCGGATCTCGACCGTGTTGATGCGAAAGTACAGGTCCTCGCGGAAGCGCCCGTCCTTGATCATGGCCGGCAGGTCGGCGTTGGTCGCCGAGATCACCCGCACGCTTGCGCGCTGTGTGCGCGAGGAGCCGACGCGCTCGAACTCGCCGGTCTCCAGCGCGCGCAGCAGCCGCGCCTGCTGCGCCGGCGGGATGTTTCCGATTTCATCGAGGAACAGCGTGCCGCCGTCGGCGAGCTCGAAGCGGCCGGCGCGGTCGGCCTTGGCGTCCGTGAACGCGCCCTTCACGTGGCCGAACATCTCGCTCTCGAATACGGTCTCCGGCAGTCCTCCGGCGTTGACCGAGATGAACGACTTCTCCGCCCGCGCCGACCAGTCGTGGATGAGCTTCGCGAGCAGGCTCTTGCCGGTGCCGGGCTCGCCGGTGATCAGTACGCTCGCGTCAGAAGGTGCGACCTGCCGCGCGAGGCGCACGACTTCCTGCATCGGCCGCGAGCTCGCGATGAGCTGGCCGTCCTCGCCCGCGCGCAGGATCGCATTTTCGTCCGCCAGGCGACGTCCGCGCTGGCGCGCCTCGGCGAGCTTGACCTGGTTCGCGAGCAGCGACAGCAGCCGCTGGTTGTTCCAGGGCTTCTCGAGGAAGTCGTTGGCGCCGTGGCGCATGGCGCGCACGGCGACCTCGACCGTCGCCCAGGCGGTCATCACGACGATCGGGAGTTCCGGGTGCAGGCGGTGGAGCTGCTCGACGAGCGCGAGGCCCTCCGCTCCCGAGGTGGTGTCGCGCGTGTAGTTGAGGTCCACGAGCGCGACGTCCACGTGCTCGCGGCCGACGATGTCGAGCACGCCGGCCGGCGAGGTGGCGGAGGCCACCTCGTACCCCTCGCGCTTCAGCAAGAGCTTCAGCGCCGAGAGGATGTCGGCCTGGTCGTCGGCGATCAGGATGCGCGGCTGCATGAGCCGCGATCCTGCCCCGCCCTCACTCGTAACGCAATGCCGCCGCCGGATCCACCTTGAGCGCCCGCCGGGTCGGCGTGAGCGTGGCCGCGATCGCGACCGCGATCATCATGCCGACGACCATGCCGTAGATGCCCGGGTCGTAGGGACTGACATCGCCCAGGATGTCGCCGAGCGCGCGGCCCATGAGCGGCAACAGCGTCATGCCGATGCCGACGCCAAGCACGATCTGCACGCCGCTCGCGCGCATAACCATGCGCAGGATGCGCTTGTCGTCGGCGCCGAGCGCGCGGCGGACGCCGATCTCGCGGGTGCGCTGCCCGACGTGGAAAGCGAGCACGCCAAAGAGCCCGGCGGCCGCAAGCACGAGCGCGACGCCTGCGAACACCGCGAACATCGTGCCGACGATACGGAAGCCGGCGGTGCGGATCATGCGCGACTCGTCGAAAGTGCGCAGCCAATAGAGCGCGAGGTCCGGGTCGGTCTGCGCGAGCGCGGTGCGGATCGGCGCCACCAGCGAGCGCAGATCGCCCTTGCCGCGCACGGCGATGCTCATGAAGCGGCTGGGCCGCTGCAGCACGGACCGGTAGACACTCTCGTCGATCGTGCCGTCCTCGTCCACGATGACGTCCGGCACGACGCCGATGATCGTGAGCCACTCCTTCCTCTCGGAGATGTCGAATTGGATGCGCTTGCCGATCGGCGACTCGTCCTTGAACATGCTGCGGGCCATGAATTCGTTGATGACCGTGACCGGCGTCGAACCGTCGTCGTCGCGGCTGTCGAACAGGCGTCCCTGCACCGGCTTGATCCGGAACGTCTCGAAGAACGACGGGCTCACCGTCACGGCGTTCACGAACGGCTTGGTCGAGTCGTCGCCATAGTCGCGGCCGTCGACCGACACCGGGCTGTCACCCGCGCCGTGGCCAGGGAGCGAGTCCGTCACGGCCGCGAACTGGATGCCGGGCTGGGCCTGGATGCGCGCCAGCAGCGTTTCCCAGAAGCGGATCTGGTCGGGCTCCTCCAGGTACGTGCCCGCGGTCAGGCCGACGCGCGCGGTCATCACATCGTCGGTCTCGACGCCGACGTCGGAGGTGGTCGCGTTCAGCACGCTCTTCGTCATGAGCGCGGACACGCCGAGCAGCAGGCAGGCGAGGGCGACCTCGAATACCACGAGACCCCAGGCGATCCTGCCGATCGCGAGCCCGGTGCCGGTGCGGCCGCCGTCGCGCAGCAGCGCATCGAGCGACGGCCGCGAGGCGCGGATCGCCGCCGGCAGGCCCGCGACCAGCGTCGAGACGAACGCGGCGAGGACCGCCACCAGCGTCGCCCGGTAGTCCATCTCGAACTTCCACCAGCTCGGGCTGTCGTCCATCAGGCGTTCCATCGCGAGCTGCATGCCGTCGAGCGCCATCGAGGCAAGCAGCAGGCCGAACAGCGTCGCGATCGCGCTGATCACGAAGCCCTCCGCCAGCACGTGCACGACCAGCCGGCCGCGGCTGGCGCCGAGCGCCGAGCGCACCGTGGTCTCGCGCACGCGATAGGCCGAGCGCGCGAGCAGCAGGTTCGAAACGTTGGCGCAGGCGATCAGCAGCACGAAGCCGACCGCGATCACCATGGTCCAGATCAGCCTGGCGTCGTCGCCGATGAATCCGGCGGCGAACGGGACCATCTCGAAGTGACCGCTGAACTTCTGCGGTCCCACCTCGGCCGTGATCGCCGCGGCGACCGGCGCGAGATCCTGCTGCGCGACGTCGGCGCTGCCGCCTGCGCGCAGCCGGACGTAGACGCCGACGTCCACGGCCTCGCCGCGCGGCAGGCGTGTGGCATCCTGCTGGTTCGCGACCCAGAGCGCAGCCGTCGACGGGAACGTGAAAGCCTCGGGCATGACGCCGATCACCTCAGAGGACTTGCCGTTCACGTGCACGATCCGGCCGATGACGCCGGGGTCCGAGTTGAAGCGCTCGGCCCAGAGCCGGTGGCTGAGGACCACCACCGGCGCCGCGCCCTCGATCGCGTCGCGCGGGAGGATGCTGCGACCGAGCTCGGGCGCGACGCCGATCACGTCGAACGCATGCCCGTCCATGAAGCCGCCGTCGTAGCGCTCCGCCTGGCCGTCGCCGGTCATGTAGGCGGTACCGACGTAGGCGGCGCCGATGGCCTCGAATTCCTTCGACGCCTCGCGCACCTTCAGGTAGTCCTGCGGCAGCATGGAATCGTCGTAGTCGCCGGCGGTCTGGCCGTCGATCGTGGCGATCGTGTAGAGGCGGTCGGCGTTCGGGAACGGAGGGGGCTTAAGCATCAGCGTGTCGGCCACGCCGTACATGAAGACGACCAGCCCGAGGCCGAGCCCCAGTACACCCGCCGCCAGCGCCGTGAACGCCGGCGCCCGGCCGAGCCCGGCGATGGCGGCCCTCAGTTCCTCGATGAATGCGCGCATCGGTCTCCCCTCAGGCCTTCGCCGCGCGGCGCGACGACAGGTCGATCAGCGTGTTCTCATCCACCACGCGGCCGTCGAACAGACGGATCTGGCGATCCGCGAAGTCCGCGTAGCGCGGGTCGTGCGTGACCATGCAGATCGTCGAGCCCTCGCGATGCAGCTCGCGCAGCAGGTTCATGACGGCCTCGCCGTTTCGCGAGTCGAGGTTTCCGGTCGGCTCGTCGGCGAGCAGGATCGAGGGCTTGCCGGCGAGCGCCCGGGCGACCGCGACGCGCTGCTGCTGGCCGCCGGAGAGCTGCGACGGGTGGTGGTTCACCCGATGCGACATGCCGACGCGCTCGAGCGCGAACAGCGCAGCCTTGCGGCGCTCGTCGGAGGACATGCCCTGGCGGTAGGTCAGCGGCAGTTCAACGTTCTGGAGCACCGTCAGGTCGCCGATCAGGTTGAAGGCCTGGAAGATGAAACCGATCCTTTCGTTTCGCACCTTCGCGCGCGCGGCCGGCAGAAGCGTGGTGACGTCGGCACCGGCGAGCATGTACTTGCCGTCAGTCGGCATGTCGAGCAGGCCGAGGATGGCGAGGAGCGTCGACTTGCCGCAGCCCGAAGGCCCGGAGATGGACAGGAATTCGCCCTTCTTGACATCCAGGTGGATCCCGTCGAGGGCGTGGGTCTCGAGGTCGTCGGTGTAGAACACCTTCGTCACGCCGCCGAGCTTGATCATGGCTTGTTCCTGCATGTCGCTATGCTCCATTGTTGGTTCTGTTGCGTCAGTCGATGACCAAGCGATCCTTGCCGGACCATTGCGTCGTGTCCGCGAGCGCCACGATGTCGCCGGGCTCGAGGCCCTCGAGCACGACGATCTGGTTCACGGACGCCTTCCCGAACTTCACCGGCACGCGCTCGGCGACGCTGTCGCCCGGCTTCGCGCGGAATACGGTGGTCGCGGACTCGGACTGCGCGCCAACCGGGCGGCCGACATAGCGCACGTTCTGCAGCGTCTCGATCGAGATGGTCCCGTCCACGGAAAG
>DATBLN010000173.1:0-10441 GCA_036555345.1 Steroidobacteraceae bacterium
CATGGCGCCACCGCCTCCGCCGCCCATGCCGAGCATGCCGAGGATCTGGCCGCCGAGGCCGCCGCCGAGGATGCCGACGATCGAGTTGCCGAGCGTGCCCAGGCTCAGGTTCTTGAGCGCCGCGCCGGCGACATTGCCGCCGACCGCGCCACTCGCCAGCTGGATCAGAAGGCTCGTGATGTCCATGAATCCCCCTTTTCTCCGATGGTCCCGCCCCGGCGATGACCGGGGACCCGGGGGAAACGTTAACATGCTTCTTTCGATGCGCGTGTTCCCCGGGAGCGCTTGAGCATGACCGGACGCCAGCTGGCGCTGTGGACGCTTGGTTTCGGACTGCTCTGGAACGTGCTCGGCTGGCTGGGCAACAACGTGCTCCTGGGCAACGCCTGGGACGCGGTCGGGGCGCGGGTGGCCGCCGGGTTCGCGCCGCCGTGGACCGGGCTCGCGCGCGAGCTGGCGACCATCGCTTCGGACTTCATCTACGCCTTTGCCTTCGTCTGGCTGTTCGCGCGGTCCCGCGAGCGGACCGTGCGCTCGGCGATCAGCCTGGTGCTGGTCGTCTGGTTGTCGGGCGCGGCGACGACGTACCTCGCAATCGTCAATTCCGGCTTCCTGCCCCTGTCGATTGCGGTGCAGACCGGCCTGCTGGCGCTCGCAATCTTCGTCGCCACGGCGCCGCTCTTGCCGTGGGCGCTGCGCCGGGTGGAAAAACGGCCCGGCAGCCCGTAACATCCCGATCCGCCCGCCGCGGCCGCCGGCCGCTTTCCGGAGACTGGATCCCATGCAATTGCACCAGGCAGGCAGGACGCTGATCGCCGCCGCCGCGCTCGCCCTGGCCTCGCCGCTCGCGCTCGCCGACGGCGACGCCGCGCGCGGCGCCAAGCTCGCCTATACCTGCATGGGCTGCCACGGCATCGAGCATTACAAGAACGCCTACCCGAAGTATTCCGTGCCGAAGCTCGGTGGCCAGAGCGCGGCCTACATCGCCGCCGCGCTCGCGAACTACCAGGCGGGCGCGCGCTGGCACCCGACGATGACCGGCCTTGCGAGCGCGCTCTCGGAACAGGACCGCGCCGACCTCGGGGCGTACTTCTCCGGTTTCGCGTCAGTGAAGCCGGCGGCGCAGCCCGCCGGCACGGCCCCGGCCGCCGCCGCCACCTGCGCGGCCTGCCACGGCGCGGACGGTGTCGGCACGCTGCCGGAGAACCCGACGCTCGCCGGCCAGCATGCGGACTACCTCGCGCAGGCGCTCAACGACTACCGGCGCGGCAAGCGCAAGAACCCGATCATGAGCGGCTTTGCGGCGCAGCTCACGCCGGCCGACATCCAGGCCATCACGGCGTACTTCTCGAAGCAGCCCGGTCTCGTCACTCCCAAGCTCGACTGAGGTGGCGGACGTCACGATCACGCGCGAGCTGACGGCGTCCAAGGGACGTTACGTCGGGCGCGTCGCGGGGGTGGAAGGGGAGGCCGAGCTGACCTTCTCGCGGGCGAACCCCCGGCTCGTGATCGCCGACCACACCGGCGCGCCGGATTCCATGCGCGGCATGGGTGTGGCGAAGGCGCTGGTCGAGCGCCTCATCGCCGACGCCCGCGCGGAAGGCTTCAGGATCATGCCGCTCTGCCCCTTCGTGAAGGCGCAATTCGAGCGTCATCCCGACTGGTCCGACCTGCGCGCCTGAGGACGCATGCTCCCAGCGCTTGACTTTTGTGTTGAACTATTATTCAATCAATATATGCCTAGTTCATCCAAAAACAGGCGTCGCGGCTACCGGCTCGGCCGGCGGGCCGAAACCACGCAGGAAACCCGCCAGCGGCTGGTCGAGGCCACCTTCCAGCTGCATGCCGAGCGCGGGATCGCCGAGACCTCCATGAAGGACATCGCCGGGCGCGCGGGCGTCAGCGTCGGGACCGTGTATCACCATTTCCCGAGCTATGCGGACGCGATCGTCGCCTGCGGCGCATACACGACCGAGCACGCGCCGGCGCCGACCGCGGCGGTCCTGGATGGCGCGGCCACGCGCCAGGAACGGATCGCGCGCCTGGCACGGGCGCTGTTCGGGTACTACGAGCGCGTCCCCGCGCTCGAGTCCGTGCGCCGCGACCGCCACCTCACGCGCACGCTGGAGGAATTCGCCCGGGCGGAGGCGCGGAACCGCCGCAGGCTCGCGGCGCTGGCGGCGGGACCCGGCGCACCGGCCACGCTCGTCGCCGCGATGACGGATGTCGGCGTCTATCGCTCGCTGCGGCGCGAGGGCTACGGCACGGCGGACGCCGCGGCGCAGGTCGCCGCGCTCCTCAATCACGCGCTGGATGCCGAGTCCGGCGCCGGCAGGAAGTAATCCGGAGGGCAATATGCAGACACGAGTGTCCGAGATCGCCGATGGCGTCTATCGCCTGTCCACGCTGGTGCCGGAGGTCGCGCCACCCGCGGGCTTCACCTTCAACCAGTTCCTGCTGATGGCGGACGAGCCCTTGCTGTTCCACACCGGGCAGCGATTCATGTTCGACAGCGTGCTCGCCGCCGTGAAGACGCTGATGCCGGTCGAGCGCCTGCGCTGGATCTCGTTCAGCCACTTCGAGGCCGATGAAAGCGGCGCCATGAACCTGTGGCAGGAACGGGCGCCGCGGGCGCAGGTGGTGCATGGCCGGCTCGGCTGCGACGTCTCACTGAACGACCAGTCGCTGCGGCTGCCGCGCGCGCTGGACGACGGCGAAACGCTCGACCTGGGCGGCAAGCGCGTGCGCTATCTCGCCACGCCGCACCTGCCGCACGGCTGGGACGCCGGCCTGATGTTCGAGGAACGCACCGGCACGCTGCTGGCCAGCGACCTGCTAGGCCAGGTCGGCGACGGTCCCGCGCTCGCGCACGGCGACATCGTGGGGCCGGCGCTCGAGAGCGAGGGCATCTTCCGGTCGATGAGTGTGACCGCGGAGACAGTGCCCACGATCGAACGGCTGGCCGGCCTGAACCCGAGGACGCTCGCGATCATGCATGGCTCGTCGCTGAACGCAGGCTGCGCCGCAGCACTGCGCTCATTTGCCGGCGGCCTGCTGCGGCAGCGCTTCGCCGCCTGAAATGATCAAGACAAATGGGGACGCATCCCGATTACCCGCAATCGGGATGCGTCCCCTTTACTTGAGCTGCTCCAGGAAGAGCGCGACCGCCCACTGGTAGTAGTCAATGTTGTCGCGCTTGGCGAATCCGTGGCCCTCGTTGAGCCCGAGCAGGTACCAGACTTCGCCGCCATTGGCGCGGATCTTCGCCACCATCTGCTCCGACTCGGTCACCGGAACGCGCGGATCGTTCTGGCCCTGCACGATCAGCATCGGCTTGCTGATGTTCCCGGCATTGTTGGACGGCGAGATCCTCTCGAAGAACGCCCGCATCGCCGGGTCGCGCTCGTCACCGTACTCCGGCCGGCGCAAGTCGCGGCGGTATTCCGCCGTGCTCTCGAGGAACGTGATGAAGTTGCTGATGCCCACGATGTCGATGCCGCCGCGCAGCCGGTCGTTGTAGTGCGTCATGGACGCGAGGACCATGTAGCCGCCGTAGGAGCCGCCGATCACGACCACTCGCGAGGCGTCGAGGTCCGGCTGCGTCGCGATCCAGTCGAGCAGCGCGCCGATGTCGCGCACCGAGTCCTCGCGCTTCATCCCGTTGTCGAGCGCCACGTAGGTCTTGCCGTAGCCCGTGGAGCCGCGAACGTTCGGCGCGATCACCGCGTAGCCCAGTTCGCCGGCCCACTGCTGGGTCGCGATGCTGAAGATCGGCCGGGACTGCGCCTCCGGCCCGCCGTGGATGTTGATCAGCACCGGGTGCGGCCCGGGGCCCACCGGCTTGTACACCCAGGCCGGGACCTCGCGCGGCTTGCGCCCCGCCTTGTCGAAGGTGGGAAAGCGCACGAGCGCGGGCGCGGCGAACCGGGAGGCGTCGAGCGGGCCGAGCTCGCTCCTGGTCCAGCGCACCAGCTCGCCGTCGGTGGGCGAGTACACCCAGAGGTCGAATGGCGCGGAAGGCGTCTGCAGGCTGAGCGCGAGGCGATGGCCCTTCGGCTCGAACTCGACGTCCCCGATCACGCCGAACGGCAGCGACGGCGGCGCGAGTTCGGTCCCGCGGTCGAGGTCGCGCAGGCGCAGCCGGCTCGCGCCATCCTCGTTCACGACGTAGGCGAGCAGGCGGCCATCGCGCGAGATCGCGAGGTCCTCGACGTCCCAGGGCATGTCGCCCGTCAGCACGGTGACCTCGCCCGTGGCGAGGTCGAAGTGCCGCAGCGTCTGGAACTCGCTGCCAAGGTCGGACGTGAAATAGACGCCGCGCCCGTCCTGCGCGAAAACCGCGTTGAAACGCGCGGCCTTCGCCGCGGCCGGCTCGATCTCGGTCAGCTTGCGGCTCTCCAGGCCGTAGACGTAGCCGTAGGTCTCGTTCACCGAGACGAAGCGGACGATCAGCAGCGATTTGCCGTCCGGGGACCATTCGGCGACGTCCCAACCGGCCTCCGCCGCCTCGTAGACGAGTTCCGGCGCGCGCCGGTCGAGCGGATCGTCGATGTAGATGTCCGCCGCGGTGCCATTGCGCGCTGTCCAGGAGAAAGCGACCCGGGTGCCGTCCCGGGACCACACCGGGGAACCCGCGCGGCCGCGCCCGTCCGTCAGGCGGACCGGCATTCCGGCCGACGGGTCCAGGTACTCGATCTGGAAGTTCTCGTTGCCTCCCACGTCGCGCCGATAGGCGATGCCGCGCCGCGCCCCTGTCGGCGACCACTCCCCGTCGCCGATCGGTTCGTCGAAGAAGGTGATCTGCCGGCGCGCACCCATCGGCTGCTCCACGACGTGCAGCTGGGCGGTGTTGCCGAATCGCGTGCTGATCGTGAGCGCCCCGTCCGCCGTCCAGCCGGCGAGGGTCGCCTGGCGGGTGTTCTGGTAGCGGCGCATGCGCTCGATGAGCGCCGGCGGGATCTCCGGGATGCCTTCGATGGCGAGGTTGCCCCGGGTGACGCGCCCGATCTCGGCCGAGGCGGCGGGCAGGCCCAGCAGGGCGGCGGCAAGGACGGTCAGCAGGCGGGTCATGGGCATCTCCGGGCGGGAACGGCCACGCGCGATTGTGCCACCTGATGAGGGGGACGGAGCCCCTGCTTGGCCGATAAATGGACGCGTCCCCTTTATGATGGGCGCATGCAGGGCCTCGCCGCCAAGCTCTCCGACTTCGCCGCCGGGATCACGGCGATCGACGTCGATTACGTGCGCCCGCGGCTCGCCGCCTCGCACCTGGTCGTGGAGGACGGCCACGCGGCCTTCGTAGATACGGGCACCACGCTCTCATTGCCGAATCTCCTCGGCGCGCTCGAGCTGAAGGGCATCGACCGCGCCGCCGTGGACTGGGTGCTGACGACCCACGTGCACCTCGACCACGCCGGCGGCGCGGGTGCCCTCATGCGCGAGCTGCCGAACGCGCGCTGCGCCGTGCACCCGCGCGGCGCGCGCCACCTGGCCGAGCCCTCGAAGCTGATCGCGGGCTCGATCGCGGTCTACGGCGAGGAGCGCTACCGCGCGCTCTACGGCGAGCTCGTGCCGATCCCCGAGGAACGTCTGTTCGTCCCCGACGACGGCGCGCGCATCACGCTCGCTGCGCGCACCTTCGAGCTGATCCACACGCCCGGCCACGCCCTGCACCATTACTGCATCGTGGACCTCGACAACGACCTCATCTTCTCCGGCGACACCTTCGGCATCTCCTACCGCGACTTCGACGTTCACGGCCGCGAGTTCGTCATGCCCACGACGACGCCGGTGCATTTCGACCCGGACGCGCTGTGCGCCTCCGTGGACCGGCTCATGTCTTACGGGCCGCAGAAGATCTACCTGACCCATTACGCCGAGGTGCGCGACCTCGAGCGCCTCGCGCGCGAGATGAAGGACCGCGTGCGGGCATTCGCCGACCTCGGCCGGCGCTTCCGTTCCGCGCCGGATCGTGCGACAAAGCTGCGCAAAGGCATGTACGCGATGCTCTCGCGCTGGCTCGACGAACATGGCTTCCCGGGCGACGAGGCGAAGCGGCACTGGCTGCTCGACGACGACGTCGAGCTCAACAGCCAGGGCATCGAAGTCTGGCTGGATCGCGCGTGATGGACCGCAGGACATGAAACCCTTCAAGGCATTCCGCATCCACGAGCGCGACGGGAAGATCGTCGCCGGCTTCGAGTCATTGCGCGTCGAAGAGCTGACGCCCGGCGAGGTCGTGATCCGCGTCCGCTATTCCAGCATCAACTACAAGGACGCGCTCGCGGCCACCGGCGCGGGCAGGATCCTGCGCAAGTACCCGCTGAACGGCGGCATCGATCTCTCGGGCGAGGTAGTGAGCTCGACGGACGCGCGCTACGAAGCCGGGCAGCAGGTACTGGTGACTGGCTGCGGCCTGTCCGAGAACGTGGACGGCGGCTATTCGGAATACGCGCGCATCGCCGGCGACTCGGTGATCCGCCTCCCGGACGGCATCGACCTCGCGCAGGCGATGGCGCTCGGGACCGCGGGTTTCACCGCGGCGCTCGCGATCCACCGCATGGAACACAACGGCCAGGCGCCGTCGAAGGGCCCCGTCGTCGTGACCGGCGCCTCGGGCGGCGTCGGCTCGATCGCGGTGGACCTGCTGGCCGGGCGCGGCTACGAGGTGGTCGCGGTCAGCGGCAAGCCCGAGGCCGACGAGTACCTGAGATCGCTCGGCGCCGCGAAGATCCTGCGGCGGCAGGAGATCGACCTCGGCAAGCGGCCGATGGAAGCCGCGCGCTGGGCGGGCGCCATCGACAACGTCGGCGGCGAGCTGCTCACCTGGCTCACGCGCACCGTGGACTTCTGGGGCAACATCGCCTCGATCGGCCTGGCCGGCAGCCCGAAGCTCGAGACCACCGTGCTGCCCTTCATCCTCCGCGGCATCAACCTGCTCGGCATCAACTCCTCCGCGACGCCGCGCGACCTGCGCCTCGCCGTGTGGAAGCGGCTCGCCTCTGACCTGCGGCCGCGGCACTTCGAGCGGCTCGTCACGCGCACCATCGCCTTCGACGACCTGCCGGGCGCGTTCGACAACTACCTCAAGGGCCGCGTGCAGGGGCGCACGCTGGTGAAGGTCGGCTGACATGGCGGGAGACGCGCTGAAGGCGCGCCTCGTCGCGGGCGCGCAGGAAATGGGCATCGAGCTCGACGTACAGCAGGCGGCGTCGCTGATCCGCCTCACCGCCGAGTTGCGCGAGTGGAACAAGCGCATCAACCTGACGGCCATCACCGAGCCGCGGGACATGGTGGACAAGCACCTGCTCGATTCGCTCTCCGTGCACCCGCTGCTGCACGGCCGGCGCGTGGCGGACATCGGCACCGGCGCGGGCTTCCCGGGGCTGCCGCTCGCGATCGTCAACCCGCGCCGCGACTTCACGCTGATCGAGGCGACCGGCAAGAAGTGCCTGTTCGTGCGGCACGCCGTGGAGATGCTCGGCATCGGCAATGTCGAGGTGGTGCAGGCCCGCGCCGAGAGCTGGAAGCCGAAGGCGCTCTTCGACTGCGTGCTCGCCCGCGCGCTCGGCAAGCTCGCGGACTTCGTGCGCGTGGCCGGGCATCTTTGCGCGCGGGATGGCAGGATGCTCGCCATGAAAGGCCGTCACCCGACCGCCGAGATGCACGCGCTGCCCGCGGGCTGGCGCGTGCTCGCGCTGCACGACCTGCGCGTGCCGGGGCTCGCGGCCGAGCGCTGCGCGGTGGAGATCGGCCGTGCAGGATGAAGCGCGCCAGCCGGTCGTGGCGCGCCCGATGCGGCGCATCATCGCGGTCGCGAACCAGAAGGGCGGTGTCGGCAAGACCACGACCGCGGTGAATCTCGCGGCCTCGCTCGCGGTGACGAAACGGCGCGTGCTGCTCGTGGACCTGGACCCGCAGGGCAACGCGACCATGGGTTGCGGCGTGGACAAGCGCCTGCTGGACCGGTCGGCGACCGACGTGCTGATGGGCGACTGCGCGGCGGCGGATGCGATCGTGCGCATCGAGCAGGGCGGCTTCGACCTGTTGCCGTCGAACCAGGACCTGACCGCGGCCGAGGTGCGGCTGCTCACCATGCTCGCCGGGCGCGAGCACCGGCTGGAGAAGGCGCTCGATGCGGTGCGCAACCAGTATGATCTCATCGTCATCGACTGCCCGCCGGCGCTCAACATCCTCACGGTGAACGCGCTGACGGCGGCCGACTCGGTGCTGATCCCGATGCAGTGCGAGTACTACGCGCTCGAGGGGCTGACGGGGCTCATCTCGACCATCGAGCAGATCCGCGACTCGGTGAACCCGCGGCTGCACGTGGAGGGCATCCTGCGCACGATGTTCGACCCGCGGAACAACCTGGCGAACGACGTCTCCGCGCAGCTCATCGAGCACTTCGGCGACAAGGTGTTCCGCACCATCATCCCGCGCAACGTCCGCCTCGCCGAGGCGCCCTCGTTCGGCGTGCCCGTGATGTTCCACGACAAGGACTCGCGCGGCGCGCTCGCCTACCTCGCCCTCGCCGGCGAAATGATCCGCCGCTCCGAAGACGAATAAAGGGGACGCGTCCATTTACAAGAGTAAATGGACGCGTCCCCTTTACGGGCTGCGTACTCTTTGCGGTCCCATGAGTGGGACGAGGCCTGCGGCAGGCGTCCCGCGGGTGGGATGTCCGGTTCGTGCCGGACACCGGATGTCCGCGGCCGGATCAACAATAATCTGATAACAATCAAATAGTTAATAGACTTTCAAACCGCTTGGCACGGTCCTTGCTCTATGTACATCAGGAAGCGGCGAAGTGCCGCAACCGATGAGAGACGAGGAAACAGCCATGACAACCCTGTACACGCGCTACACCCGGACGATCGCCGCGGCGCTGGCCTCGGTCGTGATCGTGGGTCTCACCGGCCTGACGCTGGATCGCGGCCACGAGGGCGCGCTGCCGAAGGGCACGATCGAGATCGGCGAGCTCGAGACCGTGATGGTCGGCGACCTGAACGTCGCGGTCCTCCCGGCCATCGAGGTCATCGGCAGCCGCGACGTGCTGCTCGCCGACACCGACGCGAACGATGCCGGCTCGCAGGGCTGAGGCGTCCGCGGCCATGGGCCGTGAGGTGATGCCGGCCGACATCCAGTGGGCGCGCGCGCTCACGGCGGTGGTCCTCGGCCTGCTCCTCGCCGGCGCCGCCGTCCGCGAAGTCGCCTGCACGCCCAACCTGCGGACCATCGCGCCGGAATTCCGCGCTCTCACCGGAATCCCCTCGCTCGTGATCCGCGCCGTCACCGGAGATTTCTGATGGATCGCCCGCGCATCAAGGAGAAGCTCGACTTCAAGCGCAACAAGCTCGCCTGGGTTGTCGGCGGGTTCATCGCGCTGTCGGGAGTCGCCTTCGGCATTGCGCGGCTCGAGCCGGGCGCGCCCGCGGTCGCGCGCGAGCAGCTCTATCTGGATGAAGTCAAGGAGGGCACGCTCGAGCGCAAGGTCCGCGGCCCTGGCGTGCTGCAGCCGCGCGAGGCGCGCTGGCTCTCGACGCGCGTGGACGCGCGCGTCGACCGCGTCCTGGTACGCGCCGGCGAGCACGTCGAGCCGGACACGGTTATCGTCCAGCTCTCGAACCCGGAAGTGCAGCGCTCGGCGGATGCCGCCGCGCTCGAGGTCGCCGCCGCCCGCGCCGAGTACGCCGCGGCCCGGCTCGAACTCGAATCGCAACGCCTCGACCGCCGCTCGTCGCTCGCAGAAGCGCGCGCCACCGCCGAGTCCGCCAGGCTCCAGGCCGTCGCCGAGGAACGTGCCCACGCCACGGGCGCGGTCTCCCAGCTGCAGTACTCCCGCTCGAAGATCCTCGCCGAGCAGCTGGGCGAGCGCGCCCGGATCGAGGAGCAGCGCCTCGCCGCCCTGGATTCCGCGGTCACCGCCCAGCTCGAGGCGCGCCTCGCGCGCCTGCGCCAGCAGGAGCGCGCACTCGAGGAACGCCGCCTCGCCGCGGATTCGCTGAGCGTCAAAGCCGGGATCTCGGGCGTCGTGCAGAGCGTCCCGGTACAGGAAGGCCAGCAGCTCGCCCCGGGCGCGAACGTCGCGCGCGTCGCGAAACCCGACACGCTCTACGCGGAGCTCCGGATCCCGGAGCTCGACGCCCGCGACCTCGCCGCGGGCCTGCCGGCGACCATCGACATGCGCGATCGCATCGTGCGCGGGCGCGTGGTGCGCGTGGACCCGGCCGTCACTGCGGGCGCGGTGCGGGTCGAGATCGACTTCGACGAGGCGCTGCCCACGCAGGCGCGCGCCGACCTTTCCGTGGACGGGACCATCTCGATCGAGACGCTGCAGAACGTGCGCTATGTCGGCCGCCCGGTTGGCGCGCAGTCCGAGTCCGCGACCACCGTATTCCGCGCGAAGCCGGGCGACAGCGTCGCCGAGCGCGTGCCGGTG
>DATBLN010000179.1:0-6078 GCA_036555345.1 Steroidobacteraceae bacterium
CGCACGCGCGGCGCGTCCAGGATGGCGAGCAGCAGGTGCTCCACCGTCATGTACTCGTGGCGCGCGTCGCGGGCCTTCTGGAAGGCCTCGTTCAGGCAGTATTCGAGTTCACTCGACAGCAATCAGGTCTCCTCCATCGTGCACAGCAGCGGATGCTGGTGGTGGCGCGCATAGGTCGTGACCTGGGCCACCTTGGTCTCGGCGATCTCGAACGTGAACACGCCACACACGCCTTTGCCGCGCGTATGCACCTCGAGCATGATGCGCGTCGCCCGCGTCCGGTCGAGCCCGAAGAACCGTTCCAGCACGTCCACCACGAACTCCATCGGCGTGTAATCGTCGTTCAGCAGCACGACCCGGTACAGCGGCGGCTTCGCGAGCTGCGGCGGCGCCTCCTCGACCAGGAGATGATGGCCACCCTGTCCGCTGTCCCGTTCCTCGTCGCCGCTCACGATCGTCGTCCGTCGCTGCCGATCCATTTATAGGGGCCGCCCACGGCCCGGCACAAGTGACGCAATCCCGATCGCGGCATTGGCCGCCGATTTCGAGTCCCGATTGAGAAGTGTCGCACAAGTGCCTGCCATTGCTTCATTTTCCAGATGCAAATCGCCTTGTGGCGGCGCGCCGCATGCCCGTATCATGCGACTTTTCGGGGGGAGGACGGTTCCGGGGGCCTGCGCATGCAGCTCGTCGACAGGATCATTGCGCCATTGCGGCCGCCGGCGGGCGGCCTGCGGGCGGGCGTCGCCCAGCTCGGTCCCCCGGTCGCGACGCTCGTCTTCGTGGCGCTCCTGGCCGCGCAGCTCGCCTCCCTGCTCTGGCGCGTGCTCGGCGCGGTCGAACAGGAGGCGGTTGTCCCGCCGCCCATGGCCGATGCTGCGGCGCCGGCCGTCGACTTGACCGCCATCGTCAATGCGCACCTTTTCGGCGTGGCCGCGGCTGGCGGTGACCCGGGAGATGTGCCCTCGACTTCCGCCAACCTGACCCTGGCCGGCACGCTCGCCGGACGTGATCCCGAGCAGGGCTGGGCCATCATCGGCGCGGCCGGGCAGACCGCGCGCGTCTACGCGACCGGGGCGTCGCTGCCCGGCGGCACCCGGCTGCTGGCCGTGTATCCCGACCGCGTGATACTGGAGCGCAATGGGGCACGCGAGTCGCTCATGCTCCCGCGATTGTCCGGCGGCGGCGGCGGCGGGATGGCGGCGGCCTATGCGCCCCCTGCCACGGCGCCGGCCGCGAGCCTGGCCGACAGCGTGCGCCAGCTGGTGGCGGAAAACCCGGCGGCGGCGAACGAGTTGTTGCGGCCGCAGCCCGTCTTCGCCGGCGGTTCCTTGCGCGGGTATCGCGTCTACCCCGGCCGCAACCGCGCGCAGTTCGCGAGCCTGGGCCTGCAGCCTGGCGACCTCGTCACGGCGGTCAACGGCGCCTCGCTCGACGACCCGAACCGGGGGCTCGAGATCATCCGCGGCATCGGCCAGGGCGGCGCCGTGACGCTGACGATCGACCGCAATGGCCAGCAGCAGCAGCTGACGGTGGATCCGTCCTCCCTCGCGCAGCAGCTGCAGCCGATGCAGGACGTGCAGCAGCCGCAGACCGGCGAAGTCGACGAATGAGGCTGCGCCACCGAAGGAAGCACGCATGACCCGATTGACACGCTGGGCCTCCATGGCCGCGATGCTGGTGCCGCTGACGGTCGCCGCCCAGCAGGGCGCCCAGATCACGCCCAACTACAAGGACGCGGACCTCGGCCAGGTCATCGAGGCCGTGAGCCAGGTGACGGGCAGGAATTTCATCGTCGACCCTCGCGTGCGGGCGCAGGTGACGATGCTGTCCACGACTCCCATGGGCCCGGACGCGTTCTACGAGGCATTCCTCGCCATCCTGCAGGTGCACGGGTTCATCGCGGTGCCGTCGGGCTCGGTCATCAAGATCCTGCCGGACGCCAACGCGCGGCAGCTGCCGGCGAACGACCTGCCGGAACGCATCAGCGCGACCTCGGACGAGATCGTCACCCAGGTGGTGCAGGTCCGCAACGTCTCGGCGGCGCAGCTGGTGCCGATCCTGCGGCCGATGATGCCGCAGTCTGCGCACCTGGCCGCCTACGTGCCGGCGAACATCCTGATCATCTCGGACCGCGCCTCCAACGTGAGCCGCATGATACGGATCGTCGCGCGAATCGACCGCACCGGAGATGGCGATTTCGAGGTGATCCGCCTCGAGCATGCGTCGGCCAGCGAGATCGTGCGCGTCATCAACGCCGTCTCGGCGGCCCAGGGTGCCGAAGGGGGCGGCGGCGGCCGCGTGGTCGCGGACGAGCGCACCAACAGCGTTCTGGTGAGTGGCGAAGCCTCGCAGCGCCTGCGCTTCCGCACGCTGATCACGCACCTCGACACGCCGCTCGAGACCGGTGGCGACACGCAGGTGCGCTACCTGCGCTATGCCGACGCCGAGAAGCTCGCGACCAAGCTCAAGGAACAGGCGACGGCCACGGCCGCCGGCCAGCCGGGCGCGGCGCCCTCCGCCGCCGGCGACAAGGCGGTCACGATCTGGGCCGATCCGGACACCAATGCGCTCGTGATCACGGCGCCGCCAAAGCAGATGCGCTCGCTGATGTCGGTCATTGACCGGCTGGACATCCGCAAGGCCCAGGTGCTGATCGAGGCGCTGCTGGTCGAGGTCTCGAGGGATGCGTCACGCGACCTCGGCATCAACTGGTTCGTGGACGGCACCAACGACGATTTCCTGATCGGCCTGTTCAACCAGCCGATCGCCGGGGTCAGCCTCGGCGACGTCGCGGCCGCGATCGACGACCCCTCGTCGGTCACCGCCGCGCCCGGCGGCCTGACGCTCGGTGGCGCCCGCATCGAGGACAGCGGCACCAACTTCGGGGGCATCCTGCGGGCGCTGGCCAGCGACGGTGACACCAACGTCGTATCGATGCCCTCCGTGATCGCGCTCGACAACGAGGAGGCGCAGATCAAGGTGGCGCAGGAAGTGCCGTTCCTGACCGGGCAGTTCACCAACACCGGCACCGGCGGCGGCGGGGCGGTGAACCCGTTCCAGACCATCGAACGCAAGGAAGTCGGCAACATCCTGAAGATCACGCCGCAGATCACCGATGAGGATACGATCCTGCTCAAGATCGAGCAGGAGGCCTCGGGCATCGCGGCGGCGGCGGCCCAGGTCTCGAGCACCGACCTCGTGACCAACAAGCGCACGATCTCGACGCGCGTCATGGTCGATGATGGCGGCATGGTCGTGCTCGGCGGCCTGATCGAGGACCGGCTGATCGAGGGCGAGCAGCGCGTGCCCGGCCTCGGCCGGATCCCGCTGATCGGGAACCTGTTCCGCGTCCGCGACACGCAGAAGACCAAGACCAACCTGCTCGTCTTCATCCGGCCCCGCGTGCTGCGCACCGAGGAGCAGGCGGCCTACGAGACCAACACCAAGTACAACTACATCCGCAACCTTCAGCAGGAGCGCGGAAACGTGAAGTTGATGCCGGGCGTGTCGCCGCCGATGCTGCCGCCGCTGATCGGACCGACCGGGCCTCCGACGATGCCGGGCGCACCGCCGCCGGACACCGCGACGGCGCCCGAGAAACCCGGCGAGTGAGCCCGGGGATGATCGCCGGCACGCCTGCGAAGCCGTTCTCGCCGGTCGGGCGCCTGCCATTCGCCTTCGCGAAGCGCCATGGCGTGCTGGTGCGCGGCGTCGTCGACGGCAAGGCGCAGGTGGTCTATCGCGAGGGGGCGCAGCCCTCCGCGGTCGCGGAATTGCGCCGGTTTCTCGGCATCCCGCTCGTGATCGAAAGGGTCGCGGCGGCCGCCTTCGACGAGTTGCTGCGCAAGGCCTACGAGGGCGGCAGCGGCGAGGCCGGGCAGATCGTCGAGGGCATCGAGGAGGAAACGGACCTGGCCGGCCTCGCCGAGGGCCTGCCGGAACCCTCCGACTTGCTGGAAAGCGAGGACGATGCCCCGGTCATCCGCCTGATCAACGCGGTGCTGACTCAGGCCATCAAGGAGAACGCCTCGGACATCCACGTCGAGCCGTACGAGAACCGCGTGGTCGTGCGCTTCCGCGTCGACGGGGTCCTGCGCGAGGTGCTGCAGACCAAGCGCGCGGTGGCGCCGCTCTTGATCTCCCGCATCAAGGTCATGTCACGCCTCGACATCGCCGAGAAGCGCCTGCCTCAGGACGGCCGCATCAGCCTGCGCATCGCGGGGCGGGCGGTTGACGTGCGTGTCTCGACGCTGCCCTCCGGCCACGGCGAGCGCGTGGTGCTGCGCCTGCTCGACAAGCAGGCGGGCCGCCTCGACCTCTCCTCGCTCGGCATGGAGCCGCGCATCCAGGGCATGATCGACGACCTGATCCACAAGCCCCACGGCATCATCCTGGTCACCGGACCGACCGGGTCCGGCAAGACCACGACGCTCTACGCCGCGCTCGAGCGCATCAACGACCGCACGCGCAACATCATGACGGTCGAGGACCCCATCGAGTACTACATCGACGGCATCGGCCAGACCCAGGTCAACACCAAGGTGGAGATGACCTTTGCCCGCGGCCTGCGCGCGATCCTGCGCCAGGATCCGGATGTCGTGATGGTGGGCGAAATCCGCGACACCGAGACCGCGCAGATCGCGGTGCAGGCGTCCCTCACCGGTCACCTCGTGCTGTCCACGCTGCACACCAACACGGCGGTGGGCGCGGTCACGCGCCTGCGCGACATGGGCGTCGAGCCCTTCCTGCTCGCCTCGACCCTGCTGGGCCTGGTGTCGCAGCGCCTGGTGCGCGTGCTGAACCCGGAGACCCGCATCGGCTATCCGGCCGGTGAGTACGAGGCGCGCCTGCTGGGCCTGGCACCCGGCGATGCCGGCCGCGCGACTCTCTACCGGCCCGGCGCCGACTCCGGCGGCGGCTACCGTGGCCGCACCGGGATCTACGAGCTCGTCATCGTGGATGAGCCCATGCGGGTCATGATCCACGACGGCGCAGGCGAGCACGAGCTGGAACGCCACGCGCGCAAGTTCACGCCCGGCATCCGCGACGACGGCCGCGCCAAGGTGCTGGCGGGGGCGACCTCGCTCGAGGAACTGCTGCGCGTCACGCGCGAGGAGTGATGGCGGCCTACGAGTACACCGCCCTCGACGCGTCCGGCCGCGAGCGGCGCGGAGTCCTGGACGGGGACAGCGCGCGGCAGGTGCGCCAGTTGCTGCGCGACCAGGCGCTGTTGCCGGTCACGGTCACCGAGGTCACCGACGCGCCGCCGCCCAGGAAGTTCCAGGTCTCCTTCGGCCGCGGCATCGGCTCGGGCGACCTCGCGCTGCTCACCCGCCAGCTCGCGACGCTCGTGCGCTCCGGCATCCCGCTCGAGGAGGCCCTGCTCGCCGTCTCGCAGCAGAGCGAGAAGGAACGCGTGAAGAGCGTCATTGCCGGCGTCCGCTCCCGGGTGATGGAGGGCCGCTCGCTCGCGGACGGCCTGGCGGCCTTTCCGACCGTGTTCCCGGAGATCTACCGCGCGACGGTGTCCGCGGGCGAGCAGTCCGGCCACCTGGATGCGGTGCTCGAGCGGCTCGCCGATTACACCGAGAACCGGCAGGTCCTGCAGCAGAAGATCCGGGACGCAATGATCTACCCGGTGCTCCTGACCGTGATCTGCCTCGGCATCGTGGCGCTCCTGCTCGGCTACGTGGTGCCGGAAGTCGTGCGCGTGTTCGAGGCGGGCGAGCGCCCGTTGCCGATCCTCACGCGCATGCTGATCGCCGCCTCGGACTTCCTGCGCGCCTGGTGGTGGCTGCTGCTCGCGATCGGCCTCGGCGGCGCCTGGGCCGTGCGCCGCTGGCTGCGCGAGCCTGACGCGCGCCGCCGCTGGCACGCCTTCAAGCTCGGGCTTCCCCTCATCGGGCGCATCACGCGCGGCAACAACGCCGCGCGATTCGCGCGCACGTTCTCGATCCTGACCGCGAGCGCGGTGCCCGTGCTCGAGGCCCTCAGGATCGCGGGCGAGGTCGTCACCAACGTGCCGATGCGCGAGGCCGTGCAGGCAGCCGCGGTGCGCGTGCGCGAGGGCGCGCC
>DATBLN010000037.1:0-7832 GCA_036555345.1 Steroidobacteraceae bacterium
AGGCCGGCCAGAGAGCGCCGCGGCAATGCGCGGTTCAGGTAGTGCACCGGCGTCCAGTCGAACCGCGAGTAGCGGCCGTTGATCCGGGCCTTCGCGGCCTCGACTTCCTGGCGGAACTCGCGATAGGACTTGAGCTGGCCGCGGCTGACGGGCGCGATCTGCAGGTAGATCACCTGGCCATGGGCCTCCGGATGGTGCTCGAGGTAGCTGCCGAACGCGGCCACCCGCCGCAGCAGGCCCTTGCTGTAGTCCAGGCGGTCCACGCCGATGAACTGGTCGCGCCCGGCCAGCGCGCGGCGCATGCGCTCGAAATCCTGTTGTCCCTGCCCGGAGAACGCGAAGCGATGCACCTGGTCCACGTCGATGCCGATCGGGAAGGCGCCGGCCCGCACCTCGCGGCCGAAGGCGGTGATGGCTGCGCCCCGCGCCGTGCCGTGGGCGGCGCGGCGGACGTGGTCCTGGAAGCGCGCGAGATCCAGGTCGGTCTGGAATCCCAGCAGGTCGTAGTCGAACAGCGCCCGCACCAGCGACTCGTGGTGCGGCAGCGTGGAGAGGATCTCGGTGGGCGGGAATGGCGTGTGCAGGAAGAAGCCGATCCGCTGGCGCGCACCCAGCCGGCGCAGTTCGGAAGCCAGCGGAAACAGGTGGAAATCGTGCACCCAGACCAGGTCGGTCGGGCGCAGGCGCTTCACGACCGCCGCGGCGATGCGGCGGTTGACGCGCCGGTAGGCTTCAAGCTCCGCATGGCGGTACTGGGTGAGATCGATGCGGAAATGCATGAGCGGCCACAGGCAGGTGTTCGAAAAGCCGTTGTAGTAGCCCTCGAAGTCCTGTTGCGAGAGGTCGAGCGTCAGAAGCGTCATGCCGTCCGCGCGCTCGCGGTGCACCCGTTCCTTGCCCGCCGCGACCGTGCGCCCGCTCCAGCCGAACCACAGGCCGCCGCTCTCGCGCAGCGCCTCCACGATGCCGACCGCGAGGCCGCCCGCCGCAGCCGCCCCGCGCAGCGGGCCCACGCGATTCGACACGACCACCAGGCGGCGCGCGCGCCTCAAACCGCCTCCTCCCAGCTCCCGGACAGCCGCGTCGCCGCGTTGATGATCCCGACCAGCGAGTAGGTCTGCGGATAGTTGCCCCACAGCTCGTGGGTCTGCGTGTCGATGTCCTCGGACAGCAGGCCGAGCCCATTGCGGCAGTGGAGCATGTGCTCGAACAGCTCGCGCGCCTCCCCTTCGCGGCCGAGGCGGGCGAGCGCGTCGATGTACCAGAAGGTGCAGATGTTGAAGGCCGTCGTCGGCTCCCCGAAGTCGTCGGCGGCCGCGTAGCGGAACAGGTGCCGGCCGCGGCGCAGCCGGCGCTCGATCTCCTTCACCGTGCCGGCGAAACGCGGGTCCTCGGGCGGCAGGAAGCCGACTTCCGCCATCAGCAGCAGCCCCGCCTCGACGTCGCTGCCACCGAAGCTGTCGACGAAGGTGCCGCGCTTCGCGTTCCAGGCGCGGCGCTCGATGTCCGCGCGGATGGTCCCGGCGCGCCCGGCCCAGAACGCAGCCCGCTCCACGCGCCCGAGCTGCCCGGCGATGCGCGCCAGCCGGTCGCAGGCGGCCCAGCACATCAGCGCGGACGAGGTGTGCACCCGCTCGCGCGTGCGCAGCTCCCACATGCTGGCGTCCGGCGTCGCGTACACGCTGAAGGCCTGATCGCCGAGCCGCTCGAGTCGCTCGAAGTCCTGCCCCGTCGCCGGGCGCAGCAGGCGGCGGTCGAGAAACGCCTGCGCGGCCGCCAGCACCACGTTGCCGTAGACGTCGTGCTGCAGGTGCTCGAAGGCCTGGTTGCCGACGCGCACCGGGCCCATGCCGCGGTAGCCCGCGAGCGCCGGCGCCTCGCGTTCCTCCAGCCGGCGCTCCAGCGCGAGGCCATACACCGGCTGCAGGTGCCCGTTCTCGGCGGTCCCGACGATGTTCGCGATGTAGCGCAGGTAGTGCTCCATCGTCTCGACTTCCGCCAGCGAGTTCAGCGCGCGGACGACGAAGAACGCGTCGCGCAGCCAGCAGAAACGATAGTCCCAGTTGCGGCCGGAGTCGGGCGCCTCTGGAATGCTGGTGGTCATCGCGGCGACGATGGCGCCGGTCTCCTCGAAGGTGCAGAGCTTCAGCGTGATCGCCGCGCGGATCACCGCATCCTGCCATTCGCGCGGCAGGGCGAGGCGGCGCGCCCACTGCCGCCACCAGGCGTCGGTCTCCTCGAACAGCTCGCGCGCGGCCTGCTCGACCCCCTCGCGCAGCGTCTCGTCGGCGCCCAGCAAGAAGCTCACCTGGCCCTCGAGCAGGAACGGCGTCTCCGCGAGCACGTAGGAGATCGGCGCGTCGGTCGTCAGCCTGAGCGCGCGCTCCGGCCCGACGTAGCGCACGTGGTTGCTGCCGTGCGTGACTTCCGGCCGTTGCGCGCCGTAGCCGAATGCCGGCCGCAGCCGCACGCGGATGCGCGGCGTTCCCGCGATCGCCCGCACCCGCCGCACGATCATCTGCGGGCGGAACATGCGGCCGCGCACTTCGAATCGCGGGCAGAAGTCCATGATCTCGATGGCGCCGTGCGGCCCCGCGAGCCGCGTGGTCAGGATCGCCGTGTTGCCGCAGTACTCCTGCTCGCACTGCGCCATGCCGTCGAGCTCGATCGCCCACTGGCCGGGCGCCTCCACGCTGCCGTCGCCGTTCACCAGCGCATGGAACACCGGGTCCCCGTCGAGCCGCGGCAGGCAGCTCCAGACGATGCTGCCGGCGCGGTCGACCAGCGCGGAGATGACGCAGTTGCCGATGACGCCGAGATGAAGGTCGCGGGGGACGCTCACCGGGGCCCCCGCCGTTCCAGCGCCGCGAGGCTTTCATCCAGCCATTCGTGCACGCGCCCAACCTCCGCGATGCGGTAGCGCGCCGATGTCGGGCCGGGCCCGACCTTGACGCCGTATCCGCCGAGGCGCTCCGCGGCCCGGAAGCCGTCCTCGTCGGTCACGTCGTCACCGACAAACACCGGTTTGCGGCCCGCGAACGGCGGGTGCTTCGCGAGCGCGGCGAGCGCGGCGCCCTTGTCGGCGCCGCGCGGGCGCGCTTCCACGACCAGGTGCCCGCCGGTCACGTCGAACTGCTCCTTTGGCGCCAGCGCCCGCATCGCCTCATTGCATTCGCGTGCGCGCTCCGGTGCGCGCCGGTAGTGCAGCGAAACGCCGGCGCCCTTGTCCTCGACGTAGATGCGGGGATCCCCCGCGAAGCGCGCCGCGAGCGCCCGCGCCAGCGGGCCCGCGCCGCCCGGATCGACCGCCAGCTGCGGCGGAGCGCCCCCGTCCAGCCGCAGCTCTGCGCCGTGCAGCCCGGAGCCGGCGAGGTACGCCGGGGCGATCATCGCGTCCACCGCGGCGAGGCGCCGGCCGGTGATGACCGCCACCGCGCCCGCCAGCCGCTCGCGCAGGGCCAGCAGCAGTGGCGGCAGCGGCTCGCTGACCACGACCAGGTCGGGGTGCAGCGCGATGTCCGCCAGCGTGCCGTCGAAATCGAGGTACAGCGCGGCCGTCGTGGACAGCAACGGCGGCCGCGTATCCGTGCCGGCATCCGCCATCGGGGATCATTGTACCCGCCCGCGCCGCGGCAGCGGCGCGTCATTCGTGGCGCAGGGCCTCGATCGGATCGAGGCGCGCCGCACGCCGGGCGGGCCACAGGCCGAACAGCAGGCCGACACCGGCGCTGAACCCGAAGGCGAGCGCGAGTGAATCCCAGGTGATCGCGGTCTGCCAGCCGGCCACGCGCGACAGCAGGGCGGCGGTTCCCGCACCCGCGAGGATACCGGTGATGCCGCCGAGCACGCACAGGGTGACCGATTCCACCAGGAACTGCCGAAGGATGTTGCCGCGCGTCGCGCCGACCGCCTTGCGGATGCCGATCTCGCGCGTCCTCTCGGTCACGGTCACCAGCATGATGTTCATGATACCGATGCCGCCGACCACCAGGCTGACCCCGGCGATGCCTGCGAGCAGGAAGCCGAGGATCTGCGTCGTTTCCTGCTGCGTCGCGAGGAACTGCCGGCGGTCCAGTATCGCGAAATCGTTGTCGCGGCCCGGCAGCAGCGCGTGCTCGCGCCGCAGCACGCGCTCGATCTCGACCATCGCCTGCGTCAGCCCGGCGCCCGGCGCCACCAGCGCGGAGATGGTCTGCACCTGGTCGGTGCCGGTCACGCGGTACTGCGAGGTGCCGATCGGGATGTAGGCGTCGTCGTCCGGGTTGCCGAAGCCGACCGCGCCCTTGCGGCGGTACAGGCCGACCACCTCGAACGGGATGTTCTTGATGACGACGGTGGCGCCGACGAGCCCCGGGGCCGGCACGCCGAGCAGCTCCGGGAGCTCGCCGCCCAGCACGACGACGCGCCGGCGCGCCGCGTCGTCCGCCGCCGTCAGCATGCGCCCGTGCCAGATCTCGTAGCCGTTCACGCGCGCGTGTTCCGGCCGCGTGCCGATCACCTGGACGTTCAGGTTGCGCGCGCCGAGGCGCAGCTGCTGGCGCCCGCCCTGCTCCGGCACGACGGCGGCCAGGTGGCGCGCGTCGCGCGCGAGCGCGTCGGCGTCGTCAACCGTCAGGTTCTGCTGCTCGCGCGCGACGCCCTGGGTCCAGCGCATCCCGGTGGTGACGGTCAGCACGTCGGCGCCGAGCGCCGCGAGCTGCTCGTCCACCGCGCGCTGCGCGCCGCGCCCGAGCGCCAGCATGGCGATCACCGCCGCGACGCCGATGATGACGCCGAGCATCGTCAGCGCGGAGCGGAACAGGTTGACCCGCATGGACGCGAGCGCCAGCCGGACCGTCTCCCAGGGCGGCATCTCAGCGCTGCCGCGGCGCCGGCGGCGCGGGCGGTGTACCTGAAGGCTGCGCTGCCGGGCGCTGCGTCAGGCCGGGGATTCCGGCCCGGCTGCGCACGAAGTTCTGCACCTGCTGCTGGATCTCGACCAGGCTCGCGGTGGGCAGGAGCAGCACGCGCTCGCCCTCGGCCAGGCCGGCGACGATCTCGACGCGATCGAGGTCGGTGATGCCGGTCTCCACCGGCACCGGCACCCGGCCCCCGTCGCGTTCCGCCACGACCCACAGCCCGCTGCCGGCCCGCAGCGCACTCGCGCCCTCACCCGCCCGCGGCCGCCGGCCCGCGTCCTCCGGCAGCGCGAGCTGCCGCCGCAGCTCCCCAGCGTCCACGCCCAGGATCTCCGCGGTCGCCTCCACGTCGCGCGCCGCCCGCAGCGCCATCAGCGGCACGGTCAGCACGGCCTCACGCTCTGCGACGTCGAACTCGGCGTCGACGTTCATGCCCGGCCGCAGCAGCCCCTCGTCGTTCGCGACGCCGATCAGCACCGCGAACATGGTCACGTTCTGCTCCACCACCGCCTGCGGCTCGACCTTCTCCACCGTTCCGTCGAAGGCGCGGCCGGGGTAGGCCGCGACGCGGATGCGCGCCGGGATCCCGGCCGAGAGCTTGCCGATGTCGGTCTCGTCCACGCGCACCCGGGCGCGCACGCGGGACAGGTCCGCCATCGTCAGCAGCAGCGTACCGCCGCCGACGTCCTGCGTCGGCGACGAGATCACCTGGCCGCGCTCGACGCGGCGCGTGAGGATCGTGCCCGCCGACGGCGCCCGGACTTCCGTGTCCTCCAGCGCGATGCGCGCGTTCTCGAGCGCGACGCGCGCGGCCACTGCCTGCGCGCGGTTGTTCGCCACGGCGAGTTCGAGGGCCTCGTACTCGGCGTCGTTGATCCAGCCGTCCGCGCGCAGCTTCTCGCCGCGCGCCAGCTGCGCGCGGGCCGTGGCTTCGCGCGCGGCCGACGCATTCACTTCCGCCTCGGCCTCGGCGACGCGGTTCTGCGGCGTGCGCGGATCGATGCGCACCAGCAGGCGCCCCGCTTCCACGCGGTCGCCAGTCTCGGCACCGAGCTCGAGGATCTCGCCCGAGGCCTTCGACTTCACCTCGACCGTGCTGACGGGCTCGATCGTGCCGGAAGCCTCGACCACCACGCTGAGCGCCCCGCGCTCCACGCCGGCGGTCCCGTACTCCGGGGCCGGCCCCGCGCGCTCGCCGCAGGCGGCGAGCGCCGCGAGCGTCACGAGCGCGGAGGCCAGGCTAGGCCGCCGCATCCGCGCCTCGGGGGTTTGGCGTGTCGCCGACCACCCGGCCGTCCCGCAGCAGGATCGTGCGCTCTGCATGCGCCGCCACCTCGTGCTCATGGGTAACCATGACGATGGTGTTGCCGGCCGCGTGCAGCCCGTCGAACAGCGCGATGATCTCGGCGCCGGTCGCGCTGTCGAGGTTGCCGGTCGGCTCGTCGGCGAGCAGCAACGCGGGGCCGGTGACCAGCGCGCGGGCGATCGCCACCCGCTGCCGCTGGCCGCCCGAGAGCTCGGCCGACGAGTGGTCCGCGCGGTCCGCGAGCCCCACCTCCGTGAGCGCGCGCATTGCGCGCTGCCGGCGCTCGGCCGTGTGCACGCCGCCATAGACCAGGGGCAGCTCGACGTTGGCGATCGCCGACAGGCGCGGAAGCAGCGCGAAGGTCTGGAACACGAAGCCGATCTCCCGGTTGCGCACGTGCGCGAGCTCCTGCTCGCTCATCCCGGACACCAGCCGCCCGTTCAGCCAGTAGCGGCCGTCATCCGGCCGGTCGAGGCAGCCGAGGATGTTCATGAGCGTGGACTTGCCGCAGCCGGACGGCCCCATGACCGCGACGTACTCGTTGCGGCGGATCACGAGGTCGATGCCGCGCAGCGCATGAATCACCGCCTTCCCCATCGGGTACCGCCGGGTCAGCCCTTCGGTGCGGATCATTTCCATGGCGGTCGCCGTCAGCCGCTGCGCTGCTTTTTCGCCTCGGCCTCGACCACGCGGTTGATCTTCCACTGCTGCGCGATCGAGAGCACCGTGTTGGTGAGCCAGTAGAGCACGAGGCCCGACGGGAACCACATGAACATGAAGGTCATGACCACGGGCATGAAGGCGAAGACCTTCGCCTGTACCGGGTCGGGCGGCGTCGGGTTCAGCTTGAACTGGGCGAACATCGCCGCGCCCATCAGGATGGGCAGGATGAAGTACGGGTCGCGGGACGAGAGGTCCTGGATCCAGCCGACGAACGGCGCCTGGCGCATCTCGACGCTCTCGAGCAGCACCCAGTAGAACGCGAGGAAGAACGGGATCTGCACCAGCACCGGCAGGCAGCCCGCGACCGGGTTGATCTTCTCGCGCTTGTAGAGTTCCATCATCGCGCGCGCCTGTCCCTCGCGGTCATCCTTGTGCCGCTCCTGCAGCGCCTTCATGCGCGGCGCGATCGTTTTCATCTTCGCCATCGAGCGGCCGCTGGTCTCGGAGAGCTTGTAGAAGACGAGCTTGATCAGGAGCGTCACGATCACGATCGCGAGCCCCCAGTTGCCCACGAAGTCGTAGATCTTCGACAGCAGCCAGAAAAGCGGCTGCGCGAGGATCGTCAGCATGCCGTAGTCGGCCGTAAGCTCGAGTCGCGGGCCGGTCCGCTCGAGCTGCTCCTGGAGCTTCGGGCCGACGAACAGCCGCTCCTCGAGCGCGAGGCTGCCGCCCGCCGGGATAGTCTTCGCGGGCCCGACGACGCGCAGCAGGTAGTCGAGCTCCTTCGCCCGCAGTTCGTATTGCCAGGCCTCCCCCGCCGGCGGAACGATGGCCACGACGAAGTGGTGCTGCATCGAGGCGACCCAGCCGCCCGTGATCGAACGCGAGAGCGAGCGGTCCTCCTCGTCCTCGATGTCGAGCTTCTGGTAGCTCTCGCCGTCGTAGTACGCGGGCCCGCGGAACGA
>DATBLN010000102.1:0-40581 GCA_036555345.1 Steroidobacteraceae bacterium
CGAGGAACTCGCAGGCGAGGTCCACGCCGCCGTTGCCAGGAACTTTCATGCTGCCCTCCCCGACCGCAGCCAGCGGTCGATGGATTCCGCGGCGATCTTGCCGTCCTGGACGGCGGTGACCGTCAGGTCCTTGCCGCCGGCCACGCAGTCGCCGCCCGCCCAGACGTTGTCGAGCGAGGTCTTGCGCTCCGCGTCCACCTTGATGCGCCCGTCGGCGACCTCGAGCACGGCGGAAGCCGCGCCGAGGCCGTCCCAGTCCATCTCCTGGCCGATCGCCTTGAAGACGACGTCGGCGCCCAGCGCGAAGGTCTCGCCGGTCCCCTCGAGCCGGCCATCGGCCCCGATGCGCGTGCCCTCGAACTCGACGCGCGTGACGTGGTCGCTGCCCACGAGCCGCACGGGCCGCGCCCAGTGCCGGATGCGCACGCCGTCGCCGAGCGCAAGCTCCTGCTCGTAACGGCTCGCCCCCATGTGCTCGCGCCCGCGCCGGTAGACGATCGTCACGTCCTCGGACCCAAGACGCCGGCACTGCACCGCGACGTCGATCGCGGTCATGCCGCCGCCGATCACGACCACGTGCCGGCCGACCGGGATCGCGGCCTTGTCGGCGGCCTGGCGCAGTGCCGCGATGAATCGCACCGCGTCCTCGACGCCCGGCAGGTCCTCGTGCTCGAGCCCGAGCCGGTGGGTGCCGGCGAGCCCGGTCGCGAGAAACACGGCGTCGTGTCCGCGGCAGAGCTGCGCGAGCGAAACGTCGCGGCCGAGCGCGACGCCCGCCTTCACCTCGATGCCGCCGATGCCGAGGATCCATTCGACCTCGCGTTGCGCGAAATCGTCCACGGTCTTGTAGGTCGCGATGCCGTACTCGTTGAGCCCGCCAGGCCTGGCATCACGGCAGTACACCGTGACGGAATGGCCGTGCATGGCGAGCCGATGCGCGCAGGAGAGCCCCGCCGGCCCGCCGCCGACGACGGCGACGCGATGGCCGCTGTCCGGCGCCCGCGCGAAGAGCTGCCGGCCCGATGAGAGGAACGGATCCGTCGCGTGGCGCTGCAGCAGGCCGATGTCCACGGGCTTCTCCTCGTGGGAGTTGCGCACGCAGGCCTGCTCGCAGAGCACCTCGGTCGGGCAGACGCGCGCGCACATGCCGCCCATCACGTTCTCGGACAGGATTGCGACGGCCGCGCCCTCGAGGTCGCCGCTGCGGATTCCCTGGATGAAGCGCGGGATGTCGATGCCGGTCGGGCAGGCCGCGGTGCAGGGTGCGGCGTAGCAGAAATAGCAGCGGTCGGCCGCGATCAGCGCCTCCGATTTCGACAGCGGCGGGTGCAGGTCCCCGAAGTTCCGCTCGATCTCCGCGGCAGGCAATCGTCCCGGTGCGATGTCGGGATTCCGCGCGGGCATCGGCTCAGCGCGGTCGCGGGACCGCGGAAGGCTTCGCGAGGTCGGCCTGGCGCCGCAGCGCCTCGTAGTACGGCGCAAACGGGGGCCGGTTCACGTAGCGGCCGGCGCCGCGCACGACGCGCAGCTCGCCCTTCGCACAGACCAGCCTGCCCGCGCTCACCGTGTGCGAGGCGCACCCCTTCACCGTCATCCCTTCGAAGATGTTGTAGTCCACGTTCTGCCGGTGCGACTTCGCGGAGATCGTCTTCGAGGCCGCCGGATCCCAGACCACGAGGTCCGCGTCCGCGCCGGCCGTGACGCTGCCCTTGCGCGGGTAGATGTTGAAGATCTGCGCGGCATTCGTGGAGGTCACGCGCACGAACTCGTTCATCGTCAGGCGGCCCGCGTTGACGCCGTGGTGCCAGAGCACCTCCATGCGGTTCTCGATGCCGCCGGTACCGTTCGGGATCTTGCGGAAGTCGTCGCGGCCCGCGGCCTTCTGCGGCGCGCAGAAGCAGCAGTGGTCGGTCGCCGTCGTCTGCAGGCTGCCGGACTGCAATCCGTGCCAGAGCGCCTCCTGGTGCTCGCGGCCCCGGAACGGCGGGCTCATGACATGCGCGGCCGCGCGCGTGAAATCCGGGTCGCGGTACACCGAGTCGTCCACCAGCAGGTGTCCCGCCAGCACCTCTCCAAAGACGCGTTGACCCTCGTTGCGCGCGCGCGTGATCGCCTCCAGCGCCTGCCGGCAGGAGACGTGCACGACGTAGAGCGGCACGCGCAGCACCTCGGCGATGCGGATCGCGCGGTTCGCGGCCTCGCCCTCGACTTCCGGCGGGCGCGAGAGCGGGTGACCCTCGGGCCCGGTGATGCCGGAACGATAGACGCGGTCCTGCAGCGTGTACACGAGCTCGCCGTTCTCGGCGTGCACCGTGCAGAGCGCCCCGAGCGTGAGCGCCTTCGAGAAGCTGTTCACCAGCGTCTCGTCGTCCGCCATGATCGCGCCCTTGTAGGCCATGAAGTGCTTGAAGCTGTTGACGCCGTGCTGGCGCACCAGCGTCTCCATGTCGGCGGCGACGGTCTCGTCCCACCAGGTGATGGCGACGTGGAAGGAATAGTCTGCGACCGCCTTCTCCGCCCAGCCGCGCCACTCCCGGTAGGCCGCCATCACGTTCTGTTTCGGGTTGGGGATCACGAAGTCGATGATCATCGTCGTCCCGCCGGCCAGGCCCGCGGCGGTGCCGGTGTAGAAATCGTCGCTCGCGACCGTGCCCATGAAGGGCAGCTGCATGTGGGTATGCGGGTCGATGCCGCCCGGCATCACGTACTGGCCGCCGGCGTCGACGATCTCCGCGCCCTTCGGGGCCGCGAGGTCGGGGCCGACGGCCGCGATATGCCCGTCGGCGCAGAGCACGTCGGCGCGCAGCGTCTGCTCGGCGGTCACCACGGTCCCGCCACGGATCAGGAGTGTCACGGCGCCCTCCTCTTGCTCGCCAGATAATAGATCAAACCGCCGAGCAGGGACCCCGTGAACCAGCCGTAGTCGTAGAACCAGCCGAGCCAGCCCGTCGTGATGGCGACCAGCGTCAGGCCGACCGGCACGAGGAAGGCGATGAACCCGGCCCGGTTCCAGGCCGGGTATGGCCCGTCGTCGCGGTAGAGCCCTGCGAGATCGAGGTTCTGCCGGCGCACGACGAAGTAGTCCACGATCATGATGCCGGCGATGGGCCCGAGCAGGCTCGAGTAGCCGATCAGCCAGTTCGAATACAGGCTCTCGACGCTCACGTCCGACTCGAGCCAGCCCATCTTCTTCAGCAGCTCCCAGCCCATCAGCAGGATGCCGATCAGGCCCGTCAGCAGCACGCCGCGCGTCCGGTTGATGCGCCTCGGGGCCAGGTTCTGGAAATCGTTGGTCGGCGAGACGATGTTTGCCGCGGTGTTGGTCGAGATCGTCGCCAGGATGATCACGAACATCGCGAGCACGACCCATACGGGGCTCCCGATGTGGCCGATCAGCGTGATCGGGTCGGACACGGTCTCCCCGACCAGCTGCTTCGACGCCGCGGTCATCAGTACCCCAAGTCCCGCGAACAGGAACATCGTGAGCGGCAGGCCGATCACCTGGCCGACGATCTGGCTCCGCTGCGAGTCCGCGAACCGGCTGAAGTCCGGGATGTTGAGGGACAACGTCGCCCAGAAGCCGACCATCGCGGTGAGGCCGCCGAAGAAGTACTTCAGGAATGGCGCGCCTTCAGGCCGCGAAGCGGGTTGCGCGAACAGCTCGGTGACGGAGGCCTGCGGCCATGCCCAGGCGATGAGCCCGACGCCGACGGCGAGCAGCATGGGCGCGGCCAGCACCTCCAGGTGCTTGATGGCCTCCGAGCCGCGGATCACCACCCAGACGTTCCAGGTCCAGAAGATGAAGAATCCCGCGACTTCGCCCCTGCCGCCGAGGCTCGCCCAGTCATCCGACACGGCCGAGAGCATCAGGTGCACGGCGATGCCGCCGAACATCGTCTGGATGCCGAACCAGCCGCAGGCGACGAGTGCGCGGATCAGCGCCGGAACGTTCGATCCCACGATGCCGAAGGAGGACCGCAGCAGCACCGGAAACGGGATGCCGTACTGGGTGCCGGGGAAGGCGTTCAGCGTCAGCGGGATGAGGATCACGACGTTCGCGATCAGGATCGTCCACAGCGCCTCGGTGACCGACAGGCCGAAATACGCCGTCAGCACGCCGCCCAGCGTATAGGTCGGCACGCAGATCGCCATGCCGACCCAGAGCGCGGCGATGTGCCAGTGATTCCAGTTGCGGTCGCCGACCCGCGTCGGCGCGATGTCGCGGTTGTAGCGCGGGCTCTCGAGCACGTCGGTGCCCGCATCCAGCTCCCGGAAGCCGCCGGTCGCGAGTTCGCGGCTCACCGTCCTCAGGTCGGGCATCGCACGCGGCTCAGACCAGGCCGCCGTAGGTCTCCGGCCGCCGGTCGCGGAAGAACTGCCAGGTGTTCCGGACCTCGCGGATCATGTCGAGGTCGATGGTGTGCACGAGCAGTTCGTCCTTGTCGTAGCTCGCCTGCGCCTCGATCTTGCCGCGCGGGTTCACGATGTAGCTCGAGCCGTAGAACTCGCCCATCTTCGCGGCCCAGGGCTCCTCCTTGCCGACGCGGTTGATCGCGCCGATGAAGACGCCGTTCGCCGCGGCGGACGCCGGCTGCTCGAGCTCCCAGAGGTATTTGCTGAGGCCGGCGACCGTCGCCGACGGGTTGACGATGTACTCGGCTCCGCCGAGCGCGAGCGCGCGCCAGCCCTCGGGGAAATGGCGGTCGTAGCAGATGTAGACGCCGAGCTTCACGTACGCCGTCTCGAACACGGGGTAGCCGAGGTCTCCGGGCTTGAAGAAGAATTTCTCGTAGAAGCCCGGGTCCACCTGCGGGATGTGGTTCTTGCGGTACTTGCCGAGGAAGGCGCCGTCCGCGTCGATCACGCCCGCGGTGTTGTAATAGACGCCCGGCATCGCCTCCTCGTAGAGCGGCACCACGATCACCATGCGGTGCTTCTTCGCGTACTCCTGCATGAGTCGCGTCGTGTGGCCGTCGGGGATGCGCTCGGCGGCCGCGTACCACTTGCGGTCCTGCCCCGGGCAGAAATAGGGCTGGGTGAACACCTCCTGGAAGCAGAGCACCTGCACGCCTTTCGCGGCAGCCTGCTCGATCAGGGGTACGTGCGCCGCGATCATGAGGTCGCGGATGCGGTCGGGCGGCATCGAGGTGTCGCCCTTGAGGCCCATCTGGATCAGGCCGCAGGTCAGCTTGCTCATGTCGTGGACTCTGGCTGCTGAGGCAGCGGCCAGTCTAATGCAAGGCCCCAGGGGCGGCATCCGGCATCCGTATTCCCACTGATACGCAGGGCACCGGGGCGGGTGCATCCTTTCCATCAGGGCGATTGGACGAGGGCAGCATGTTCCAGGTCCGCATCCACGGACGCGGCGGGCAAGGGGTGGTGACGGCCGCCGAGCTGCTCTCGGTCGCGGCTTTCCGCGAGGGACGGCACGCGCAGGCCTTTCCGAGCTTCGGGTCCGAGCGCACCGGGGCGCCGGTGGTCGCGTTCTGCCGCATGGACGACCGGCCGATCCGGCTGCGCGAGCCGATCATGGCGCCCGACGCGCTGATCATCCAGGACCCGACCCTGCTGCACCAGGTGGACGTTTTCGGCGGCCTCGTCGCGGACGGCTACGTGCTCATCAACACCACGCGATCGTTCGACGAGCTCGGCCTCGGCGAATTCCTCGCCCGCTTCCACCGCGAGCGCCTCTGCACGGTGGCCGCGACCGAGCTCGCGCTCAAGCACGTCGGCCGCCCGGTGCCGAACGCGGCCCTGCTGGCCGGGTTCGCGGCTGTCTCCGGGCGCATTTCGCTCGAGTCCGTCAACGCGGCCATCCGCGAGCGGTTTCCGGCAAGGGTCGCCGACGCAAACGTCGCCGCAGCCACGGAAGCCTATGACACGGTGCGGCGCGAGATGCGGGAGGTCGCCCATGCTGAAGCAGGTTGAAGGCTCCGCCGCGGTCGCCGAGGCCGTGGCGCTCTGCCGGCCCGAGGTGATCTGCGCCTATCCGATCTCGCCGCAGACGCACATCGTGGAAGCGCTCGGGCGCATGGTGACGTCGGGAAAGCTCGCGCCCTGCGAGTTCATCAACGTCGAGTCCGAGTTCGCCGCGATGTCGGTCGCGATCGGCGCCTCCGCCGCGGGCGCGCGCGCCTACACCGCGACCGCGAGCCAGGGGCTGCTGTTCATGGCGGAGGCGGTGTACAACGCCGCGGGCCTCGGCCTGCCGATCGTCATGACGGTCGCGAACCGCGCCATCGGCGCGCCCATCAACATCTGGAACGACCACACGGATGCGCTCAGCCAGCGCGACTGCGGCTGGATCCAGCTGTTCGCGGAGGACAACCAGGAGGCGCTCGACCTGCACATCCAGGCCTTCCGCCTGGCCGAGGAACTGTCCCTGCCCGTGATGGTGTGCATGGATGGCTTCATCCTGACGCACGCCTGCGAGCGCGTGGACCTGCCGGCGCAGGAGCAGGTGGACGCCTACCTGCCGCGCTACGACCCGCGCCAGGTGCTCGATCCCGCCGACCCGATCTCGATCGGCGCGATGGTGGGCCCGGAGGCCTTCATGGAGGTGCGCTACCTCGCGCACGCGAAGCAGCAGCAGGCGCTCGAGCTGATGCCGTCGTGGGCGGACGGGTTCCGGCGCATCTTCGGCCGCGAGAGCGGCGGACTTGCGCACGCCTACCGCACCGAAGACGCCGAGACCGTGGTCGTGGCGCTCGGCTCCGTCCTCGGCACCATCAAGGACACGGTGGACGAGATGCGCTCCCGGGGCATCCGCATCGGCGTGCTCGGCATCACCTGCTTCCGCCCCTGGCCTACGGCGGCGGTCCGGCAGGCGCTCGGGAACGCGAAGCGCGTCGTCGTACTGGAGAAGAGCCTCGCCGTCGGCATGGGCGGAATCGTGGCCAACAACGTCGCCGCCTCGTTCGCCGGCCCGCCGGGGCTCGTGCATGCGGTGATCGCCGGGCTCGGCGGCCGCGCCATCACGCGCCGCTCGCTGCACGAGGTCTTCGCGCGCGCGGCGGAGGGCCGGCTCGACGCCGTCACCTTCCTGGACCTCGACCGGGCCCTGGTCGAGCGCGTGCTCGCCCGCGAGCGGGAACAGCGCCGCTCGGGCCCGATCGCCGAGAGCATCCTGCGCGACCTCGGCGTGGTCGCGGCGAAGGTCGGCTGAGGAGCGCGCGATGAGCTACCAGCCGATCCGCTTCTACCAGACCGGCACCTTCACCGTCGGCAACCGCCTGTTGCCGGACGAGCAGCGCTCGGTGCAGGCGAACATGCGGCGCACGAACTCGCTGAACTCGGGGCACCGGGCCTGCCAGGGCTGCGGCGAGGCCCTCGGCGCGCGCTACGCCATCGACGCCGCGATGGAGGCCACGCGCCGCCAGCTCGTCGCGGCGAACGCCACCGGCTGCCTGGAGGTGTTCTCGACGCCGTACCCCGAGACCTCGTGGCAGATCCCGTGGATCCACTCGCTGTTCGGCAACGCCGCGGCGGTCGGCACGGGCATCGCGGCGGCGCTGCGCGTCAAGGGGCGCCACGACGTGCGCGTGATCGCGCAGGGCGGCGACGGCGGCACCACGGACATCGGCTTCGGCTGCCTGTCCGGCATGTTCGAGCGCAACGACGACGTGCTCTACATCTGCTACGACAACGAGGGATACATGAACACCGGCGTGCAGCGTTCCTCCGCCACGCCACCCGCCGCGCGCACGAACACGACGATGCCGCTCGGCGGCTCGCCCGGCAACCGCTTCGGGCAGGGCAAGTTCCTGCCGGCGATCGCAATGGCCCACGAGATCCCCTACGTCGCGACCGCGACCGTCGCGGAGCTGCGTGACCTCGAGGCGAAGGTCCGCCGCGCGATGGAGTTCCACGGCGCGCGCTACATCCACATCCTGGTGCCCTGCCCGCTCGGCTGGGGCCACGATTCCGCGGCGACGATCCGGATCGCGCGCCTCGCCAAGGAGACGGGCCTGTTCCCGGTGTTCGAGGCGGAAGACGGCAGGGTGACGCAGGTGTCGAAGATCAAGCGCAAGCTGCCGGTCGAGGACTACCTGCGGGGGCAGCTGCGCTTCGCGCACCTGTTCAGGGACCCGCCGCAGCGGGACGTCATCGACCGGATCCAGCAGCTCGCGGACCGCAACATCCTGCGCTACCGGCTCCTCGAAGACGTGGAGCGGCGCGCATGAAGGCGAAGCCATTCGCCATCACGCTCGACCCGGGCTCGAGCCTCGCCAACCGCACCGGGTCCTGGCGCACGGTCCGCCCCGAGTACGTGGACCGGCTGCCGCCCTGCAACGATGCCTGCCCCGCGGGAGAGAACATCCAGGGCTGGCTGTTCCATGCCGAGGCCGGGAACTACGAGCAGGCCTGGCGCGTGCTCACGGAGGACAACCCGCTGCCCGCGGTCATGGGCCGCGTCTGTTATCACCCCTGCGAGACCGCCTGCAATCGCGCGAAGCTCGACGAGTGCGTCGGCATCAATGCGATCGAGCGTTTCCTGGGCGACGAGGCGCTGCGCCATGGCTGGAAATTCGCCCCGACCCGGCTCCCGACCGGCAAGCGCGTGCTGGTCGTCGGCGCCGGCCCGTCGGGACTGTCCGCGGCCTATCACCTCGCGCGAGCCGGGCATGCGGTCACGATCCGCGAGGCAGGGCCGCTGCCGGGCGGCATGATGCGCTTCGGCATTCCCAAGTACCGCTTGCCGCGCGAGGTGCTGGACGCCGAGATCCGGCGCATCGTCGAGCTCGGCGTCGACCTCGAGCTGAATGCCAGGGTGACGAACGTACTCGAGGCCATGCGCGAGGGCCGCTTCGATGCCGTGTTCCTGGCCGTCGGCGCGCACATCGCCAGGCGCGCGTACATCCCGGCAGGCAGCGCGGCGAAGATGCTCGATGCCATCGCGCTCCTGCGAGGCATGGAAGCGGGCGAGAAGCCGCTGCTCGGGCGGCGCGTCGTGGTCTATGGCGGCGGCAACACGGCCATGGACGTCGCGCGCACGGCCAGGCGCCTCGGCGCGGAGGAGTCGATCATCGTCTACCGCCGCACCCGCGAGCGGATGCCGGCTCACGAATCCGAGCTCGAGGAGGCGCTGCAGGAAGGCGTGCTGGTCAAGTGGCTCACGACCATCAGGCAGGCCGGTGAGTCGTCCATTACGGTCGAGAAAATGCGGCTCGACGAACGCGGCAACCCGCAGCCGACCGGCGAGTTCGAGACGCTGGCGGCGGATTGCGTGATCCTCGCGCTCGGCCAGGACGTGGACCTTGCGCTCCTCGACGGCGTGCCGGGCCTGGAAGTCAGGGACGGCGTCGTGCGGGTCGGCCCCGACATGATGACCGGCCATCGCGGCATCTTCGCAGGCGGCGACATGGTCCCCGGCGAGCGCACGGTGACGGTGGGCGTCGGCCACGGCAAGCAGGCCGCGCGCCACATCGACGCCTGGCTGCGCGGCGGGGCCTGGGTGCACCCGGAACCGCATGAGCTCGCGACCTACGACAAGCTCAACACCTGGTACTACTCGGATGCGCCGAAGTCGCGGCAGCCGGTGCTCGACACGATCCGCCGCCAGTCCACGTTCGAGGAGGTCGTCGGCGGCTTCGACGAGGTCACGGCACAGTTCGAGGCGCGGCGCTGCCTGTCCTGCGGCAACTGCTTCGAGTGCGACAACTGCTATGGCGTGTGCCCCGACAACGCCGTGATCAAGCTCGGGCCGGGGCTGCGCTACGCGTTCAACTACGACTACTGCAAGGGTTGCGGGCTGTGCGTCGCCGAATGTCCCTGCGGCGCGATCCGAACGGTGCCCGAGGCGATCTGAGTCCGGCTCCTAGGAGTGCTTCAGGTATCGCGGGTCGTACATCTGCGACCTGACGTCGGCCGCGACGTGCGCCGGCCGTGGCTTGCCGGCGAGGCCGGTCGCGTACGCCGACTCCGCGACCGCGACGGCGATCGCCGCGGAGACCTCGCGGATGCGCGACAGCGCCGGGTAGAGGCTCCCCTGCGCGAGGTCCGCCTCGTCCACGAGGCCGGCGAGAGTCCTCGCCGCGGCCATGAACATCTCGTCGGTGACGCGCCGGGCCCGGCTCGCGATGACCCCGAGCCCGACTCCGGGGAAGATGTAGGAATTGTTGCCCTGGCGCGGCACGAAGGTGCGGCCCTCGTACTTGACCGGGTCGAAGGGGCTGCCGCTCGCGAACAGCGCGCGTCCGCCGGTCCACTGGTAAGCCTGCTCCGCGCTGCACTCCGCCTTCGACGTCGGGTTCGACAGCGCGAACACGATCGGCCGCGCGTTGTTCCGCGCCATCTCCCCGAGCACCTCGCGCGTGAAGGTCTGCCCGACCGCGGCCACGCCGATGATGGCGGTAGGCTTCAGCGCCCGGACCGCCCCCGGGAAGTCGGCGATGGCCGCATGGTCCTGCGCATAGGGCAGCTTGTGCACGGCCAGGTCGCCGCGGGACTTCACGACCAGGCCGTGCGAATCCACCAGCCAGCAACGCCTGCGTGCCTCCGCCGGCTCGAGTCCCTGCGCGACCATTGCCGCGACGGTGAGGTCCGCGATGCCCGTGGCCGCCTCTCCCGCGCCCAGGAACAGCAACCGCTGCTCCGCCAGCGATCCTCCGCCGATGCGCATCGCCGAGACCAGGCCCGCGAGCGCGACCGCCGCGGTGCCCTGGATGTCGTCGTTGAAGGTGCAGATCCGGTCGCGGTATTTCGCGAGCAGCCGGAATGCATTGTGGTTGGCGAAGTCCTCGAACTGTATCAGCACGCCGGGGAACGCCGACTGGCAGGCCGTGACCAGTTCCTCGACCAGCTCGTCGTAGGCCGCGCCCGTGATGCGCCGCTGCCGCAGGCCGATGTAGAACGGGTCGGCCAGCAGCGTTTCGTTGTTGGTGCCGACGTCGATCGCGACCGGCAGGCACAGCCGCGGGTGGACGCCGGCGCAGGCGGTGTAGAGGGAGAGCTTGCCGACCGGGATGCCCATGCCCTGCGCGCCCTGGTCGCCGAGGCCCAGGATGCGCTCGCCGTCCGTGACCACGATGATGGCGGCCGGGTAGGGCCAGTTCCGCAGGATTTCCGCGACGCGGCCGCGGTCCCGGGCGCTCACGAACATGCCGCGCGGGCGCTGGAAGATCTGGCCGAAGCGCTGGCAGGCGAGCCCGACCGTCGGCGTGTAGATGAGCGGCTGCATCTCGTCCACGTGGTCGCAGATCACGCGGAAGAAGAGCGCCTCGTTGCGGTCGTGCAGCGCGTTGAGCGCCACGTACTTGTCGAGCGGGTCGGCCATGCGCCGCAGCTGCTGCAGGATGCGCGCGACCTGTTCCTCCTGCGTGTGCACGTGCGGCGGCAGCAGGCCGCGAAGGCCAAGCGCGTCGCGCTCGGCCTCGGTGAAGGCCGTGCCCTTGTTGAGGAGCGGGTCGTGCAGCAGCGCCATCCCGCGGGGCAGGTCGGGCTTCGTGGCGGGCGGATTGCCACTCATGCCCGCAAGCTTACGCCCCCGGACGCGACGCGCCCTGATCCACGTCAACCGCGCCGGCGGCTCAGAAGTTCGCGGTCACCCCGACGCGCACGGCGAACGGCGAGCCTGGCGAGATGTTGTTGTTGTTGTGGGCATTCGGGTAGTACGTATCGTCCAGCAGGTTCTCGACGTTCAGCTGCAGCCGCAGGCGGTCGCCCGGCCTGAAGTAGACCCCGGCGTCCACCCGCGTGAAGCCGGGCAGCGTCACCGCGTTGTCGGCGGCGGCGTACATGCGGGTCTGGTGAATGACGCCGAGGCCGGCGCTCCAGCGCGGCGTCAGGTCGAGCCGGTTCCAGAGCGAGACGGCGTGCCGCGGCAGCTGCGCGAGGCGCGTGCCGCCGAGCGCCTCGGTGAGCTCCCCGTCCTGCCAGGCGTAACCGCCCTGGATGCTCCAGTTGTCCCGGATCCTGCCGCTCACGCCGAGCTCGAAGCCCTCGCTGCGCTGGCCGTCCACGAGCAGCGACTCTCCGGGCTGGTTCGGATCCGGGATCACCACGTTCGTGCGGTCGAGGCGGAACAGCGCCGCGGTCAGCGCGAGCCCCTCGCGCAGGTCCCACTTGACGCCGACCTCGGTGTTCTCGAACTCCTCGGGATCGAGCGCCTGGTTGCTGAGGTTGAGTGAATTCAGCTGTGCGCCGGCGCGCGGGATGTAGGTCATGCTGTAGCTCGCGTACAGCGAGACCGGCACGGCGGGCTTGAAGATGAGACCCGCGCGCGGCGACAGCAGGTCGTCGCGGCTCTCGAAGCGCTGTCCGGTGCGGTTGTTGCGGAAGTCCATGTCGAAGCGGTCGTAGCGCAGGCCGAGGACCGCCTCGAAGCGCGGCGACAGCTCGATCTGGTCCTGCAGGTAGGCGGCCGCGATCGTCGCGCGGCCGTGGTTGTCCGCATCGGTCGCGCTCTGCCGGAACGTCACGGGCACCGAGATCGTCGGGTCGGACAACGGCGCCTGGTATGAGGTCGCCACGTCGTTGAAGAAGCCGGTGTTGCGGAAGTTGTCCGTCACCTGCTCGCCGAGCTCGAGGCCGGCGAGCATGCGGTGGCCGACGGAGCCCGTCTGAAACGCGAACTCGAGGTCCGTCTGGTTGAACAGGTTTTCGCGCAGCTGCTCGTTGTTGTAGGCCGAGATCGCGACCGTGCCGGCGCCCGCATTCACCGCGCCCGGAAACACGTTCTGGTAGAACTTGTCGTAGTCGGCGTACAGGGTTCGGTTGCGCAGCATGACCTCGTCGCTGAAGTAATGCTCGAGGGCGATCGCGGCCTGGTTGACGGTCGCGCGCGTCATGCTGAGGTCCGGGTCGCCGAAGAAGGTGGAGGGATCGGTGGCGAACGGCCGCCCGGCGAGTGACGGGATGCCGCGGTCCGCGGTGCGGTCGTAGTCGAAGTATTCGTACGACAGGCGCAGCATCGTGTCCTCGCCGAGCTGGATGGCGGCCGTCGGGTTCACGCCGCGGCGCTCGAGCTCGAATCCGTCGCGGAAGCCCTCCGAGTTCTCGTACACCCCCGTCAGGCGCAGCGCCAGCCTGTCGCCGACGCCGTCGCCGATGTCGAAGGTCGCGCGGCCGTGCTGCCAGGAGCCGCCCTCGACGGTCGCCTCGCGAACGCGGTCCCATTGCGCCTGGCGCGTGACGCGGTTGATCACGCCGCCGGCGCCGCCGCGGCCGAAGATCATGGCGTTCGGGCCCTTGAGCGCCTCGACGCGGTCCACGTTGTAGAGGTCGCGGAAGTACTCCACGTCGTCGCGCACGCCGTCCACGAAGAAATCGGCGGTCGAGCTGTTGCCGCGCAGGATGATGGTGTCGCGGTTGCCCTCGCCCTGTGCCATGCCGGCGCCCGGCACATAGCGGGCGACGTCGGCGAGGCCTTGCATGGACTGGTCGCGGATCAGGTCGCGCGTCACCACCGTCACCGACTGCGGGATGTCCCGAAGCGGCGTGTCGGTCTTCATCGCCGAGCGGCTGTGATCGTTGGCGTAGCCGTCCGATTCCCGCTGGCCGGTCACCGTGACCCGGGGCAGCTGCGCGAGCGCCGCGACTCCGATTTCATCGACCTGGGCGGTCGCCGGCATCGCGGCGGCTGCCAGCGCCATTCCGATCGCGAGCTGTGGCTTTCGCATCTCCCTGCCCATCCTTAATACGAATAAGAATGATTCGCATTAAGAATACCCAATCGGACTACTCTTGCCAAGTACCCACGGAGAAATCGCCCATGAAGGCGAGAACGCTGCTGGTCGCAACCCTCCTCTTCCCTGCCCTGGCGCCCGGGGCGGATCTCGAGGCCGGCAAGGCCCGTGCGACTGCGGTCTGCGCCGCCTGCCACGGCGCGGACGGGATCAGTGTCGCGGCGAACATTCCGAACCTGGCTGGCCAGAAAGCGGATTACCTCGCCGGGCAGCTGCAGGCCTTCAGGAAAGGTGGGCGGAAGAACGACCTGATGAACGCGATCGCGAGCCAGCTGGGTGACGCCGACATCGCGGATGTCGCCGCATACTTCGCCGGCCTGCCTGGGGCGCCCCAGAGCGCGGCCAAGTCGGAATTGTTGCCGAACGTCGCCCGTTCGCGCGTCGGCTTCCCGGCCGGCTACCCGTCGGGATTCACTCGATACATGACGATGGATGTCCCCGACAACAAGCAGGTCCGCCACTTCTACGCAAATTCGCCCGCGATCGAGGCCGCGCGCGCGGGCACCGGGTTGCCCGATGGCTCGATGATCATCATCGAAGTCTTCAATGCAAGGCTCGACGGGCAGGAGAATCCGGTGAAGGGCGGCGACGGGTATTTCGCGCCCGGCGAACGGGTCGCCTACGTCGCCATGGAACGACAGCTGGGCTGGGGCGCCGCGATCCCGGACATGCTCCGTAACGGCGACTGGAACTACGCCCCGTTTACCACCGACAAGGTCCAGCGCGCCGGCTTCAATCAAGCCACCTGTTTCGCCTGCCACAAGCCGAAGGCCGAGGACAGCTATCTGTTCACGCTGCCACAGCTACGGGAAGCCGCGGCGAAGAATTAGGCTGTCCGCATGGACCGGTTGTCCGTCGGCGGCCTGGCCTGGCGCGTCGCCTTTGCGCTGGGGCTGGTGCTCGCGACTTTCAATCCGGCGGGATTCAGCTACTTCCATTGGCTGCGCGACGGGCAGCCGGGGATCACGCCGGCCCAGGCGGTGGTGGGGATCGCCCTCCTCGTCCTCTGGATCTTCCTGTGGCGCTCGATGCTGCAGGCGGTCGGTGCGCTCGGCCTGCTGCTCATGGCGGCATTCACGGGCGCGCTCGTCTGGCTGTGCGCGTCCTGGGGCTGGCTCGACGTGAAGAACGCCACGACGATGGCCTGGGTCGTGCTGGTCGCGCTCGGCCTGATCCTCGGCGTCGGCATGTCGTTCGCCATCGTGCGCCGGAACCTCACCGGCCAGGCCACGGTGGACGAAGTCGACGACAATCCCTGAAACGGCCCACCCGCGCCCCGCGAGGGCGCGGCGATCGGCGGCTACGGCGACTTGGAGAAGGAGACGACCTTCGATTCGGCATTCGCGCCGGGCTCCGCGGCGGCCGATTCTTCTCCCACCCGCAGCAGCTTGCCATCCACGATGGCGCCGCAATCCAGCTTCAGGGTCCGGTAGGTGATGTTGCCGGTCACGCGGGCGCCGGGTTGCAACTCGAGGAAATGCCCGACGTCCATGTCGCCTTCCACGCGGCCGTTGATCACCGCGTCATAGACCTTGACCGTGCCGACGATGACGCCTTTCTCGCTCAGGACCAGCAGGTCGCGGCCGTCTGGCTTGCCGAGCACGTTGCCTTCGACCCGCCCGTCGATGCGCAGTCCCCCGGCGAACGTCACGTCGCCGCGGACGCAGGTATCGGCCGCCAGCAGGCCCGCGAGGCGGCCTGCGTCGATCGTCATCGTGTTCTTCCGGCGAAACATGGGTCGGTCCTCGGGTTCGTGCCTGAAGCTAGTCGGCGCTCTTCGCAATCGTCTTGCGCGCCCGCAGGAATTCCACCTGCCCGCTGAGCTCGGCGACCTGCGCGTTCAGGTCGATCGCATGCCGTTCGAGCTCGCGGCGCTTCGCGCGCTCGACGGCGAGCTCCGTCTGCAGCCGCTCGACGCTCGCCGTCAGCGATTCACGTTCGCGGCGCAGCGCGGCGAGATCGCGCGCCTTCAGGAAGAGGTCGCCCAGGAAACCGTGGCCGGCGCCGATGACCAGCGCCAGCAGCAGCGCGCCGACGGCGACCTGCAGGCGCCGCCGTTGCTCGTTGGGCGCCGTGGGTTCGAATCTCGCGTGCGTCAGCCAGGTGGTGTCGATGGCGCGGTCCCCCGGTCGTCAGGCCTCAGTGGTCGTCGCCCGCGAGGTACAGGTCCGGGCGCACCTGCCTCCCGTCGCGCAGGATCTCGAAGTGCAGATGCGGGCCCGTCGAGCGGCCGGTCGAGCCGACCGTTGCGATCGGCTGCCCGGGGAGCACGATGTCACCGACCCTGACGAGGATCCGGTACACGTGCCCGTAGCGGGTGACGAGTCCGTCGCCGTGGTCGATTTCGACGGTCCGGCCGTAGGCTCCGTAAGGACCGGCGCGGCGGACCCTCCCGCCGGCGCTCGCCAGGACGGAAGTGCCGTGCGGCGCCGTGTAGTCGTTGCCCGCGTGGCGCGCGAGGCGCTGCGTGAACGGGTCAATGCGGCGGCCGAATCCGGAAGAGGCTTCGATGCCTGGGATGGGCGCCCGGCTGGGGAATGCCATCTGGTCGAGATCGCGCCGCGCGACCATGGAGGCCACTCCGTCGAGCCTCGCCTCGATCTCGTCGAGGCCCCGGCCGAGCTGGTGCAGTGATGCGGCCGTGCCCGGCCTCTCGCCGGATGCCGGTTCGAGCAGCGGTCCACCCGCCGGTTCATGGGTCGCCTTTCCCGGGGAATCCGCTGCCATTGCCTTCCTGGGAGATGTCGCCCCGACACGCTTCGTCAGCCGGTTGGCGACGGCCTCGAGCTGGATCACGCGACCGGACAGGCTGCCGATCTCCCGGATCAGCGCCTGGTTTCCAGGCTGCGAAGCATCCAGTTCCGCGAATGCAGGCGCACCGGCGGCATCCGCCGGCGCGGCGCCGCCGAGCTGGTAGCCGAGGGCGAATCCGCCCAGCAGGCCGGCGAGCGCGAGCGCGCCTGCAACCGTTGCGAGCGGACGCAGCGTCACGGTTCGCAGCCTGGAGCTGGCCAGCGTGCCGGCTGAAACGATCACAAGCGCCATGGTCCGGACCTCGCGGATGGCGACAGAATGTTGTCAGGCCGCCGCCGGCCACAACGTGACGGATGCCGCAGTGTCGGGACCGGCGCCGGGCGGCGCCCAAAGCATCGGACACGGGCCCCATGCGTGGACCGCGGGGCTCGATTTGTGTGACGGGAATCTCAGTCCACGCCGTACGCGTACAGCTTCAGGACCTCGTAGGGGAGCCGCCTCCGATGCAGGAACGATTTCACGCGCATGCGTTCGTTGGGCCGCATGCGACGCGCGGAACGCGCAAGGAAGTGGTGGCCAGGGCCGGGATCGAACCAGCGACACGCGGATTTTCAGTCCGCTGCTCTACCAACTGAGCTACCTGGCCTCCGATGGGGCTGCGTATTACAAGGGAACGCGGCGCGGTCCGCAAGGCCGCCATGGGCCAGTCCCGTGACGGCCGGGCAGGCTCGCGGCATGCCCGCCGATCGCCGATAATCGCGTGCCTGGCCGGGGGAGTCTCGCGCAATGGACCAGTTTTCGATCGGCGGCTTTGCCTGGCGCGTCGTGTTTGCGGTCCTGCTGGTCCTCGGGACCTTCAACCCGGCCGGCTTCAGCTACTTCCACTGGCTGCGCGAGGGCTTCCCGTCGGTCACGCCGATGGAAGTCGTGGTGGGCATCGCGCTGCTGGTGCTCTGGATCTTCCTCTGGCGCTCGATGCTGCAGGCGATCGGCATGCTCGGCCTGCTGTTGATGGCGGCGCTCACGGCCGCGCTCGTCTGGCTGTTCGTCTCCTGGGGCTGGATCGACCTGCGCAATGCCACGACGATGGCCTGGGTCGTGCTGATCGCGCTCGGCCTGATCCTGGGAGTCGGCATGTCGTTCGCGATCCTGCGGCGCGAACTGACCGGGCAGGCGACGGTCGACGAGGTCGACGACAACGGCTGATCAGGCCGCGCCCGGATCCACGTAGCCATCCGGCGGCTTCGAACCGCCGCCGAACAGGAACTTCTCCATTTCCGCGACCAGGAACTGGCGCGCCTTCGGCTCGAAGACGACCAGGCGGTATTCGTTGATCAGCATCGTCTGGTGCGCGAGCCACTTCTGCCAGGCTTCCTTCGACACGTTCTCAAGGATGCGCTGGCCGAGCTCCCCGGGATACGGCGCGCGATCGAGTCCCTCCGCCTCGCGTCCGAGCAGCACGCACTGGACCATCCTCGCCATTGCCACGCTCCCGCCTGCCGCCGGCGGCCAGGTATCCCGCGAGCAATCTTGCCACGGGCGCCGGCATCCCGACGTCAGGATCCCCGGTTGGCGAGACCCAGCGTTCGCCCGCGCCGGCCGCGAGGCGCGCGTCACGGGCGATCTCGAGCACCCACGGAGAGATGTCGAGCTCGAAATGCGTGAAGGAATGGCGCAGCGCGGGCAGCCGCCGCGCCCTCGTCGTGCCGGCACCGATGCGCGCCCGGAAGCTGCGCACCGCCTTCTCGTCGGCGAACTCGGGCGGCGCCCACAGGCCGCCCCAGACGCCCCGCGGCGGCCGGCGCCGCAACAGGACCCGGCCCTGCTGCAGCAGGAGGACCATCTGCGTCCGGCGCCGCTCGCGCGGCCGCCGCGCGCGGCGCGCCGGCAACTGGTCCACGAGTCCCGCGGCGAACGCACCGCAGCCGCGCACGAGCGGGCAGTGTGCGCAATCCGGGTTTGCGCGCGTACAGACGGTGGCGCCCAGGTCCATGATGGCCTGCGTGTACCCGGCGACGTGACGCGTCGGCGTGCAGCGTTCCGCGAGCCGCCAGAGCCGGGTGGCGGACTCCTCCGGCCGGGCGCGCACGACGAACACGCGCGAAAGCACGCGCTTGACGTTGCCGTCGAGGATCGGGTGGCGCTCGTCGTGGGCGAGTGCGAGGATCGCGCCCGCGGTCGAGCGCCCGATGCCGGGCAGCGCCAGCAGCGCGTCGATCGATCGCGGCAGCCGCCCGCGGTGGCGGGCGACGATCTCCTGCGCCGCGCGATGCAGGTTGCGGCCGCGCGCGTAGTATCCGAGTCCGGCCCACAGGCCGAGCACCTCGTCCGCCGATGCCGCGGCGAGCGTCGCCACGTCCGGAAAGCGGCGCAGGAAGCGCTCGTAGTAGGGAATCACGGTCGCCACCTGCGTCTGCTGCAGCATCACTTCCGAGATCCAGACGCGGTAGGGCGACGGCCTGCGCTGCCACGGCAGGTCGTGCCGGCCGTGCCGGCGGTGCCACGCCAGCAGGCGGGCCGCGATCCTGCGCGTCGCGGCTGTCATGGTGCCGACGCCTCGCGTTCGATGCGCACGACGGTGTCGCGCAGCCTGGCCCCCGCCACCTTCGCCTCGGCGACGCGGATCTCCGCGTCGAGGTCGAGCTCCCGCAGCGAAGCGACCGCGGCCTCGAGCGTCGCCTTCTTCTCCTTGCGGGATCCCTTGTCCGGCGCCAGGTAGCGGTCGAGGTCGATGCGGTCAGCGCTCAGCCGCAGGTGGCGCTGCTGCGGCACGGCGCTGCCGGTGATCTTCGTGTCGTCGAGCTGCGCCTCGATCGGGTCGAGGCGCAGCATGCCCTCCCCCAGCGCGCAGGTGAACGTCGCCTGCACGGCGCCGAAGGCCTGCGGGTCGCGCGTCGCCGGCAGCGGCCGCCCGAATGCAATCGCCGGCGCGCGCGGCTCGAAGGTGTCCGTCTTCACGCGCAGGTTCGCGCGCGGGGCATCGTCGCCGAGCGAGAGGTCGGCCGCGAATTCGCCGGGGACGCCGGCGAGATTGAACGAACCGCCGCGCACGGCGCCGGATTGCGTGGGCGCGTCCCAGGTGAACGACGCGACGCGGCCCGACAGCTCCACGCCCGCGAGCGGCAGCGGGTCGCCGCCCGCCCAGCCGCGGAAGCCGAGTGCGCCAGCGTGGTAGCGGCCGGAATCCGGATCGAGCGTTGCCTTCCCGTTGAGCGCGAAGTGGAACGTGTTGGGCCCGGTGACCCCGGCGAGACGCAGGTCGAGGGGGAACTCGGCGCCGGGCGCCATCCCCTGCGCCATGAGCGTGACCGCCGTCAGGCGCCACCGCGGCCCTGCCGCCGCATCCCCGAACTCGAGCGCGCCGCGTTCCAGCGTGAGCTCCCCGATCGACCAGGCAGCCTCGCCCTCCCCGCCGAGCTCGGCCAGCCGCGCCATCAGTCCGGACCAGTTGTTCGAGCCGTCGGCGGAGAGCGCGGGCCGCGCCACCGCGTCCGCAACCGAGATCGAATCAACGGCGGAGCCGCCGAAAAGGCTGCTCCATGGCAGGTCGATGCGGGCCTCGCCGACATCGAGCAGCCGGCCCTCGCCAAACCCCGGCGGCTGGCCGAGCGCGAGTCCGCCCACCTCGAGCGACGGTCCGCGCAGGAATCCGAGCCGCAGGCGCTCGACGCTCGCCGGCAGGCCCGTGGCGCCGGCGACCCAGTCGCCCGCGAGCCGCCGCGCGAAGGGCGTGAGGGCTGCGAGCCAGAGCAGCAGAAAGGCCGCCAGCGCGAGGATCGCGATAGCGGCCGGAATCGTGACGAGGGGTCGTTTCAGCCGCATGAACCCGGGAGCCCTGGGGGACTCCCGGATTCTATCAACGGTCGCAGACTTCGATGTCGCCGTTCAGCGTCTGGATGTCGACCCACGCGCCGCCCTTGCCCTGTGTCAGCGTCAGCTCGCTGCCCGGTCCGTACTTGCTCTTGGCGCGCGCCTTGGCGCCGAAGCAGTTCCCGATGTCCCCGTTCAGCGTTTCCATCTCGAACTCCGCGTTGACCGGCGGCTTGACTGTCAGGGTGATGTCGCCGTTGACGGACTCCAGGTCCGCGCGCGCGGCCGGCGTCAGCTCGACCTGCAGTCCGATGTCTCCCGTGACCGAACCGACGCGCAGGCGATCGACCGCCGCGACCGTTGCCAGGATGTCGCCGCTCACGGCCCTGCCCTCGAAGGACCCGCGGATGCCGTTGACGGTCGTCGTCCCGCTCACGTTTTCGAACGACACCGCGGCCTCGCCGTCGGAACCCGTGACCGTGATCTCGCCGGACACGGCCCGCACCTCGATGGCTTCGTCATAGGCCCGCGTCGTCAGCGTGCCGCTGACCGTGCCCAGGTCCTGCGGGCCGCGCACGCCGTCGACCATGATGTCCGCGCTGACCGTGTGGACCGCGAGTCGCGCGCCCTTCGGCACGCGCAGCGTCAGGATCGCGTCATCCTCGTCGTCGTGATAGCGGTACGACCGTTCCGGGCGCGTGACCTTGATGCGCACCAGGCGCTCGGTCGCGTCGTACTCGAGCTCGTCCTTGTCGCTCTCGAGCACGGCTGTGAGCTCGACCTCGTTGCGGTCCCAGGCCGCGACGTCCACGCGGCCCTGCACGTTCGAGACGTCCACCGCCGCGTCGGCGGCCACCGTCGCGCGCTTCGTGATGTTCTGCGCGGCCAGCGCCGGCTGCGCGAGCGCCGCGATGGCTGCGGCCATGACCAGGGTCCATCGGATCTTCATCTCAGGTTCTCCTCGGCGAGCCGTCACCGGCGGTGACGACCCTTGAATACAGTCCCAGCTCCTGGCGGTAGGCCCCCACCAGCATCTCATTCAGCAGCCCGCTCGCCGGGTCGGCGGCGAGCGCGGCATCGATCTCGTCGGCGGCCTGCTGGATCACCGCGAGGTTCTTCAGTACGACGGCCTGCGTCGCGGGCGCGAGCTCGGCGAACCGGCTGCGGAACTCGGGCAGCAGCTCGTCACGCGCCGCGAGTTGCGCCGCGCCGATGCCGGAGTTCGGGCCGTAGTTCACCGGGACGAACTGCGCGGGTGCCGAACTGCCGGCGATCGTGCCGATGACCGGCGCGGGCTCACGCAGCAGGCCCCAGGTCAGGAGCACCGAGACGGCCGCCACCAGGAACCCGGCCGCGAGCGCCGACGGCCAGCCGAAGGCGCGCGCCGCGGGCGGCCTCGCTTCCTCGCCGAGGCGCGCCCGGATGCCGGGCCAGAGGTCGCGCGCGGGCGCGACCTCCTTCGGCAGTTCCCCCGCCTTCGCGATCAACGCGTCCTCTTCCCGCCGCGGCCCGAACGGAATCGTGGTCATGTCCCCGCCTCCATCCGCATGCGCGCGCGCAGCAGGTGCCGCGCGCGGTGCAGCTGCGCCTTGCAGGTCCCGACCGCGACGCCCAGCATCCCGGCCGCTTCCTCGTGGCTGTATCCATAGATGCCGTGCAGCACGACGATGTCGCGCGCGCCGGCCGGCAGCGAGCCGATCGCGCGCTCGAGGTCGATCGGCGTCGCCTCGTCCATCGCGTCCTCGGCCATCAGTTCCATCTCGTCTCCGTCCTCGTTCGTCAGGCTCGTCTCCAGGCGGCCCCTCGGCCCGCGCCGCGACGCGAGCACCGCGTTGACCGCGATGCGGTGCAGCCACGTCGAGAAACTGCTCCTGCCCTCATACCCCGGCAGGCTCTTCCAGGCGCTGACGAAGGTATCCTGCGTCAGGTCCTCCGCGGTCGCCGCCTGCCCGGTCATGCGCAGGCACAGCCCGTACACGCGACCGACGTGCTCGCGGTAGAGGCTTTCGAAAGCGGCCTCGTCGCCGCTCCTCGCACGGGCCACGCGTTCCGGCTCGCCTTCCGTAGTCACGTCCGCCAGTCCGGTCACGAAGCCCCCTGCCATTCATGGACTTGGACGCGCCGGGCGCCCGGAAGGTTGGAAGCGCCCCGGCCGCCGGCCCGCCGGGTCGGCAGCGTACAATCCGCGGCGGGCATCGCGGGGGGCATACGTGCAGTTTGCAACGATCACGGGCTGGGGCAAGTGCATGCCGCCGTCCGTCCTGTCGAACGCGGATCTCGCGACCTTCCTTGACACGGACGACGAGTGGATCCGTACGCGTACCGGCATCCACGAGCGACGCGTCTCGCACGTGACCCTCGGCGAGATGGGCTATGTCTCGGTCTGCCGGGCGCTCGCCGCCGCCGGCCTCACGGCCGCCGACCTCGACCTGATCGTCTTCGGCACCTGCAGCATGGACGAGCAGGTCCCGAACATGGCGTCCTGGGTGCAGAAGCGCCTGGGAGCGAAGAACGCGGGCGCGATGGACGTCAACACGGCCTGCACCAGCTTCCTCTACGGCCTGACGACCGCGAGCTCGATGATCAAGGCGGGCGTCATCCGGAACGCGGTCGTGATCGGCGGCGAGCTGATCTCTCCGCTGATGGACTGGACCAACCGCAACGTCTCCGTGCTGTTCGGCGACGGCTGCGCCGCCGTCGTGCTGCAGGCGACGGACCGCGAGGAGGGCGTGCTCGCGGACCGGCTCGGCTGTTATGGCGACGTTCGCGAGATCCTGCAGGTGCACGGCATGGGCTCGCGCTACGCCAACCAGGGCTGGGTGCTCGGCGACACCGACTGGGTGTTCGAGGGGCAGGAGATCTTCAAGCGCGCCACCATCGGCATGAGCCGCGCCTGCGAGGCCGTGCTCGAGGCCCGTGGGCTGTCGGCGGACGACGTGCATCTCGTCGTCCCGCACCAGGCGAACCTGCGCATCATCGAGGCGGTCGTGAAGCGCGCCGGCATCCCGATGGAGCGCTGCTACGTCAACATCCGGCGCTACGGCAACATGTCCTCCGCCACCGTGCCGGTCGCGCTCGTCGAGGCGCTCGAGGAAGGGCGCGTCGCGCCCGGCTGCAACCTGCTGCTGACCGGTTTCGGCGCCGGCCTGTCGTGGGCCGCGCACGTCGTCCGCTGGGGCGAGCGCACGTCGCCGCTCGGCCAGAGCGACGTCGAATTGCCTCCCTGCACGAAGACCGCGCTCGAGATGGTGCGGAGCTACATGGCCCTCAAGCGCGGTTCGCGCCTGCGCCCGGGCTGATGAGCTCCAGGTAGAGCCTTACGAACGCATCCGCCGCGCCGGCCACGTTCTCCTGCCAGTGTTCTGCGGCATCGGCGTCCGCCGCATCGCTCACGTACTTGGCGCAGGCGAAGTCCGCCCCGGCGATCCGGCAGGCCTTGGCGAGCGCGTAGGCCTCCATGTCCACGACGTCGCAGGCGTCGTCGTGCGCGCGCGTGGCGAACGAGTCGCCGCTGCCGCAGGTGGCCTCGGGCAGCCCCGGGAAGCGGCGGCCGAACTCGAGAACGGCCGGCAGCGGGTCGAACGGCGTGACGCCCGGCGCGAAACCGAGCGCGCCGACGTCCATGTCGCGGTCCAGGAAGCGCCGGCACTCGACCAGCGTCCGCGCGGCGTAGCGCACGCTGCCCGCGGTGCCAAAATTCGCGACGAGCGGCGGCGCGCGGCGCGCCTCGCGGTAGCGCGCGAGCGCGCGCATCAGGGCGATGGCCGCGTTCACCTTGCCGACGCCGGTGTAGAGCACCGTTATGCCCCGTCGCTCGAACCGTCCCGCGCCCTCGGCCGGCAGCGCCATGGCGACGAGGACGGCGGGCAGCTCATCCGCCATAGCGGATCACGGCGCGCGCCGGCTGCCCCTGCCAGCGGAAATCGCGGGCGATGCCGAGGTCGATCAGCACGCCCAAATGAGGAACGCGGAAGCCCGCGTCCACCGCGAGCGCCGCGGAGGCGCCGAGCGTGCCGCCGGTGGCGAGCACGTCGTCCACGACGAGGAGCGTCCCCTGGCCGCGCTGCATCTCGAGGACGCCTGCGCCGTACTCGAGCGCGTACTCGCGGTCCACGACGGGAGGCGGCAGCTTGCCCTTCTTGCGGATCGGCACGAAGCCCTTGCCGCGGCGCTCCGCGAGCGCGGCCGCGAGGATGAAGCCGCGCGACTCGACGCCCGCGACCGCGTCCGTCGCGGCCCACTCCGGCTCGCTCCAGAGGCCATCGAGCGCTTCGATCGCGGCCGCGAAGTGCGAGCGCAGCAGCGGTGTTATGTCACGGAACAATATGCCAGGCTGCGGAAAGTCGGGAACGTCGACGACCAGTTGCGCGAGCGGATGCATGGCTTCCCCGTCAACGCCCGCGGCCGCGGGCCGTTCTTCCCCTCGAACGCCACAAATCGTGAGCGATTCGCACGGGAGACTCAACATGTTCAGGACTTTCGCCGTGGCGGCCGTGCTGGCCGCGGTTTCGGTTCCGGCGCTCGCGGGCACGCCCCTGCTCGACGCGAGGCAGCAGAACCAGCGCGAGCGCATCGCGCAGGGCGTGCGCTCGGGCGAATTGACCCGGCCCGAGACGCGCCGCCTGGTGCGGGGCGAGGTCGGGTTGCACCGGCACGAGCGCGCCGCGAAGAGCGACGGCTTCGTGACGCCCCGCGAACGCGTGTCGCTCGACCGCCATGCCGACCGCATGAGCGCGCGCATCTGGCGTCAGAAGCACGACGCGCAGTCGCGGCCGACGCGCTGGTGATCGGGAGCGCGACGGGCGCCGGCTCAGCCGGCGCCCGTCGTCGCGGGCGCGGTCTTCTCGCGGATGAAGGCCGCCATCTCGCGGATTGCGCGGTCGCCGGCCGACAGGCCGCGATACACCGGGAACACGTGCGGCAGATCGTGCCAGACATCCACCCTCGCACCAGGCACCCGCGCGCCGAAGCGCAGCGCGTCATCCAGCAGCAGCTCCGAGCTCCCGACCAGCACGAGCGACGCCGGCAGGCCCGACAGCCGGCCGAATATCGGCGACAGCCGCGGGTCCTCGGGATCCATGCCGGTGCCGTAGTACTCCTTCAGGGCACGCACGCTCGACGCGCGGAACATCGGGTCCAGCCCGTCGTTGCGGCGCATGGACCCGCCGCTGAACGATAGATCGAGCAGCGGCGAGATCAGCAGGAGCGCCGCGGGCTGCGGCAGGCCCTCGTCGCGCGCGCGCAGCGCGGTGTTGACGACGAGGTTGCCGCCCGCAGAGTCGCCGGCGATGACGATGCGGCCGGGATCCACGCCCGTGGACAGCAGGAACTCCCAGGCCGCGAAGCAGTCCTCGAGCGCCGCCGGGAACGGATGCTCGGGCGCGAGCCGGTAATCGACCATGAGCCCGCGCCCGCCCGCCTCGCGGCAGAGGGCCGCGAGGAACGGGTCGTGGATGGCGCTCGACTCGGCGATGAATCCGCCGCCGTGCAGGTAGAGGACGACGGCTCCCGACGTCCCGGCCGCGGGCTGCACCCACCGCGCGCCCGCCTCGCCGACCGGGAACGGCACGGAAGCGGCATAGCTCTCGCGGCGCGCGAGCAGCCCCCCGGTGCGGGCGATGAGCGCGCGCACGCGCCGCGGCGTGGGCCTGCGGTCGAGCGCGGCGCGGGCCACGTTCAGCACGCGCTTGATGGCCCAGCGTTCCAGCGCCTCGCGCATGCCGGCATCCTACCCGCAGCCGCGTGCCGGATGCGATAATTCCCGGATGGGAAGGATCTTCGAAGTCCGCAAGCACGCAATGTTCGCGCGCTGGAACCGCATGGCGAAGCAGTTCGCCCGCATCGGCAAGGACATCACGATCGCGGTCAAGGCGGGAGGATCCGACCCGAACAACAATCCGGCGCTGCGCCGCGTGATCCAGAATGCGCGCGCGATCAACATGCCGAAGGACAGGGTCGAGGCCGCGATCAAGCGCGCCTCCGGCCAGGGCGCCGCCGACTACCAGCAGGTGCTGTACGAGGGCTACGCCCCGCACGGCGTCGCCGTGATGGTCGAGGCGGCGACCGACAACCCGACGCGCACGGTCGCGGGCGTGCGCAACATCTTTTCCAAGCACGGCGGCAACCTCGCGGCGAACGGCAGCGTCAGCTTCCTGTTCCGGCGCATGGGCGTGTTTCGCCTCGACCCGGCCGGCATCGACCCCGACGAGCTCGAGCTCGACCTCATCGACCACGGCCTCGAGGAGATGGGCGAGAGCACCGGCGAGAAGGGCGAGCCGCAGCTCGTCGTGCGCTGCCTGTTCGAGAACTTCGGGCAGCTGCAGAAACGGCTCGAGGAGCGCGGCATCGCGCCGCTCTCGGCCGAGCAGGAGTTCGTCTGCACGACGCCCGTCGAACTGCCGGAGGCGCAGGCGAACGAGGCGCTCGAGCTCATCGACCGGCTCGAGCAGGACGACGACGTGCAGAAGGTCTACCACACGCTGGCCTGAGCATCCCATGGACAAGCTATTCATCTCGGCGACCGACCTGCTCCAGGATTCCTTCCGGCTGGCGGCGAAGATCCACCGCAGCGGATTCGTGCCGGACTTCATCGTCGGCATCTGGCGCGGCGGCGCGCCGGTCGGCATCGCGATCCAGGAGTACTTCGAGTACGTCGGCATCGAGACGGACCACATCGCGGTGCGCACCTCCGCCTACGTCGGCATCGGGCAGCGCGCCAAGACCATCCGCGTCCATGGCCTGCACTACCTCATCGAGGAGGCCGACGCGGGGGATTCCCTGCTCGTCGTGGACGACGTCTTCGACTCCGGCCACAGCATCGAGGCGCTGCTCCGGGAGCTGACGGCCAAGATGCGGAAGAACATGCCGGGCCAGGTCCGCATCGCGACCCCCTGGTACAAGCCGGCCAACAACCAGACCTCGCTGGTGCCGGATTACTTCCTGCACGAGACCGACCGGTGGATCGTGTTCCCGCACGAGCTCGTGGGCCTCACGCGCGAGGAGATCGCCGCGGGCAAGCCGGAGCTGCGCGCGGTCCTCGAAGCGGTGCGCGACTAGGTCAGGCCCCGATCGGGTGCCAGGTCGTCTTCGTTTCCTGCGTGTCGCCGATGGCGTAGGGGCCCTGGGCGGCGGCGGAACTCCAGTTGGTGCCGCCGCGCAGGACGACGCGCTTGATGTTGTCGGCGGCCAGCTCCTGGACCCTGCGGGCGCCGCGTGCGTCGAGGTCGGCACAGACGATCGCGTTCACGTCCATGTGCGAGGCGAACGGCTCGACCAGCTCTTCCCGGAAGCCGGTGAGCACGTTGATGACGCCCGCGGGGAAGTCGGAGGCGTGCAGCACTTCGGCGAAGCTGACCGCCGACAGCGGCAGCGACCGCGAGGCCAGCGCCACGCAGGTGTTGCCGCCGGCGACCGCGGGAGCCACGTTCGACACGAGGCCGAGCAGGCCGCTCTTCTCCGGCGCGATGATCGCGACGACTCCCGTCGGCTCGAGCACCGAGAAGTTGAAGTGCGAGGTCGCGACGGGATTCACCGTGCTGAACACCTGCTGGTACTTGTCGGCCCAGCCGGCGTAGTACACGAGCCGGTCGACCGCCGCGGTCACCTCGGCTTCGGCCTGGCGCTTCGCCGACCCCTGCAGCATCAGTTCCGCCGCGAACTGCGCGGCGCGGCCTTCGAGCATCTCGGCGGCGCGGTAGAGGATCTGGCCCCGCAGGTACGCGCTCGCGCGCGACCAGCCGGCCTGGGCATTGCGCGCCGCGACCACCGCGTCCCGGAAGTCCTTGCGGCTCGCGCGGCAGACATTGGCGATCACCCCTCCGTCGCCGCGCGCGAGCGCGTAGTAGCGCCCGGACTCACTGCGCGGGAACTTGCCGTCGATGTAGAGCTTGTAGGTCTTGGCCACCGGCAAGCGGGCGCCTGCGCGCGTTGCGCCGGCTCCGGATTTCGCGGGGCTCTTGCGGCGGGCCATCAGCGCAGCTCCAGGTAGGCGGCGAGGCCGTGCAGCCCGCCTTCACGCCCGACGCCGCTTTCCTTGTAGCCGCCGAACGGCGAGCTGGGGTCGAACTTGTTGAACGTGTTCGCCCAGACGACGCCGGCCCGGATCGCGCGCGTCATCCTGAAGATCTTGGCGCCCTTGTCGGTCCACACGCCGCCCGACAGTCCGTAGGGCGTGTTATTGGCCTTGTCGAGCGCCTCCTCGAAGCTGCGGAAGGTCTGGATCGCGAGCACGGGCCCGAAGATCTCCTCCTGCACCACGCGGTTCGACTGCGCGACGCCCGTGAAGAGCGTAGGCCGGCACCAGTAGCCGGCGCCGGGCAGCGGGCAGGAACTCTGGTACATCTCCCCGCCTTCGGCCTGGCCGATCTTCAGGTACGACCGGATCTTTTCCAGCTGCGCGGCGGAATTGATCGCGCCGATGTCGGTGTTCTTGTCGAGCGGGTCGCCGACGATCAGGGTCTCCATTCTTTCCTTCAGTTTCGCGATCACCTCCGCAGCCACCGACTCCTGCACCAGCAGCCGGGAGCCCGCGCAGCAGACGTGGCCCTGGTTGAAGAAGATGCCGTTGACGATGCCCTCCACCGCCTGGTCGATGGCGGCATCGGCGAAGACGATGTTCGCGGCCTTGCCGCCGAGCTCGAGCGTGTAATGCCGGCCGGTGCCGGCGAGCCTGCGCATGATCAGCCGGCCGATCTCCGTCGAGCCCGTGAACGCGATCTTGTCGACGCCCCCATGCTCGACGAGCGCGGCGCCCGTGTCGCCCGCACCGGTGACGACGTTGACGACGCCCGGCGGCAGGTCCGCGTCGCGCATGAGCTCGGCGAGCTTGAGCGCCGTCAGCGGCGTCGTCTCCGCCGGCTTCAGCACGACCGTGTTGCCGCAGGCGAGCGCCGGCGCGATCTTCCACGCCGCCATGAGCAGCGGGAAGTTCCACGGGATGATCTGCCCGGCCACGCCGAGCGGCGCGGCCCGCCTGCCCGGGAAGGCGTACTCGAGCTTGTCCGCCCAGCCGGCGTAGTAGAAGAAGTGCGCGGCGGCGAGCGGCACGTCCACGTCCCGCGACTCGCGGATCGGCTTGCCGCCGTCGAGGGACTCGATCACGGCGAACTCGCGCGCGCGTTCCTGCAGCATGCGCGCGATGCGGTACAGATACTTGCCGCGCTCCGCGGGACGAAGCTTCGACCAGGCGCGCTCGTAGGCACGGCGCGCCGCCACGACCGCGCGATCCACGTCCCTGGCGTCGGCCCGCGCGACCCTGGCGAGCGCCTTTTCGCTGGCCGGGTTGATCGTCTCGAAGTAGCCCCGCGCGCGCGGCGCCACGAACTCGCCGCCGATGAAGAGCCCGTACTGCGGATCGATCCGCGCATGGTCGGCGCTCTCCGGCGCCGGCGCGTACGTCCAGTCCGTGTCGAATCGCAGTTTCGGTTCCGGGATGGCCATGGTCAGTCCCTGGAGAAATAGTCCGGCGACTGGTACGCGCCGGTCAGCTGCTTCTCGATCTGCATCAGGATGTCGTTCGCGAGGCTGCTCGCGCCGAAGCGGAACAGGTCCGGCGTGAGCCAGTCCTGGCCGAGCGTCTCGCGCAGCATGACGAGATAGTGCAGCGCGAGCTTCGCCTTGGCGATCCCGCCGGCCGGTTTCATGCCGATGCGCCGCCCCGTCGCGTGATAGTGGTCGCGGATCGCCTGCAGCATGACGAGCGTCACCGGCAGCGTCGCGGCCGGCTGCACCTTGCCGGTCGAGGTCTTGATGAAGTCGGCGCCCGCGTGCATGGCGAGCGCGCTCGCGCGGCGCACGCGGTCGAGCGTGCCGAGCTCGCCGGTCTCGAGGATCACCTTGAGGTGCGCCGGGCCGCAGGCTTCCTTGATCGCGACGATCTCGTCGAACACGTACTGGAAGTTGCCCTCCAGGAACGCGCCGCGCGAGATCACCATGTCGACCTCGTCGGCGCCCTCCTGCACCGCCATCCGCGTCTCCTCGAGCTTGACGGAAAGCGGCGCCATGCCGCTCGGAAAAGCGGTCGCGACCGAGGCGACCCTGATGCCGTGGCCGGCGAGCGCGCGGCGCGCCACGCCGACCATCGTCGGGTAAACGCACACGGCCGCCACGTGCGGGAGCCCCGGCAGCGAATCGCGCAGGTGGATCGCCTTCTGGCAGAGCTGGGTGACCTTGCCGCGCGTGTCCTGGCCCTCGAGCGTGGTCAGGTCGATCATGCTGAGCGCGAGCTTGAGCCCCTGGACCTTGGATTCCTTCTTGATGCTGCGGCTGCAGAAGCGCGCAACGCGCTCCTCCACGCCAACCTCGTCCACGCGCGGGACCTGGTCGAGCGCGGGCAGGCGGGGCGCGACGGCGGCGGCCATGCTCATCGACTCCATTGCGCGAACATTGTATGTCTCCCGCGGGTGGATTCCTGTATAGTCCGCGCGCCTCTCCCCTCCCTGAGCTCTCATTATTACCATGAATTTCAACGATCTCGGGCTCCAGCCCGAGCTGGTCTCCGCCGTGGCCGGCCACGGCTATACGCGGCCGACGCCGATCCAGGCCGAGGCCATTCCGCCGGTGCTCGCCGGCCGCGACCTGCTGGCCGGCGCCCAGACGGGCACCGGCAAGACGGCGGCCTTCGTGCTGCCGCTGCTGCAGGTGCTCGCTGCCCCCGCCGGGCGCGCGCCGCGCGTCTTGATACTCGCGCCGACGCGCGAACTTGCGGCGCAGATCCTGGAGAGCATCCGGGTCTACGGCGCGAATACGCGGCTGCGCGCGCGCGTCGTGTTTGGCGGCGTCGGCGAGCAGCCCCAGATCGATGCCTTGCGCGGCGGCTGCGACCTGCTGGTCGCGACGCCCGGCCGCCTGCTCGACCTCGCGGAACGCCGCCTTGCGGACCTCTCCGGCATCCGGCACCTCGTCCTCGACGAGGCCGACCGCATGCTCGACATGGGCTTCATCCACGACATCCGCCGGATCCTCCGGCTGCTGCCGGCCGGGCGCCAGAACCTGCTCTTCTCGGCGACCTACACGCCGGACATCCGGGCCCTCGCGGCGCGCATCCTCGTGGACCCGGTGCGGGTCGAGGTGACGCCGCCGAACAGCACGGTCGAACGCGTCGTGCAGCGCGCGTTCCGCGTCGCCCGTGACGACAAGCGTCACCTGCTCGTTCACCTGTTCGAGAACGGGGCCAATGGCGAGGGTCCCTGGACCCAGGCGCTGGTATTCACCCGCACGAAGCACGGCGCCAACCGGCTTTCCGATCAGCTCGGGCGCGCCGGGATCCGCTCGGCGGCGATCCACGGCAACAAGAGCCAGGCAGCGCGCACCCGCGCGCTTGCCGATTTCAAGGCGGGCCGGCTGACGGCGCTGGTCGCGACCGAGGTGGCTTCGCGCGGGCTCGACATCCGGGAACTGCCGCAGGTGGTCAACTTCGACCTGCCGCACGTCCCGGAGGACTACGTCCACCGCATCGGGCGCACGGCGCGCGCGGGCCAGCACGGCCACGCCGTGTCGCTCGTGTGCGAGGAAGAGGCGCCGCTCCTGCGGGACATCGAGCGGACCATGCGCCAGGCCGTGCCATTCGCGCCGACGCCGGCGTTCACGCGCAGCGCAGCCCCCGCCGCGCCGGCACGGCCCGCTACGGCAGCAGCGAGTCGAGCACCAGGCGGACCATCGAATCGACGCCCGTCTCGCGCTGCGCCGCGCTCATATGGCCCCCGCCGGCGAGGTGGTCGCTGACGGTCAGGACCGACAGCGCCTCCACGCCCTCCTGCGCCGCGACGCCATACAGGCCCGCGGACTCCATGTCGAGCGCCAGGAACCCGAGCCGGCGCAGCAGCGCGACCAGCTCCGCGTCCGGGTGATAGAAGAAGTCGCTCGAGAAGATGCGCCCGACGTGCGTTGCGGGCGCCGTTCCCGCCCCTGCCGCGACCCGCGACAGCAGCCCCCAGCTCGCGGTGGCCGCGAAGTCGTAGCCGCGGAAGCGGACGCGGTTCACCGCCGAATCCGTCGCGGCGCCCATGGCGAGCACCAGGTGGCCGAGCTGCACGTGGTCCGCCACCGCACCGCAGGTGCCGACGCGCACCAGCCGGCGCACGCCGTACTCCCGGACGAGCTCGGTCGCGTAGAGCATGGCCGACGGGGTGCCGATCCCCGCGCCCATCACCGAGACGCGCGCACCCTTCCACTGCCCGGTGTAGCCCAGCATGTTGCGGACGCCGGTGACTTCCACCGCGTCCTTCAGGAGCGTGGTCGCGACGTGGCGTGCCCGCAGCGGATCGCCCGGCAGCAGCACGAGCTCCGCGAATGCGCCCTGGGCGGCCCCGATGTGTGGTGTGCTCATGCGACCCGCTCGAGGAGTTCCGGCGCCGGCGGCGCCACTTCGCCGATGGTATAGGCGCCTGCGACCGCCTGCGCGGCTTCGTGGGCGGCGGCGGCCGTCGCCGCATGCACGAGCGCGAGCGCCTCGCCGGACCGGACGGCCGCGCAGAGCGGCACGAACCGGTCCAGGCCGACCGACGGATCGATGGACTGCCCGGGGGCCGTGCGCCCGCCTCCGAGGGCAACCACCGTGAGCCCGAGCGCGCGCGTGTCGATCGCCGTGACGAAACCGCTCTGCATCGCCACCGCCTCCCGCACGACCGGCGCCCGCGCCAGATGGGCATCCGGCCTTTCGATGACGTCCGCCGGCCCGCCGAGGCACCTCACCATGCGGGCGAAGCGCTCCGCAGCGGCGCCGTTCTCCAGCGAGCGCCGGAGTGAAGCGCGCGCGGAAGACTCATCCGCCGCAAGCCCGCTCTTCGTCATCACGGCCGCGCCGAGGGCGAGCGTCACCTCGAGCAGCCGCGGCTCCGGCGGCTCGCCGCGCAGCATCGCGACGGTCTCCCGGACTTCGAGCGCATTGCCCGCCGAGCGCGCGAGCGGCTGCGACATGTCGGTCAGCAGCGCGGCCACCGGCAGGCCGGCCGCCTGCGCGATGGCGACGATGCTCCGCGCGAGTTGCCGTCCAAGCGCCGGGTCGGGCAGCGTCGCGCCGCTGCCGCGCTTGACGTCGAGCACGAGCGCGTCAGTTCCCGCGGCGAGCTTCTTGGAGAGGATCGACGCGGCAATCAGCGGCGCGCAATCCACGGTCGCCGTGACGTCGCGGATGGCGTACAGCCGGCGATCCGCCGGGGCGATCCGTTCCGACGCGCCGATGATGGCGACTCCCGCCTCGCGCAACGTGCGCGTGAGCCGCTGGCGGTCGGGCGTGACCTGGTAGCCGGGAATGGATTCCAGCTTGTCGACCGTGCCGCCCGTGTGGGCGAGGCCCCGCCCGGTGATCATCGGCGCCCATGCGCCACAGGCCGCGAGCATCGGGCCGAGCGCCAGGGTCACCAGGTCGCCGACCCCGCCCGTGGAATGCTTGTCGAGCACCGGCCCCGGCGGCGACTCTCCCCGCCAGTCGAGCACCTCGCCGGTGTCGCGCATGCCGAGCGTCAATGCCGCGCATTCGGGCGTGGTCATGCCCCGGAAATAGATGGCCATGGCGAGCGCCGCCACCTGGGAATCGGCCAGGCTGCCGTCGGCGACCGCTTGCGCCAGGGACCGCCATTCGGCTTCCCCCAGGACCTCGCCGTCGCGCTTGCGCCGTATGGCCTCCTGCGGCAGCGACTTAAATATCTGATTTGCCGACATGAATTGGCATTCTTGCGCGGCTGGATGCCCACAGACTACGCGCTCGCCTGCGGGTCGGCCACCGGAGGCGCCGCGGCCGGCGGCACCGCCTAGAAACAACGTCAGGTGGCAGATGCAAGCCGCTGACTGTCATAAAACTTTCCCTGCAAAGTCACCTGCGTGTCATGGGCGCCGTGCAGTCTCGAGCGCTCATGAAGGTACGCAGCGTCTTCCTGTCGGACGTGCACCTCGGCTACCGGGGCTGCCGCGCCGGGGCGCTGCTCCAGTTCCTGCACCGGCTCGAGGCTCGCAACATCTTCATCATCGGCGACCTGGTGGATTTCTGGGCGCTGCGGCGCGCGCTGTACTGGCCGAAGCCGCACCAGGACGTGCTGAAGGCACTGCTCGCGAAGGCGCAGGGCGGCACGCGGGTCGTCTACGTCCCCGGCAACCACGACGACCTGCTGCGCGACTTCTGCGGCATGCGCGTCCTCAACGTGGACGTGCGACGCCGGCTCGTGCACCGCACCGCCGACGGCCGGCGCATGCTCGTCATCCACGGCGACGAATTCGACGGCGAGGTGCGCTTCAGCCGCCTGCGTCGCGCCCTCGGCGCCCGCATCTACGACCTGCTGCTGCGCGCCAATCACTCGCTCGACCGCCTGCGCCGCGCCTTCGGATTCGGCGAGTGGTCGCTGACCGCATGGATCAAGCGCCGCGTCGCGGATGCGAGGCGATACATCGCGCGCTTCGAGGAGGCGGCCGCGAGCGCCGCGGAGCGCGCCGGCTGCGACGGCGTGATCTGCGGCCATCTCCATCACCCGGCCGTGCGCGACATCGACGGCGTGCTCTACTGCAACGACGGCGACTGGGTGGAGAACTGCACCGCCCTGGTCGAGGACTTCGGTGGCCGGCTGTCGATCGTGCGCGCCGCGGAACCCGGGCAGCCGGACGTCGAGCCCGTGCTCATGCCCCGCCGCGCGGGAGCAGCGTGAAGGCATAGGGCAGCAGTTCCTCGAGCGCCGCCGTCCGCAGTTCGCCGTCGCGCCACAGGAAATGCACGGCGACCTTGCCATCGGCCGCGAACTCGCGCAGGCGCTGGCGGCAGGCGCCGCAGGGCGAGCCGTCGATCGCGCGTCCCGCGCGGTCGGTCGCCCAGACCGCGATCTCCTCGATGCGGAACGCGCTGCCCTCGGCGGCGACGCCCGCGGCGATCGCCGAGACCTCCGCGCAGTTGCCGACCGGGTAGGCCACGTTCTCGACGTTGCAGCCTGAGTAGACCGATCCGGTGGCGGAGCGGATGGCGGCGCCGACGCGGACGCCGGAGTACGGGGCATGCGCCTGGCGGGCCGCTTCGCGCGCCTGCCCGACGAGGGATTCGCGATGGTCTGGCATCTGCCGCGGATTCTAGCGCGCGGCCGCCTGGACGGCGACGGACTCCCGCACCCCCGCCCCCGGCCGGGTCGCTTGCCCGGGGACGGTCTGCCTGATATATTAGATATACCTTATTTAGAGACGGGAGATATTACGGATGACTGCCCGGACGAGGACCGCGCTGCCCGATGCGCGCGAGATGAGCCGGCACGCCGGTTCGGCCGCGGGTCTGCTGAAGACGCTCGCCAACCCGAACCGCCTGCAGATCCTGTGCGCCCTTCGCGACGGCGAGCTGTCGGTCGGCGCGCTCAACGCGCGCATCCCCCTGTCGCAGTCCGCGCTGTCGCAGCACCTCGCGGTGCTGCGCGCCGAGGGCCTGGTGCGCACCCGGCGCGAGTCGCAGACGATCTACTACGCGGTGCGCCCCGGCCCCGCCCTCGACGTCATCCGCGTCCTGTATGGCCATTATTGCCGGTCGCCCCGGACCGGCCGGAGGAGCTCCCCATGAACACACGGACCGCCACCATCCCGTCCACGCGCGCCGCGAACATCGACCAGTGGGTGTTCCGCATCGCCGGCCTCTTCGTGCTGGCGTCGCTCGCGCTTTCGCAGCTGCACAGCGTCCACTGGCTCTGGTTCACGGCATTCGTCGGCGCCAACATGTTCCAGGCGTCGTTCACCGGCTTCTGCCCGGTCGCGATGATCCTGCAGAGGCTCGGCGCGAGGCCGGGCGCGGCATTCTGCGCGGCCGACCCGGCCCGGTGACGGTCGCCGGCCCTGCCCGACCGGGAGGCTGTCATGAACAGGAGTCGCATCGTCTCCGTCCTGTCCACGGTCCTGCTCGCCGCCTGCGCCGGCGAGTCGCCGCCGCCTGAGGCCGGCGCGGTCGCGCCGGCGGGCCCCGCGGCGCACGTGGTCGAGCAGTCGCGCGTGCCGCGCGAGACGGCCTTCGACGGCGCCGTGGAGGCGATCAACCAGTCCACGGTGTCGGCGCAGACGACAGGCCGCGTCGTGGAACTGCCCTACGACGTCGGCGACTACGTCGAGAAGGACGCGGTGATCGTGCGCTTCACCACCGCCGAGCAGCGCGCGCGCAGCGGGGCGGCCGGCGCCACGCTCGCCGAGGCCAACGCCCGCCTCGCCGAGGCGCAGCTTGCCTATGACCGGATCCGGGACGTGTACGAGAAGCGGCTCGTGGCGAAGGCCGCGCTCGACAAGGCGGCCGCGGACCTCGATGCCGCGCGCGCGCGCGCAGCGGCCGCCCAGGCTTCGCTCACCGAGGCCCGGGAGGGGCTCTCCTATGCGACGATCCGCGCCCCCTACGCCGGCATCGTCGTCGCGCGCCACGTGCAGCTCGGGGAGACCGTTGCGCCGGGCAGGCCGTTGATGACGGGTCTCTCGCTCGAGCACCTGCGCGTCGTGGTCGAGATCCCGCAGCAGCACATCGGCCCGCTGCGCCGGCATCGCAAGGCGCGCGTGATCCTGCCGGACGGGCGGTCGGTCGCCGCCTCCGAGCTGCGCATCCCGCCCGCGGCGGATCCCGCGACGCACACGTTCCGCGTGCTGGTGACGCTGCCGCCCGGCGAGCATGGGGTGTTCCCGGGCACGCTCGTGAAGGTCGCCTTCGTCAGCGGCGAGGAGGAGCGCGTGCTGATCCCGCCGGAGGCGCTGGTCCGCCGCGGCGAGGTGACCGGCGTCTACGTCGTCGGCGAAGGCAGCCGGCTCGGCCTGCGCTACCTGCGCGTCGGCACGCCGGCGGCGGACGGGCGCGTGCCGGTGCTGGCGGGTCTCGTGGCGGGCGAGCGTGTCGCGGTCGATCCCATCGCCGCGGGCATCGCCTACAAGAAACAGCCCGCGGCGCCGGCCGGCGCGGAAAAATGACTGCGCCGCCGGAATCCCGGCTCGGCATCTCGGGCCGCGTCGCGCGCGCCTTCCTCGCGACCGAGATCACGCCGCTGCTCGCGCTCGCCGGCCTGCTGCTCGGCCTGGTCGCGGTCGCGGTCACGCCGCACGAGGAGGAGCCGCAGATCAACGTCACCTTCGCCAACGTCTTCATCCCGTACCCCGGCGCCTCGGCGCGGGAGGTCGAATCGCTCGTCACGACGCCCGCGGAGCAGATCGTGTCCGAGATCGAGGGCGTGGAACACGTCTACTCGGCTTCCACGCCCGGGATGTCCGCGCTGACCGTGCGGTTCGAGGTCGGCGAGCCGCGCACCGACGCGATCGTGAGGCTCTACAACGCCTTCTACTCCAACCGGGACTGGCTGCCGCCGGGCGCAGGCGTCGGCCAGCCGCTGATCAAGCCCAAGGGCATCGACGACGTGCCCATCGTCGCGGGCACCCTCTGGAGCGAGGACCCGGACGTGACGGCGGCGGACCTGCTGCGCATCGCGCACACGATGGAGACGGAGCTGCAGCGCGTGCCGGGCACGCGCGACATCGAGACGCAGGGCGGGCCCGACCGCGTCGTGCGCGTCGTGTTCGACCCGGAGCGCCTCGCGGGCTACGGGCTCGCACTCGACGACCTGCGCCGCGCGCTGTCGTCGGCCAATGCCTCCGCCGATGCCGGGCAGAGCGTGGATCGCAACCGCGAGCTGCTCGTGCAGGCGGGCACCTTCCTGATGACGCCGGAGGAAGTCGCCGACCTCGTGGTGGGCGTTCGGGACGGCGCACCCGTCTTCCTGCGCGACGTGGCCTCGGTCGCCGAGGGCCCGGACCAGCCGGAGAGCTTCGTCACCTTCGGGGCCGGCCCGGCGGCTGCCGACAAGGGAATCGCCGCCTCCGGCAGCTTCCCGGCGGTCACGATCGCCGTCTCGAAGAAGCCGGGCGAGAACGCCGTGGACGTCGCCGCCGCGGTGATCGACCGCTTCGAGCAGATGCGCGGGATCCACTTTCCGGACGGCGTGCAGGCCACGGTCACGCGCAACTACGGTGCGACCGCGCAGGACAAGGCACTGACGCTGATCATGAAACTGGTGTTCGCGACCGCCTCGGTCGTCGTGCTCGTGCTGTTCACGCTCGGCTGGCGTGAGGCCATTGTCGTCGGCGCGGCCGTCGTCGTCACCCTCGCGGTCACGCTGTTCGCCTCCTGGGCCTGGGGATTCACGCTCAACCGCGTCTCGCTGTTCGCGCTCATCTTCTCGATCGGCATTCTCGTGGACGACGCGATCGTCGTGGTCGAGAACGTCCACCGCCACATGCAGGTGGGCGGCCGCCGGCTCGCCGAGGCGATCCCGGCGGCGGTCGATGAGGTCGGCGGGCCGACGATCCTCGCGACCTTCACGGTGATCGCGGCGCTCCTGCCGATGGCGTTCGTGACGGGCCTCATGGGACCCTACATGCGGCCGATCCCCATCAACGCGTCCACGGGCATGCTGATTTCGCTCGCGGTCGCGTTCGTGTTCACGCCCTGGCTGTACCGGCGGATGTTCCTGCGCGCGGCGGTGGCGCACGCGCCCGCGGACGACGTCGAAGGCCCGCTGCAGCGACTGTTCGCGCGCGTCATGACCCCGTTCCTCCGCGGAGATGACGGCCGCCGCAACCGCTGGAGGCTGCTCTACGTGCTGCTCGGGCTGATCGTGCTGTCGGTGGCGCTCGTCGGCTTCCGGGGCGTGATCCTGAAGATGCTGCCGTTCGACAACAAGAGCGAGTTCCAGGTGCTCGTGGACATGCCGGAGGGCACTCCCATCGAGGAGACGCAGCGTGTGCTACAGGCGCTCGCGGATTCGGTCGCGACCGTGCCGGAAGTCACCGACTTCCAGACCTACGCGGGCGCCTCGGCGCCGATCAATTTCAACGGCCTCGTCCGCCAGTACTACCTGAGGAGCGCCCCGCACCACGGGGACATACAGGTCAACCTGCAGGACAAGCACCTGCGCGAGCGCAAGTCGCACGAGATCGCCGCCTCCGTACGCGAGCCGTTGCAGCGGATCGGCCGGCAGTACGGGGCCAACGTGAAGATCGTCGAGGTGCCGCCGGGTCCCCCGGTCCTGTCGCCGCTCGTGGCCGAAGTGTACGGCCTCGATTACGCACGGCAGGTCGAGGTGGCGCGGCAGGTCCGCAAGGCGTTCGAGCAGGCGCCGGACGTCGTCGACGTGGACGACACGGGCGAGGCGCCGCAGGAAAAGCTCGTCGTGGTCGTGGACCGCTCCCGCGCCGCGCGCCTCGGCATCTCGCAGCAATCCGTAGCCACGGCCGTCGCCGCGGCGCTGGGCGGCGAGGACATGTCCTGGCTCCACGACGAGCACGCGAAGTTCCCGGTGCCGGTGCGCGTGGAACTCTCACCCGGCGACAAGGCATCGCTCGATGCGCTGCGGTCGCTGCGCCTGCGCTCCGCCGGCGGCGCCCTGGTGCCGCTGTCGGAGCTCGCCACGATCCGGCGCACGACGCGCGACCAGACGATCTACCACAAGGACCTGCTGCCGGTCGTCTACGTCACCGGCGACGTTGCAGGCAGGACCGACAGCCCGATGTACGGCCTGCGCGCGATCGCCTCCACGCTCGAGGCAACCCCGATCGACGGCGAGCCGGTGCGGCAGTACCTGACGCGGCAGCCCGCGAATCCGTACGAGTGGAGCCTCAAGTGGGACGGCGAATGGCAGGTGACCTCCGAAACCTTCCGCGACATGGGCGCCGCCTACGCCGTGGGCCTCGTGCTGATCTACCTGCTGGTCGTGGCGCAGTTCCGTTCCTACGGCGTGCCGCTCATCATCATGGCCCCGATCCCGCTCACGATCATCGGCATCCTGCCCGGCCACGCATTGCTCGGCCAGCAGTTCACGGCGCCTTCGATGATCGGCATGATCGCGCTGGCCGGCATCATCGTGCGCAACTCCATCCTGCTCGTGGACTTCATCCAGCAGGAGGTGAGCGCCGGCAAGCCCCTGCAGGAGGCGACGATCTCGGCCGCCGCGGTGCGCGCGCGCCCGATCGGGCTCACGGCCGTCGCCGCGATGCTCGGCGGGTTCTTCATCCTCGACGACCCGATCTTCGGCGGGCTCGCCGCGTCGCTGATCTTCGGCCTGTTCGTCTCGACCGTGCTGACCCTCCTGGTCATCCCGGTCGTCTATTACCACTATCATTGGAAGGCCCGCGTCTCGCCCGGCTGAGCGCGGCTTCGCAACGGAGGATTCATCATGGCAACCAGGAAAACCGCCGCCCCGGCCATCGACATCGGCATCGGCAAGGGCGACCGCGAGAAGATCGTTCGAGGCCTGTCAGCGCTCCTGGCCGACAGTTACACGCTGTACCTGATGACGCACAACTTCCACTGGAACGTCACCGGCCCGCAGTTCAACAGCCTGCACCTGATGTTCATGGC
>DATBLN010000108.1:0-18378 GCA_036555345.1 Steroidobacteraceae bacterium
GATCGGGCATTCCTTCGGCGGCGCGGCGGTGGGCGCCGCGCTCGCGCTCGGCTTCCGGCCCGGCCGCATCGTGATCGCCTCGGCGCCGACGAGCGTCAGCCGCCTGCCGCTCATGCACGCGGAGCACGCCGGCCTGCCGCCGCGCGCGATGGCGCGGTACCTGCGAATGCTCGACGAGAATGCCGGCCGGCCGATCGCGGAGCTGGACCTGGTCTCAACCGGCCCGGCCTGTGGAATCCCGGCGCTGCTCGTGCACGACGTCGGCGACGCCGTAATACCGTACTCGGACGCGGAGGCGCTCGCGGCCGCATGGCCGGAACTGTCGGTGATGACGACCGAGGGCCTGGGGCACCGGGACATCCTGTCGGATGCGCGTGTCGTCCGCAGGATCGCGGATTTCGTCGCGGGCTAGAGCTTCACCATCACGTGCCGCACCGTCGTGTAGTCCTCGAGCGCATACATCGACAGGTCCTTCCCATACCCCGACCGCTTGACCCCGCCGTGCGGCATCTCGCTCACCAGCATGAAATGCGTGTTGACCCAGGTGCAGCCGTACTGCAATCGCGCCGCCACCTGCATGCCGCGGCCGATGTCGGAAGTCCACACGGATGACGCCAGGCCGTAGTCCGAGTCGTTCGCCCAGGCGATCGCCTGCTCCACGTCCTTGAAGCGCGTGACCGAGACCACCGGTCCGAACACCTCGCGCCGGACGATCTCGTCCGTCTGCCGCGCGCCCGCAACGACCGTCGGCTCGTAGAAGAATCCGCCGCCTTTCCCGGCCTTGCCACCGGCGGTGACCTCGACGTGCTTCGTCGCCTTGGCGCGCTCGACGAAGCCCGAGACTCGGTCCCGCTGTTCCTGGCTGATCAACGGGCCCATCTCGACGCCATCCTCGGTCTGCCGGCCCACCTTGATGGACTTCGCCGCGAGCGACAGATCTGCCACCAGCTTCTCGTAGATCTTCGGGCCCGCGTACAGCCGGCAGGCCGCGGTGCAGTCCTGCCCGGCGTTGTAGTAGCCGAAGGTCCGCACGCCGCCCACGACGTCCTCGAGGTTGGCGTCGTCGAAGACGATGACCGGCGCCTTGCCGCCGAGCTCGAGATGCGTGCGCTTGATGCCCTTGGAGGCCGCCTTCAGGATTTTCTCGCCGGTCGAGACGTCGCCCGTGAGCGAGACCATGCGCACGCCCGGATGCGAGACCAGCGGCGCGCCCACCGTCTCGCCGCGCCCGGTGATGATGTTGACGACACCGGCCGGGAACAGCTCCGCGAGCAGCTCTGCGAGCTTGAGCGTCGTCAAAGGAGTCTGCTCGGAGGGCTTCAGCACGATCGTGTTGCCGGCCGCAAGCGCGGGCCCGAGCTTCCAGGCCGCCATCATGAGGGGGTAGTTCCAGGGCGCGATCGAGCCCACGACGCCCACCGGATCACGCCGGATCATGCTGGTGAAGCCCGCGATGTACTCGCCCGCGACGGCGCCCGTCATCGTGCGGCAGGCGCCGGCGAAGAAGCGGAACACGTCGGCGACCGCGGGGATTTCATCGTTCTGCGCAGCGGCGAGAGGCTTGCCGCAGTTCTGGGATTCCAGCTTCGCGAAGCCCGCGGCGTCCGCCTCGATGCGGTCGGCGAGCTTGAGGAGAATCGTGGCGCGATCTTTCGGCGGCGTGCGCGCCCAGCCGTCGAAGGCGTCCGTCGCGGCCGAGACGGCGGCATCCACCTGGGCGGAACCCGCCTCCGCGACCTTCGCGATGGACTTGCCGGTCGCCGGGTCGAGGATGTCGAGTTCCTCGCCCTTGCCGGCGACGAACTTGCCGTTGATCAACAGTTTCTTCTGCATGTCAGCCTCTCGCAGGGGGCCGGCTCAATGCCGGTCCTCAGGTTCGTTGGGTCTCGTCAGCCGGTACGCGAGCAGGATCGGCACGAGCGTGATCAGCACGACCGTGACCGCGACCACGTTCGTGATCGGCCGCTCGCGCGGGCGGAACAGTTCGTTGAAGAACCAGATCGGCAGCGTCTTCTCATGCCCGGCAGTGAACAGGGTCACGATGATCTCGTCAAATGACAGCGCAAATGCCAGCATGCCGCCCGCGAGCAGCGCGGTCGCGATCTGCGGCAGGAGCACGTAACGGAAGGTCTGCCAGCCGTCGGCGCCCAGGTCCATCGAGGCCTCGACCCAGGACGGGGGGATCCGCCGCAGCCGCGCGATCACGTTGTTGTGCACGATCACGATGCAGAAGGTGGCATGGCCGACGACGATCGTCCAGAACCCGGGCTGTACGCCGCCGAGCCTGAAGGCGGAGAGGAGCGCGATGCCCGTGATGATGCCGGGCAGCGCGATCGGCAGCACGAACAGCAGCGTAATCAGCTCGCGCCCGCGGAAGCGGCTGCGCGCGAGCGCGAAGGCCGCGAGCGTCCCGAGCAGGAGCGCGAGCGCGGTCGCGACGGAGGCGACCCCGAGCGAGAGCCTGAGCGCGGCCCAGATGTCCGCGCGCGCGAAGGCCACCTCGAACCAGTGCAACGTGAGCCCGGGCGGCGGGAACTGGTAGGTGCGGTCCTCGGTCGTGAACGCGTAGAGGAAGATGACCCACACCGGCAGGTGCAGGAAGGCGAGTCCCGCGAATGCCGCGATCTTCTGCCCGAGGGAGGCGCGGTCCCAGGCGGCCCTCATGCGGCTAGAGCGCATCGAAGGCCCCCATGCGCCGGGCGAGCGCGAGGTAGACCGCGATCAGGATGATGGGCACCACCGAGAACGCCGCGGCCAGCGGCAGGTTTCCGGCCGTTCCCTGCTGCTGGTACACCATCATGCCGATGAAATAGCCGGGCGCGCCGACCACGCTCGGGATGATGTAGTCGCCGAGCGTCAGCGAGAACGTGAAGATGGAGCCCGCCGCAAGGCCTGGGAGCGCCAGAGGCAGCACGACGTGGCGGAAGGTCTGCCCGGGCCGCGCGCCGAGATCGGCGGAGGCCTGCACCAGCGAGCCCGGCACGCGCTCGAGCGCGGCGACGAGCGGCAGGATCATGAACGGCAGCCACATGTACGTGAACACGATGAACATGCCGATGTAGGAGGAGGCGAGCGAGGGCCCGCCAATCACGGGGGTGGCCAGCGCGCCGTCGATCACGGGCGTGAGGCCCAGGAGGTCCACGAACCAGGACGCGATGCCCTGCTTGGCGAGCACCAGGCGCCAGGCATAGACCTTGACGAGGTAGCTGGTCCACATGGGGAGCATCACGCCCACGTAGAAGAAGGCCTTCATGCGGGGCGTCGCGTAGCGCGCCATGTAGTTGGCGACGGGGAAGGCGATCACGGCGGCCGCGGCCGTGACGGCCACCGCCATCGCCACCGTGCGCAGGATGATGTCGAGGTTCGCCGGATGGCTGAAGAGCTGCCGGTAGGTCGCGAGCGTGAGTACGGGGATGACGCGCGCCGTGAACTCGTCGATCGCGTAGAAGCTCTGCACCAGGAGCGCGAACAGCGAGCCGAGGTAGATGATGCCGAGCCAGAGGAGCGGCGGCAGCAGGAGCAGCGCCAGGTAGAAGCCACGTCGGCCGTGGAGGAAGGCGGCGGCGGATCGCAGCGCGGCCACTCAGCGCTCCTCGAGCGGGACGAGGCTGTCGCGCGCGAAGCACAGGCGCAGGCGCGCGCCGTGCGCGGGCGGCGTCGCCGCCGCCGTGCCCTCGGGGCGGACGGCCGTGAGCACCGCGTCGCCGACGCGCAGGTGCCAGCGGCTGGTGGCGCCGTGGTAGTGCACCTCCTCCAGCGTGCCCTCGCAGCAGAGCAGGCCCGCCGGCATGGCTGCGCCGGGCTCGCGCAGCTCGACCATCTCCGGGCGGATCGCGAACGCCCGCGCGCTCCCGGTGAGCTGCCGCGCCAGCCCGCCCTCGATGACGTTCGCGCTGCCGACGAAGCGCGCCACGAACGCCGTGCGCGGGCGCACGTAGAGCCCGCGCGGCGTGTCCACCTGCTCGATGCGCCCCTCGCGGAAGACCGCGACGCGATCCGCCATCGACAGCGCCTCGCCCTGGTCGTGCGTGACGTAGACGAAGGTGATCCCGAGCCGCTGCTGGATCGCCTTCAGCTCGATCTGCATCTCCTCGCGCAGGCGCAGGTCGAGCGCGCCGAGCGGCTCGTCGAGCAGCAGCACCTTCGGCCGGTTGACGAGCGCGCGCGCGAGCGCGACGCGCTGCTTCTGCCCGCCGGAGAGCTGCGACGGGGCGCGGTCCGCGAGCGGCGCGAGCTGCACGAGCTCCAGCACCTCGAGCGCGAGCCTGCGCCGTTCGTCCCTCCCGGCGCCGCGCACCATCGGCCCATAGGCCACGTTCTCCGCCACGCTCATGTGCGGGAACAGCGCGTAGTCCTGGAACACCGTGTTGACGTTGCGCTGGAATGGCGGAACGCCGGTGACGTCCTCGCCGAGGAGCGTCACCGTCCCGGCGGTCGGCTGGTCGAAGCCCGCGATCAGGCGCAGGCAGGTGGTCTTGCCGGAACCCGACGGGCCGAGCAGCGCGAAGAACTCGCCGGCGGCGATCGTGAGCGTGACGTCGTCGAGCGCGCGGACGGCGCCGAAGGCGCGGCTGACGCCGGCGAGCTCGATCGCCGGCGTCAGCTCCGAGCGGGCCTGCCCGTCAGCGGCCGCCCATGACCGCGACGTAGTCGGTGCTCCAGCGGCTGTAAGGCACGCATTCGCCCTGCGAGCAGGCGGCTTCGGGCGTGCGCCAGAACCAGATCCTGTCGAAGTCGTTGAAGCCGTTCGTCGCGCAGCCCTCGGGCCCGAGCAGCGCGTTGTCCTTGCAGGCCGCGGGCACCGCCGGCACCGAGCCGAACCAGGCCGCGAGGTCGCCCTGCGCTTTCGGGTTGATGGACCACTCCAGCCACTCGTAGGCGCAGTTCGGGTGCGCGGCATTCGTCGCCATGAGCGTGGTGTCCGCCCAGCCCGTGGCGCCCTCGGCCGGCACCACGCTCGCGATCGGCTGGCCATTCGCCTTCAGCGTGTTGACCTGGAACGGCCAGGAGGCGGAGGCGACCACGCCCTCGTTGGTGAAGTCCTGCACCTGGACGTTGGCGTCATGCCAGTAGCGGTGCACCAGCGGATGCTGCCTGCGCAGCAGCTCGAGCGCCGCGGTGTACTGGGCCTCGTTCAGCTCGTACGGGTTCTTGATGCCGAGGTCCGGCTGCCTGGTCATCAGGTACAGCGCGGCGTCCGCGATGTAGATCGCGCCGTCGTAGGACTGGATGCGGCCCTTGTTCGGCTTGCCGTCGGGAAGCCTGCCCGCCTCCAGCACGACCGACCAGGAGGTCGGCGGTTCCTTGAACACGTTGGTGTTGTACATCAATACGTTCGGGCCCCACTGGTAGGGCACGCCGTAATGCTTGCCGTCCACCGTGTGCCAGGCGGCGTCGCGCAGGCGCTCGTCCACCGTCCCGTAGCTCGGCACGCGTGAGATGTCCACCGGCTGCACCGTGCCGCCGCGGATCAGGCGGATCGACGCGTCGCCCGAGGCGGTGACGAGGTCGTACCCGCCCTGCGTCATGAGCGACACCATCTCGTCGGACGTGCCGGCGGTCTTGACGTTGACCTTGCAGCCGGTCTTCGTCTCGTAGCCCGTGACCCAGTCGTAGGCCTTGTCCGTGTCGCCGCGCTCGATGTATCCGGGCCACGCCACAATGTCCACCTGGCCCTCGAGGACCGGCGCCGCAGGCGCCTCCGGCTCCTTCTTGCCGCAGGCCGCGAGCGCGATGGCCACGCCCGATGAAAGGGCGACGAGGCGCCCTGCATGACGAGCAGTATTCGCGAACATGACGGAACTCCCGGGAATCGTTCTGGTTGGGGGAATTCTATTCCTGTCGCTGCGCCTCGGCCACCGGCATGTCCGGCGCGACCGTGATGCGCAGCCGCCCGTAGGGCGATGCGGGCAGCGCCGCATCGCCACGCCGTTCCATCCAGGCGAGCGATGCGGGCGTCAGGATGTCGCCCTCCCGCCGGGCATCCGGCGGCGTGCCAAGAAGCACGGCGGGCGTGAATACGACCAGGTAACGCCCGCGCTGCGACTTCGGGTCGATCGGAACGGTCACGGCGAGCCCCGCCTCGCCGCCCGCGGTCGCGAGCGCGGGCTCGAGGCGCAGGCTGTCGAGCCCGGACATGTGCGTGACGATGAAAGTATCGTCGAGCAGCGCCACGACCGGGTAGAAGACCCCGGCCTCGCCGCCGTCACGCGCGTCGAACAGGCTCTTGACGCGCACGCGATAGGGCGCATCCGACTTCGGCAGCTCGAATGCGGCGAATGGCGACAGCCCGCTGTGGAAATCGAACACCGGGGCCGAGCGATCGACCGCGGCATCCGCGAACCCGCGCAGCGGCAGCGCGCCGAAACGGAAACCGGACGGGTCGTCGCAGCAGGCCGTCGCTTTGGCGTAGAGGGCGAGGCGTTCCGCGGTGCCCGCCGGGTAGGATTGCGGTGGCGCGGCCGCGCATCCGGCGCAGGCTGCCGCCGTCATCGCCACCAGGAGCCGGTTGGTCACCCGCATTGGAAATGCAGGCTAGCATGAATTCCGCCTCGGTCGCGGTCGTGGGCGCGGGCCTCGCGGGCCTCGCCTGCGCGCGCCGCCTCGCGGCCGCCGGCGTCGCGGCGCGCGTGTTCGAGGCCCAGCGGGCGCCCGGCGGGCGCATCGCCACGCGCCGCTACGAGGCCGCGTCATTCGATCACGGCGCGCAGTACTTCACCGCCACCGGCGCCGCATTCCGTCAAGTCGTGGCGGAAGCCTGCGCCGGCGGCGCGGCGGGGCGCTGGCGGCCCGAATGGCCGGACGGCGAGCAGGAGCGCAAGGAACTGTGGGTCGGCATGCCGGGCATGGGCGCATTGCCGCGGCTGCTCGCGGGCGGGCTCGACATCGAGTACGGGGCGCGCATCGTGCGCATCGGGCAGGCGCGCCGCGGCTGGTCACTGCTGGACGACCGCGGCGCCGTGCACTCCGACTTCGACACGGTCGTGCTGGCGCTGCCGGCGCCCGTCGCGGCCCTGCTCGCAGCGACGCACACCGCGCTCGCCGCGCGCGTGCATGCGGTGCGCATGGCGCCCTGCTGGGCCGTGGTCGCCGCCTTCGCGGAGCCGCCCGGCAGCCTGCCGGACGCGTCCTTCACCGGCGACCCGGTGCTGCCCTGGTACGCGCGGAATTCCAGCAAGCCTGGCCGCGACGCGGGGGAAGCCTGGGTCCTGCACGCCTCGGCCGAGTGGTCCCGCCGCGAGTTCGACACCTCGCCCGAGCGCGTGCAGAAGGCGTTGCTCGAGCGCCTTGCCGCCCAGGCCGGGAAGAGCCTGCCGCAGACCGTGCTGGCGGACAGCCACCGCTGGCGCCATGCCCGCGTCGAGGCGCCGCTCGGCGAGCCCTGCCTGTACGACCGCGCCGCCGGCATCGGCTTCTGCGGCGACTGGTGCCTGGACGCGCGCATCGAGGCGGCATTCCAGTCGGGAGACGCCCTGGGCGCGCAACTGGCCGAAGCGCGGGGCGCCGAAGGCTCCGGTAGAATGCGCGGCAGCCGATGAGCCGCCACCATTCACTGATCCCGGCCGCCGCCCTGCTGCTCGCAGCCTGCGCGGGCGGCCCGCGCCCGCAGACGGAGCCCGACAGCATGCCGCCCACCGCGCCGGTGCCCCCGATCGCCACCGTCCGGCCGTTCGAAGTGGACTCGCCGAACGGCAAGCGCGTGGACGAGTACTACTGGCTGCGCGACGACGGCCGCTCGAAGCCGGAAGTGATCGCCTACCTCGAGGCCGAGAACGCCTACAAGGCGGCGATGACCGCGCACGCCAAGGCGCTCGAGGACAAGGTCTACGCGGAGATCGTCGCGCGCATCAAGCAGGACGACTCGACGGTCCCGTACCGCAAGCGCGGGCACTGGTACTACACGCGCTTCGAGACCGGCAAGGAATACCCGGTGTATGCGCGGAAGGCAGCAAGCCTCGAGGCGCCCGAGCAGGTGATGCTGGACGGCAATGCCATGGCCGCGGGCCACGACTTCTTCGAGATCGGCGCGATGGCGATCGCGCCGGACAACCGGTTGCTCGCCTACGCCGAGGACACGGTCGGGCGGCGCCAGTACACGCTGCGCGTCCGGGACCTCGAGACCGGCGAGACGCTCCCTGACCGCATCGAGAACGCGGATCCCTACCTCGCCTGGACCGCGGACAGCGGCAGCTTCCTCTACGTCGAGAAGCACCCCGAGACGCTCCTCGGCTACCGCGTGCGCCGGCACGTGCTCGGCACCGATCCCGCGCAGGATGCGCTGGTCTACGAGCAGGACGACGAGAGCTTCTACACGAGCGTCGGCGTCACCAAGGACGAGCGCTATGTCCTGATCCACGCCAGGAGCACGGTCTCGACCGAGTACCGCTATGCGGACGCGGCGGACCCGGCGCTGGCATGGCGCGTGTTCCTGCCGCGCGAGCGCGACCACGAGTACTACGTGGACCACTTCGACGGGCGCTGGATCATCCGCAGCAACTGGCAGGCGCCGAACTTCCGCCTGCTGGAGGCGACGGTCGGCGAGGAGGGCGACCGCGCGAACTGGCGCGAGCTCGTCGCCCACCGCGACGACGCCTTCATCCACGGCTTCGACGTGTTCCGCGAGTTCCTCGCGATCGAGGAGCGCAGCGGCGCGCTGCGGAAGATCCGCATCCGGCCCTGGAGCGGCGGCAACGACTTCTTCATCTCGGCGGACGAGCCGGCGTACACGACGGCGCTCGGGCAGAATGCCGAGATCGACACGCACATCGTGCGCTACAACTACCAGTCCCTGGCGACGCCCGAGACCGTCTACGACTACGACATCCAGACCGGCGAGCGCCAGCTCATGAAGCGCATGCCGGTGCTCGGCGATTTCGATCCGGCGAACTACCGCTCGGAGTTCCTGTGGGCCACGGCGCGCGACGGCACGAAGGTCCCCGTGTCGCTGGTGTACCGCGCGGGCTTCCAGCGCGACGGGACCGCGCCGATGCTCCAGTACGGCTACGGCTCCTATGGCTACTCCATGGACCCGTGGTTCTCGGTCTCCCGTCTGTCGCTGCTCGACCGCGGCTTCGTGTTCGCCATCGCCCACGTGCGCGGCGGCCAGGAGATGGGCCGGCGCTGGTACGAGCAGGGCCGGCTGCTGAACAAGAAGAACACGTTCACGGACTTCATCGACGTCACGCGCTTCCTGGTCGCCGAGAAGTACGCGGACCCGAAGCGCGTCTCGGCGATGGGCGGCAGCGCGGGCGGGCTGCTGATGGGCGCGGTCGCGAACATGGCCCCGCAGGACTACCACGCGATCGTGTCGCAGGTGCCGTTCGTGGACGTCGTCACGACGATGCTCGATGAGACCATTCCGCTGACCACCAACGAGTTCGACGAGTGGGGCAACCCGATGTTGAAGGAGTTCTACGACTACATGCTGTCGTACTCGCCCTACGACAACGTGGCGGCGCAGGATTACCCGGCGATGCTCGTGACCACCGGCCTGCACGACAGCCAGGTTCAGTACTGGGAGCCCGCCAAGTGGGTGGCGCGCCTGCGTGCGCGCAGGACGGGAGACGCGCCGCTGCTCTACCGCACCACGATGGAGGCCGGGCACGGCGGCAAGTCGGGCCGCTTCCAGCGCTACCGCGAGATCGCCGAGGAATACGCCTTCCTGCTCGACCAGGCCGGGATCGCCGAGTAGCGCCGTGGCGGCTGCCGGCGCGGTCGCCTCGCTCCTCGGCCGCGTGGTCAGCGTCAGGCCGGCGGAGGTGCCCGGGCTGCTCGCGGCCTTCGGCTACCACTTCCTGCTGTTCACCGCCTATTACATCCTGCGGCCGATCCGGGACAGCATGGGAGTCACCGGCGGCGTCGAGAACCTCGACGACCTGTTCGGCTGGACGCTCGCCGGGATGCTGGCCGCCGTGCCGCTCTTCGGCTGGTTCAGCGGCCGCTTCCGCCGCGCGGTGTTCCTGCCCTGGACCTGCCTGTTCTTCGCCGCGCAGCTCGCCGCGTTCTGGGCGCTGTTCACGGCGCAGGACGACGACGCGACGACCGCGCGCGTGTTCTTCGTCTGGGTCAGCGTCTTCAACCTGTTCGTGATCTCGGTGTTCTGGAGCTTCATGGCGGACCTGTTCGACCGCGAGCAGGGCAAGCGCCTGTTCGCCTTCATCACCGCGGGCGCGAGCGTGGGCGCGATGACGGGCTCGGGCGTGACGGCCTTCCTCGCGGAATCGGTCGGCGAGGTCAACCTGCTGCTGGTCTCGGCGGTGCTGCTGGTCTCGACGATCGCGCTGATGCGCTACCTGCTCGCCTGGAGCGCGCGCCAGGAGGGGCGCGTCGAGCGCATCGAGGAACGCCCGATCGGCGGCAACCCCTTCGCCGGCCTCACGCGGGTGTTCACCTCGCCCTACCTGTCCGGCATCGCCGCCTTCATCTTCCTGATGGCGGCGGTCAACACCTTCCTCTACCTGCAGCAGGCGGGTCTGCTCGCCATCCACTTCCCGGACGGCGCGGAGCGCACGGCGTTCCTCGCGCGCATCGAGCTCTCGATGAACGTGATCACGCTGCTGCTGCAGTTCTTCGCGGTCGGCCGCCTGACGCAGCGGGCGGGAGTGGCCGCCATGATCGTGGTGGTGCCGCTCTTCGTCGTCGCCGGCTTCCTGCTGATCGCGGCGCAGCCGACGCTCGCGACGCTGGTCGCCGTGTTCATCGCGCGCCGCGCCGGGCAGTACGCGATCGTGCGGCCGTGCCGCGAGATGCTCTACACGACGGTGGACCGCGAGTCGAAGTACAAGGCGAAGAACGTCAATGACACGCTCGTGTACCGCACCAGCGATTTCGTCGTCGCCAAGGGGCATGACGCGATCGTGGCCGCCTGGCAGGCGAGCCTTTCCGGCGTCGCGCTGGTCGGCGCGGGCGTCGCCGCCCTGTGGGCCGTGGTGGCGTTCGCGCTCGGCCGCGCGCACGAGCGCATGGCCGGGCCGCCGCGCGCGGGGTGATCAGTCCTCGAGCTGGAAGCGCACGCGCGTGGAGACGCGCGTGTCGACGGCCGCGCCATTGATGAGGCGCGGCTCGTAGCGCCAGCGCTCGACGGCATTGAGCGCCGCGCGGTCGAAGGTGCCCGCGGGCTCCGCCGCCTTCACCACCGCGTCGTGCACGGTGCCGTCGGCGCCGATGGTGTACTCGATGTCCACCCAGCCCTGGATGCCCCTCTCGAGCGCGCGCTGCGGGTAGGTCGGCGCGACGACCTTGGTGCGACGCATGGCCGTCTCCGGCAGCACCTCCGCCTTGCGGGCGGCGGCCTGGCGGGCGCTGCGCGCCGCCGCGATCTCGCCGTTGATCGCGGCGACCTCGGATGCCGGCGCGCCGGTGTCCGCCGCGGCGCGCACCAGCGACTCCGCCCGGTCGGGATTGCCGGCGGTGACGAGCTGGCGCGCGTCCGCGAGCGCGCGCGTCGCGAACAGCGCATTCGTGTCGGAGAGGCCGTCGAAGGCCGGGTCGGCCGCGCGCAGCAGGTCGATGTAGTGCCGGGCGCTGTCGCCGGCGGGCTCGAGCAGCCGGCCCTGGGCGATGCGCTGGTTGGCGAGCACGAGCAGCTTTGCGCGCTCCTCGCGGACATTGCCGATGCGCGCGGCCTCGATGTCGGCGCGGAGCACCGCGATCGCCTCGCGGTCGACCTCGAGCGTGGCGGCCTGCGTCACCCAGTTGTTCGCCTCGTCCAGGCGGTTCTCGCGGATCGCGGCCGCGGCGTTCTTCTGCAGCTGCGCGGAGAGCGCGGCGAGGCCCTGCTGCACGTCCGCGTCCTCGGGAGCGAGCCGGCGTGCGGCCAGCAGGTGCGCCTGCGCGCTGTCCTTGCCGCCGGTCAGGCGGTTGCTCCGCATGCGGTCGCTCGCGAGCTGCACCAGGCTCTGCACGCGAGCCGCGGTGTCGTCGGTGACGGCGGGCGCCGGGGAGGGGGCGACGCTGCCCGTACCGGCGGCCCGGACCGGCGTTGCCCCGGGCTGCCGCGCGAGCTCACGCTCGAGCTGGACCCTGAAGAACTCGAGGCGCGGGTGATCCGGACGGGCCGAGCGCGCCGCGTCCACGGCGCTCGCGAGCCGCACGACGTCCTGCTCCATCAGCGCGCGCTCGGCCTGGACCAGCAGCTCGTCGGCGACGCTCTCGATGCCGCGCTGCGCGGTGCGGTTGCCGGGGTCGCGGGCGAGCACGGCGCGGTAGAGCTCGAGCGCATTGCCCTCCGGCGGCTCGACCAGCTTGCCTTGCGACAGCGCGAGCGCGGCCATGTCGAGCAGCTTCAGGACCCGCGGGTCCTCGCCGGCATCGGCCGTGGCGGCCGGCGCCGCGTCGTCTCCCGGCAGCAGCCCCGACGCGCGCTCCCAGGGTTTCCATTCCGCGATGCCCCAGATCGCCAGCATCAGGGGGACCAGGAGCAGGCTGCGGCGTGTCCAGCGGCGGACCAGCGCCGGGTCGAGCCTGAGCCTTGGCAGCTCGAGCTTCGGCAGGTCGATTTTCGAGGGATCGAGCGCCAGGTGCGTGCCCGTGATGGCGGTCGGGGACGCCGTGCGGCCGGCGGCCGCGGCCGGGAGGTCCGCCGCGGATTTGGCGCGCCGCTGCGTCGCGTCCACGAAGTTGCGGATGCGCTCCGCGGAGGCCGGCTTGTGCAGGAAGCGGAAGATGGCGCCCGAGGAGACGAGCGGCGCGAGCAGTGCTTCGTCGTCGCGGCGGCCCGCGACGATGATCGCGAGGTCCGGGAACTGCTTGTTGATCTGGTTGACGAGGTCGCGCGTGTCGTGGTCGGCGAGCGACGCATCGATCAGGAAGACGGCGTTGCCCGCGGCGACCATCAGGTCCGCGGCATGGGCGACGTCGTCCGCGCGCCAGACGCGGTGCGTGCCGGCGAGCGAGTCGCGCAGCAGGTCGATCAGCGCCGGGTCCGCGGACAGGACGATGACGTTGGCCGCCGAGGGCCGCGGCCCCGGCTGCGGCGGCGTGGCGGACGGCGGCGGAGCCGGAGGCGGCGCCTGCGGCTTCGGCGCAGGTGGCGCCTGCGTCTTCGCGGGAGCGGCGGCCGGCATCGGCGGGACCTTGCCGGGCGGCGGCGGCGGAATCCTGGGTGGCGGCATGCGCCGGCGCTCGGCCTGCGGCGCTTTCGGCGGCGCGGGAGCGGCTGCCGCGCTCGCGGGCGGCGGCGCCGGAGCCGCGGACAGCGGCGCCGGAGTCGCGGGCGGCGGCGCCGGAGCCGCGGACGCTGCGGCGGGCGCCGGATGCGGCGCGGCCACCTTCGCCGGTACTTCAGGCGGCGCGCGATGCGATGCAGTCAGCGTGAGCGGCGCCGCGGGCGGCGCCGGATTCGAATTGGCGGCAACGGGCTGAGCCGTCGCCTTCGCCTGCGCTTCCACTTCTTCGGGCGCGAGCGGATCCGGCGCGTCATCACCCGGCTGCAAGTCCGTGTAGTCGATGATGACGGTGTCTTCGAACTCTTTCTTCATTGGATCCACGGCTGAGGACTCGCGCAAAAACGCCCCGGCACGGGCACCACCGCCCGTGACCGTCAGGTAAGGGCAATCTTTGACAAAACGCGTCGTGGCGAACGAGACACAAGTCGCGTTTCGCGGGTCGCCCGCGTGATGGAGTTCGAAAATCCCCACGGGGTCCGGGACTTGCAAAATGACCCCCAGGAGGGGTGCAAAGGGGGTGTCTGGTCGTTGCCCGCGCGCCACAGGCGCGGTGAATGCTTCGATTTTGGCCGAATTATGTGAATCTCGACAGCGGGCCAAGAGGACCAGTATGGTGTTCCGGCCTCGCGGGGCGGAGGCGCGGACTTGGAGACACGGGCATTACGCGGCAGGTGACATTCGTTTCGAGCCTTCCGGCCGAGCATCACCACCAGCTCGAGGCTCTGCTGTTCTTCAACGGCCGCCAGGACCGTGTCCGGCACGGCATCGTCACGGCGATCGACCGCTATGGGCCGCCGGAGATCGTCAACGACGGGAATTCGTTGCGCGTACGCGTCGCCGGCCCTTCCGAAGCCCAGTGCCTGTTCGCCGTGGAACGCGAGGGCAAGGTTTCGCGCCCGGTCGGCCTGATCCTCTACGTCCGCGACAGCTTCGAGCGCATCACGGTGCTTCACCTGGTCGTCGCCGAGGCCTATGCCGCCGGCGGGCCGCACGCGAAGTACAACCTGCTGCTGCGGCTCGTGCAGGCCGTGAAGCGCGTGGCGCGCTGCACCTCCGGCATCCGCCACGTCGAGCTCGTCTACTCCCAGAAGCAGAAGCCCCGCACGCACCGCGCGCGCGCCGCCTTCGCCTAGCAGGCGCGATCCCCGTTTCCGTTAAGATGCGCAGGCACCCCGCCTGAGGAGATCGCCATGATCCGAGTGTTGGCCCCGTTCCTGGCGGCCGCGATGCTGGTGAGCGCGCCGGCCCTGTCCGAGGTGAATCCCTCGAAGGAAGAACTCGATGCCCAGGTGCGCGAGGCGGTCACCGAGCTGTACAAGCATTCGAGCGCGGCCAAGGAACTGGCGGGCCGCTCGGCCGGCATGCTGGTCTTCCCGAAAGTCATCAAGGGCGGCATCGGCATCGGCGCCGAGTACGGCCAGGGAGCGCTGCTGATCGGCGGCCGCACGGTCGCCTACTACAACATCGCCGCCGGTTCCATCGGCCTGCAGCTCGGCGCCCAGCAGAAGAGCCAGGTGATCCTGTTCATGACGCAGCGCGAGCTCGACAAGTTCAGGAAGAGCGAGGGATGGAAGGCGGGCGTGGACGGCAGCGTCGCGCTCGCGACGCTCGGCGCCGGCGGCCAGATCGACACCGAGACCGCCAAGAAGCCGATCATCGGCTTCATCTATTCGAACAAGGGCCTGATGTACAACCTGACGTTCGAGGGCTCCAAGATCACCGAGATCGAGAAGAAGCAGTAATAGTAGTCATGGGGGACGCATCCCAGTTACCAGGTAATTGGGATGCGTCCCCTTTACCGGTCACTGCGCGCCGGAGAGGCCGCCGGTCAGCACGAGGCGCATGGCGGCCTCGACCGGCAGGTCGAGCGGCACGATCCGGGCACGCGGCAGGAGCGCCGTGTAGCCGCCGATCTGGTAGCTCATCGGGAAGTAGACCGCGACCAGGTCCTCCTCGCGCCTGACGATGCCGAGTTCGGAAGCGTCGTCGCGCGTGACGAAGCCGATGAGCCGCGCCTCGCCGAAGGACGCCATCACCACGCGCTTGAGGTCGCGGCGCTTGCCGGTGGCCGGCAGCAGCTTGGTGAAGTCGCGGAACGCGCCGTAGATCGTCTTGACGACCGGAATGCGGTCGAGGAGACCCTCCCAGGACGCGAGCACGCGGCGCACGATCAGCGCGTTGACCATGGTCCCGGCGGCGAGCAGGAGCAGCAGGCCCGCGACGATCCCCATGCCGGGCACGTAGAGCCCCTCCGGCAGCAGCAGCAGGATGGGCCGCCGCAGCAAAGCCTCGGCCGAGCTGCCGAGCCACCACAGGAGCCAGACCGTGAGCCCGATCGGCAGCACCACGACCAGGCCGCGCAATATTGCAGTGCCGAGCTTGCGGAACATGCGTATTCTCCGGCCGCGCGGACCGCGCGGATGATCAGGCGATGATACCCGTCCCGCGCGCCCGCCCCGTAGCGCTATGATCGGCCCCGGGGACCCGATCCGCGTGGACGCAAGGAGAACACCATGACGGTTGCAAAAGTTTCGGAAATCACCGCGACCTCCGACAAGGGCTTCGACGAGGCGATCCGCAGGGGAATCCAGCGGGCCGCGAAGACGCTCAAGAACATCACCGGCGCCTGGGTCGCGGACCAGGAGGTCGAGATCAAGGACGGCAAGATCACGAACTACCGTGTGCGCCTGCGCGTGACCTTCGTGCTGGAGGGATGACGTGAGGCGCGCGCCGGCGTTCGCGGCGCTGCTGGCTCTCGCGGCCGCGCTGCCGGCGCTCGCCGGCGACGCGGCGACGCTCGCGCCCGGGACGCTGCAGCAACGGCTCGCCTGGGGCGACCGCTCCCTCGTCGTGCTCGACGTGCGCACGGCGGAGGAGTTCGCCGAGGGCCACGTCGCCGGCGCGCGCAACGTCCCGCACACCGAGATCGCCGCGCGCCTGGCCGAGCTCGAGGACGCGCGCGATCGGGACGTCGTCGTCTATTGCCGGAGCGGCCGGCGCTCCGAGATGGCGCTCGAGGCGCTGCGCCAGGCCGGATTCACGCGGTTGTTCCATCTCGAGGGCGACTGGCTGCGCTGGAGCGCGGAGAAGCGCCCCGCCGTGACGGCGCCTCCGCAGCCCTAGGCCGCCCGGTGCCCGCCGCATGATCTACCGCGCGCTCGCCGACGCGGTGCTCGTCCTGCACCTGGCGTTCATCCTGTTCGTCGTGCTGGGCGGCTTCGCCGTGCTGCGCTGGCCCCGGCTCGCCTGGATCCACGTGCCGGTCGTGCTGTGGGGCGCGGCGATCGAGTTCTTCGGCTGGATCTGCCCGCTGACGCCGCTCGAGAAGTGGCTCAGGCAGATGGGCGGCGAGACCGCCTACAGCGGCGGCTTCATCGGGCACTACCTGCTGCCGGTGATCTATCCCGCCGGACTCACGCGCGGCGTGCAGCTGGTGCTCGGCGCGCTCGTGGTCGCGGTCAACCTGGCCGTCTATGCCGCGCTCTGGCGGCGCGCGCGCCGGGCTCCCGGGCGCTAGACGATCTCCTGCACCGCGACCACGATGCAGCCCGGCCCGCCGTGCACGCCGAGCGCGGTGCCGAGCGGGATGACCGGCAGCACGTCCGGGTCCTTCAGTCCGGCGACGATCTCCTCGCGCACCAGCGCCGCGCCTTCGGGGACGTTCGCGTGCGAGATGGCGACGCGCCAGCGCTTCGACGGATCGAGCCGCCGGCGCAGGTAGCGGCCGAAGCGCCGGTAGGGATTCCGGCGCCCGGGCAGGGCGCCGCCGACGCCCACATTGCCGTTTTCGCTGACCTTGAGGATCGGCGTGACGCCGAGGAAGTCCGCGATGCGCCCCGCCCAGCGCGGCACGCGCCCGCCCCGCACCGCGAATTCGAGCGTGGTCAGGCAGCCCCAGGTGCGGGTGCGGCCGCGCGCCGCCGTTGCCGCGGTGAGCACGGCGTCCGCATCGCCGCCGGCGGCCGCCACTTCCGCCGCGCGCATGGCGATGAGCCCCTGGCCGAGTGCCGCGGTGCCCGAGTCCATGGTCAGGATCCGCGCGCGCGTCTGCGTGCGCTCGGCCGCGGTCTGCGCGCTCTGGTAGGTGCCGCTGACGCGGGCGGTCAGGCCGATGTACACGACCGCGCGGTAATGCGAGCCCAGGAACTCGAACGCGCGCCGGAAGTCTCCCGGCGGCGGCTGCGAGGTCTTCGGGTGCTGCGGGTTGGTCGCGAGCTCGCGGAAGAACTCGTCGGAGGACATCCCGACCTTGTCGAGGTAGCTGTGCGTGCCGAAGTGCACGCGAACGGGCACCACGTGGATGTCGAGCTCCTCGAGCACCGATTCCGGCAGGTCGGCGGCGGAATCCGTGACCACCGCGACCTGCCGGCGGGACTCGTGGTGCGCCATCTCCTGCTGGCGCTGCATGTCGTCGGCCTTCTCGCCGCTGACCGCGCCGTGGCGCGCGGCCAGCTCGAAGAGCTTCGCGGGCTCGTTCAGGTGCAGGTGCAGCCGAACCTTGCTCGCCGTGCCCGCGACCACCAGGCTCGAGCCGAGCGTGGCGGCCTGCTCGCGCAGCTTGCGCCGGTCGATCGCGGCGCCAGTGATCGTGCACTCGGTGCACCAGCGGTGCTCGAGTGACTGCTCCGTGCCCGCGGCGGCCTGCTCGTCGCGTACGATGCGGATCGCGGCATCGTCGCCGGGCGCCTGCCCGGTTTCCAGGTAATCGTGCATGCCGGCGACCAGCTCGACGAAGCCCGCGGCGCCCGCGTCCACCACGTTGGCGCGGCGCAGCAGGTCGAGCTGCTCGCGCGTCGCCTCCAGCGAACGGCGCGCGGTATCGACCGCCGCGCGGAACAGCGCGCGGAAATCGCGCAGGCCCTGGCGTGCGCCCTGCTGCACCGCAGCCGCGAAATCCGCGAGCACCGTGAGAATGGTGCCCTCGCGCGGCTCGGCGAGCGATTCGCGCGCATAGCTGGCGCCGTCGCCGACCGCGTCCGCAAAGGCTTCGGTGGACAGTTCGCGCAGGTGCCCGGCGCGGTCGCCGACGCCGAGCAGGAATTGCGCAAGGATCGCGCCGGAATTGCCGCGTGCGCCGTCGAGCGCGGCGTCGGCGACGCGCGTCAGCAGCTGGCCGGCGTGCTCGTCGTGGGACGAGCGCAGCGCCGCCAGCACGGCCTGCAGCGTGAGCGCGAGGTTCGTGCCGGTGTCGCCGTCGGGGACCGGGAATACG
>DATBLN010000113.1:0-49202 GCA_036555345.1 Steroidobacteraceae bacterium
AGCCCAGAATCTGTATCGCAAGCGCGGCGGCCTGCACCCACGGCAGTCTGATGAAAATCGCCGCGATGCCCGTGGCGACGGTCATGGGTGCGATGACGAGGTTCTGCGCCGGCCATTGAGCGGCGAATTCACCCTCGCCGAGCGCCGCGTTCACGTAAACAGTGAGGGCGGACATGCCCGTATAGGCGACGAGATATTTCCTGCCCACCTCCGCATGAAATGCCTGGAGGTCGACCTCGCCCGTTTCGGGAATGCGCGGCGAAACGAGCCGCGCGTTGAGATAGATGCCCGCCGCCATCAGGAAGAAGAATGAAATCCTGCCGATATCCCAGACCCTTATCGCGTGCAGGTCCCACAAGCCAATCCACCAGGCACAAGTAAAGAGCAAGACGGCCAGCATCCAACCGGCGTTGAGCCACGAGAATCGCACACGTTTCGATGCAATGATGATCTCACCTGCCGTCGAGAGAATATGAGTTACCGCCGCCGCGTACACGAACGAAAACAGAATCAGGATGAAATCGTACGCGTGCATCGAGCGCCCCCCTGATGGCCCGATGCCATTACTTTACCCTCACGCGCACCCGAACAGGCGTTATCGCTTCACCCCGACCATCACGCAGTCTCAGGGCGCATTCGCGGCGACGGCCGCGGCGGGCGGATCCGCACCCTTCCGGATGAAGCTGCCGCTCGTGTCGAACAGCGGCGTCTGGATCGAGAACAGGTCCAGCACCGTATCGAACACGTCCTGCTGGCGGTACTCGGCGCGCTCGACGATCGACACCGGGACCGACGACTTCACGATCAGCGGAATTTCCGCCTGCTCCGGCGGCAGCGGGATGCCCGGCGGCATGCCATGGAACATCCGGCCCTCGTCCATCAGGGACTCGCCATGGTCCGAGAGATAAATGAAGACGTAGGGCACGCCGGAATGGTCGAGTGTCCGCAGGACCCCGCCGAGGACGTGGTCCACGTAGAGGATCGTGTTGTCGTACGAGTTGTACAGCTGCTCGCGCGTGCACTGGTTCGCGACGTCGGCGTCGTTGCAGGTCGGCTTCAGCAGCCGGAACTCGGGCGGGTGCCGGTCGCCGTAGACCGGCCCGTGGCTGCCGCCGCCGAGGTGCAGGACGACGAACCGGTAGCCGGCGTCATAGGTGCCGAGGTCTTCCTTTAGCAGAGGAATGACGTCCTCGTCGTAGCACTTTCCGCCGTGCCCGCAGGCGCGCGCCTTGACCTCCCCCACGGCCGCGCAGTTGTCGTAGAGCGAGTAATTGACGTAGCACCGGGTCGGCACGCCCAGCCCGGAGACAATGGCGGGCAGCTTGACGCCCGATTTCTCCAGTATTTCCGGCAGCGCATTCAGGGTTGATCCGCGCCTTGCGACGCCGTCCAGCAGGTGGAGCCCGTCCGCCTGGCGCAGGACCGGGTTCGTATCCCGCCGGTCGTAGCCATAGAGGCTGAAGCTCCTCCTGCGGGAGGCTTCCCCGATCGCGAGCACGACCACGAGGTCGCCCCGGGAGGCGATGCGGCCGGTGATCTCGACCTCCTGCGGGTCCGATGCGAGATACGGCTTGAGCGACTTGTAGGCGGCGTTGATGCCGCCCGACAGGAAGTTGATGGGCACCAGCGAATAGAGGATGTACTTCCTCGAGATGTTGCCGGCTCGATGGATGGCGTTGTAGTTGAGGTACAGGGTGGCGATGGCGACGATCAGTGCGATCGAGAAGAGCTTCAGCGAGGCAAGCAGGTATCGGCCGGACGGCTGGAAGGTGACGTCGACGGCCAGGATGGCGAGCACCGGCAGGATCACCAGGAAAAGGACATACGGCAGCATCTGCGGCGACAGCAGCTGTCCGACCTCCGTGCTGTCGGTATGGACCACGTTCAGTATCATCGAGCTGTCGATCGCGACGTCGTACTTGCTGATGAAGTACGTCGCGGCGGCGCTCAGGACGACCAGGACGATCGCCGCCGGCTTGACCGCCCGGCGATGGGCCAGCAGCGTGAAGAACGCGATGAACAGGCACAGCCCCGCGAGCAGGTACGCCAGCAGGGCGGCATGGTCCACCCCGTCCCTGGCCGTGAACCATCGGGCCAGCTTGTCCACGTTCACCGCGTTGCAGGCCGCGAACAGGAACAGCGGGAAGACGACCGCGAACCCCGCATGCGAGATGCTGAATCGACGCGCGCCGGCAATCATGGTGATGCCGGGGAATCCCGGGCGACCCCGGCCAGCAGGCCGGGATCCCGGACGGGATATTCCGCGAGGGGCTCGGGGGCCGGGCGGAACATGTGGTGATGCAGGGCGTCCGCAACCAAGAGCATCACGAAGAATGACACCACCGTGTCCGAGAAGAAATGCGCGCCCGTGGCGATCCTCGAGGCCGAGACCAGGACGCCGAACCCGACGCTCGCCGTCGAGACGGCGCGCTTGCGGCGCGCGGCGAGGATGAAGGCCAGCGTGAAGAAGGCGCCGGCCGAGTCCCCCGAGGAGAACGAGCAGTTCCGGTCGCAGGCGTCGGTGACGACGAAGGCGGGAGTGAACTGCTCCGATCCCCCGAATTCCACGATGTCCCGCGGCCTGGCCCGGCCAAAGTGGTCCTTGAACGCCACATTGACGATCAGCCCGGCCCCGAGGATCAGGACCAGCATCAGGTAGACGACCTTTCGGCCATCGACATCCCACAGGCTGCGATTGGCGACCCGGTTGTAGCCGTAGATCGCGAACACCGAGACCAGGGACACGACGATGACGCCGCGTACGCTGTCATGCAGCCATCGGGACCAGTCCTGGCCTGCCAGGAAGAATCCGTGGTCGAAAAACATCCGGGAGATGCGGATATCGACGTCGGCGAACGTCATCAGCAGCACCGAGGACAGCAGGAAGCACCCGAGAATCGTCCGGGTGCGCCGTAGCTTCAGGTAGCCCGCGAGGTGCGCGAGCACCACCCTCCCTGCGGCCGTCCATCGATCGTTCCGCGGCACGGCCGTTGGACGCCGGCGCCGCCTGTGGTCAATCGCGACTCAACCCGCGATGGGCATCTGGCTGCCGTCGCGTGGCCGCCACTCCGTCTCAGCGCCGCAACGCCCCGCCGCAGGCGAGCTGGCCGGCTGCTGCCCGCGCCGTACGATGGCTCTGCGCGCCGTCCCGGCGCGGAAGCCCGGAGTCCCTGATGCAGCCTGCCGTTGCCGCCATCGCCATCCTGCTCATGCCGGTGGCAGCTGCCGCCGACGCCGGCATCCGCTCGCGCCCGCCCGAGACGCTCGCGCCGGGCGTCACCCTGCTGCCCGGCGCCATGCTCCCCGGGCGCGGGCCGGACGGGAACACCGTCGTGTTCGAGGCCCCGGACGGCCTCATCGTGATCGATACGGGCCGCCACGCCTGGCACAGCGACGGGATCCTCGCATTTGCGGCCGCCGGCAAGCGGCCGATCGCCGCCATCCTGAACACGCACTGGCACCTCGACCATGCGAGCGGCAACGGCCGCATCCGGGCGAAGCATCCGGCCGCGCGCCTCTATGCCACGAATGCCGTGGATCGCGTCCTGGCCGAGGGCGGCTTCCTGGCGCGCAACCTCGAGGGGGCCCGGGCACGGCTGGCGCAGCCGGATGTTGGCGCCGTGGAAAAGGAAGAGATCGGCCTCTTCGTGCAGACCCTGTCGGAGCGCGAGGACCTGCGCCCGGACGTGACCGTCGGCGCCAGCGGGTCGATGACGATTGCGGGGCGCTCGTTCGAGCTGCGCGTGACGGACCGCGCGGTGACAGAAGCCGATCTCTGGCTCTACGACGCGGCGAGCGGCATCGCGGTCATCGGCGACCTGGTGACATTGCCCGCCCCGTTCTTCGAGACGGCCTGCCCCGACCAGTGGCGCACCGCCCTCGACGAGGTGTGGGCCGTGCCGTTCAGGACCGTCATTCCAGGCCACGGCGAGCCGATGAGCCGTGGACAGTTCGATCGCTACCGCGGCGCGTTCAACGCTTTCATGGACTGCGTCGAGGGCAGCGGTGAAGCCGCGCAGTGCGCGACCGCATGGCAATCCGGCATTGCACCGCTCCTGGGCGAAGACCCGCGCATGCGCGCCATGGCGCTGGAGTACGCCGAGTACTACGTGGGCATGCTGCGCAAGAACGGCGGCAAGAGCGCGGACTGCCTCGCGCGCTGAAGCCCGCGCGCCACCCTCTACCGGGTGGCGAGCGCCGCCTGCGCCGACTTCACCTCGATCGCGATCACGCGCCCGTTGCCCGCGATCGTCTCCCAGGAGTGCGTCCCGCCTTCCGGCAGCCACAGCACCTGGGCCGGGTGGAAATCGTGGATCACGTTGCTGCCGTCCGGCAGCGTGAGTCTCAGGCGGATCCAGTCCTCGCTCACGAGCAGCGACGGCGGGTGAGAATGCATCGGGCTCCTGCGGCCATGCGAGGTGCGGCCTTCGAACACGCGCACATGCGGGTTTTCGAACAGCACGTGGTGCACGTCGGGATCGGCGAGTGTCGAGTCGTTCGCCGCGCGCGCGGGGATGACGGGCGGAGTCGCCGCGCCCTGTGCCGACTTGATCTCGACGCCGATGGCGTGCAGCTCGCCGGCCAGCAGTTCCCAGGCGTGTTTCGCGCCTTCGACCCACATGACCTGCCCCGGATTCAGGTCGATAACGGGCCTCCCGCCATCCGGCAGCGTCATCCGCAACCGCGCCTTGCCGAGGCTCACGAGCACCATCGGCGGGTGCGAGTGCATCGGGCTCGTCGTGCCGCGCGCGGCACGCGCATCGAAGACGCGGATATGGTCATTGTCGAGGATCAGGCGGTGGACGACAGGATCCACGGCGACGGCGTCGGGCGGAACCGCCTCAGCCGCTGCGGCAGGGGGTACCGCAAGCAGGATGGCCAGGACGAGCACGTGTCTCATGGAAGCCTCCGGATGTAGGATGGGCGCATCCTAGCGCGCTGGCGCCCTGCGAAACGAATCCCGTCCGCCGGCGTCATAAGCCGTACATTGGCGGCCGGCACCCTGCCCGGCACCGGGAAGTCCAGCCCTGAAGACCCGCGACGGATCGTCCACGCGCCCCGCTGTCCGCTTGTCCCGGCGGCGCCGATTCGCTTTCGTGACGCTCCTGGTGCTCGTGACGGGTGCCTCCCTCTACGTCGCCTGGCTCGATCGCCTGATTTCGTCGCAGTTCGAGGGCCGGCGCTGGGACGTGCCGACGCAGGTGTTCGCGCGACCCCTGGAATTGCGTCCGGGGGCTCCGCTGTCCGCAGTCATGCTCGAACAGGAACTGAAGCGTCACGGCTACCGGGCGGGCCGTGACGCCAGGCCGGGCAGCTACCGGCGCCAGGGCCCCCGCTTCGACATCACGCTGCGCAGGGCGCGCTTCGCCGACCGCCTGCGCGAGCCGGCGCCGCTGACCGTCATCACCGACGGGAACTCCATCCGCTCCCTGCGTGACGCCAATGGCAGGCAACTGCCATCCGCGACTTTCGAGCCGCTGCTGGTCGGAAGCCTCTTCCCCGTCCACGGCGAGGACCGCGTCGTCGTGCCGCCAGGCGAAGTGCCGGCGCTCCTGCCCGCGGCGCTCAAGGTCATCGAGGACCGTCACTTCGACTCGCATCCGGGCATCGACATGGGCGCGATTGTGCGCGCCGCCTGGGTCAACCTGCGCGCCGGGCGCGTCGAGCAGGGCGGCAGCACACTGACGCAGCAGCTCGTGAAGAGCTACTTCCTCGACGAGCGGCGATCCTTCGGCCGCAAGGCGCGCGAGGCGGTCATGGCCATGCTGCTCGAGGCACGTTTCGACAAGCCCGAGCTGATGAACGCCTACGTCAACGAGATCTACCTCGGCCAGGACGGCGAGCGGGCGATCCACGGCTTCGGGCTCGCGAGCCGCTTCTATTTCGGCAAGCCGCTCGACGAACTGGACGCCGGCGAGATCGCGCTCCTCGTCGGCATCGTCCGCGGGCCGTCGCACTACAATCCGCGCGCGAATCCCGAACGCGCGAAGGCCAGGCGCGACTTCGTGCTCGCGCGCCTGGCGGATTCCGGAGTGATCACTCCGCGGGAGGCGGACGCGGCCGTGAAACGTCCGCTCGGCATCGTGGCGCGCCCCTCCGAGGGCTACTACCCCGCCTTCCTCGACTTCGTGCGGCGCGAACTGCGCCGTGAGTCCGGCGGCGCGGAGCCTGAACGCGAGGGCATGCAGGTCTTCACGAGCCTCGACCCGCGCGCGCAGGCGATCGCCGAGCGCGCTCTGGCCGCGCAGCTCGCGCGGCTCGACGGGGGGCGGAAGAAGAAGGGCCAACTCCTCGAGGGCGCCATCGTCGTCACGCAGCCCGCGACCGGCGAGGTGCTGGCGATCGTGGGCGGGCGCCAGTCGCGGGTTGCCGGCTTCAACCGCGCGCTCGACGCGCGCCGGCCCATCGGGTCGCTCGTCAAGCCCGTCGTGTATCTCGCGGCGCTCGAGTCGGGCCATTACCACGCGGCCAGCATCCTGCAGGACGAACCGATCGAGGTGCGCATGGCAGGCGGCCAGCAATGGCGGCCGCAGAATTTCGACCGCGAGGCGGAGGGCCCGGTGCCGCTCGTGCGCGCGCTCGCGGAATCGCGCAACCTCGCGACCGTGCAGCTCGGACTCGACGTCGGCCTCGACCCGGTCGCGCGCAAGTTTGGCGCCTTCGGCCTCGACCGCGAGCCGCAGCGCCTGCCGGCCCTGCTGCTCGGCGCCGTGGAATTGACGCCGATGGAGGTCGCGCAGGTCTACGGCACGTTCGCCGCCGCCGGGGTCGCGCGCACGCCCTGGGCCGTGCAGGCGATCGTCACGCCCGATGGGCGCACGCTGCGACGCTCGACGCCCGCCGCACACCTGGCCGCGCATCCGGCATCGGTGTACCAGTTGAACCGCATGCTGGCGCTCGTCATGACGCACGGCACGGCCGCGGCGGCCGCCGCCGCGCTGCCCGCGGGGCTCGTCACCGCCGGCAAGACCGGGACCTCCTCGGACCTTCGCGACAGCTGGTTCGCGGGATTCTCGGGCAGCCATCTCGTGGTCGTGTGGCTGGGCCACGACGACAACACGACGACTGGCCTCACCGGCTCGCAGGGCGCGCTGCCGGTGTGGTCGTCCGTCATGGCGGCGGTCGGCGCGGCCTCCTGGGAGGCGCCGATGCCCGAGGCGCTGGACGAGGTCTGGATCGACTACGAGACCGGGCTCGTGACCGATCCGGACTGCGGCGACATCGCAGTCGCGGTCGCCGTGCCGCGCGACGCGACGCTCGACGCAATGTACGGCTGCAGCCCGGGTTTCGAGCTCTTCGCGCGCCGCCTGCGCGAGTGGTGGCGCCATCTCAACGATTGACGCAGGAGGCATCCCACGATGAACAGACAGCTGGCAGGCTTGATCATCGCCTTCGCCGCCCTCGCGGCCGGGTCCGCCCGCGCCTCGCCGGAGGAGGATCGCAGGGCCGTCGCGGCCCTCGACACCGAGTTCCAGGCGGCGGTCAAGCGCAACGACGCCGCCACGATGGACCGCATCCTCCATCCGGACATGGTGCTGGTGCTGGGCGACGGACGCACGATCACGCGCGAGGCGCAGATCGAGGCGGCGCGCAAGCGGGAATACGCCTACGAGCGGCAGGAAGAGGACGAAGGCACGCAGGTCGTGCGGGTCTGGGGCGACACCGCCGTGGTCACGGCGCGGCTGTGGATCAAGGGCGTCGGCCCGAACGGTCCCTTCGACCGCCGGCTCTGGTTCAGCGACACCTACGTGCGCACGCCGGATGGCTGGCGCTATGTTTTCGGGCAGGCGTCGTTGCGCCTGCCGCCAGAGGCGAGTCCCTAGACCGCGGATGCGCGACCTACGGGCGGTCGAGGCCCGTCGCCTTCAGGAACTCCGTCATCGCGGACGAATCGACCTGCCAGGCGTCGTAGGTCGTGCCCGTCCCGTCCGCGGTGACGAGCGCGACGGTCTCCGGTGCAGCGGCACCGAGGCGCAGCACATCCGCCGCCGTGAGCGGGTACCACGCGTCCGCGAACCGTTCCGCGGGTCGCGTGAACGCGGGCGCGCTCAGCCCCGCTGCGGCGCGACCACCCGGCGCCGGCGACAGCACCAGGACGGCGTCCTTCCAGCCGAGCCGGATCCGCTCCGGCCGCGCGATCGCGCCAGCCTCCGCGAATGGGCTGCGGTCGATCGTGCTCCAGGACACGACGCCGAGCCAATAGGCGCGTTCGCCCATGCGGTTGGTTTCCATGACGCCGATGTTCAGGTAGTCGCGCGCGTTGGCGGCGAGCATCGGCACGGGCCGTGCATAGACCCAGGGCTCGGCCATGAGCGTGACGTTGACCGCGCTCTTCGGATCGAGCCTCTCGGCGGGCCACAGGTCGCGCTCCGCGCAGGCCGTGAGCGCGAGCAGGACGAGCATGGCGCCCGCGCGACGCATCCCCTTCCCTTGCCCCATCTCAGAATCCTACGCGATAGCCGAGGCTGAACCAGTAGCGGTTGGAGTCCTCCCGGTCCACGGCCAGTTCGCGCGACATCCATTCTCCGCCCACCTCGAACTCGATCGTCGTGCGCTCGGAATGCCAGTCGACGCGCAGTGCCGGGCTCGCCAGCCATTGCGTGGTTCCGTCCGCGCTGAACTCGCGGTAGTCGAGGCGCAGCCTGGGGCCGGCGCGCAGGCGCCCGAACACCGGGAAGCGCGAGCCCAGCGATACCGAGGTCGTGCGCGCGGCGCGGCCGTCGGTCAGTCGCAGGCCGAGGATGGAGACGTCTCCCGCGCGCAGCAGGCTGTTGCCGATGAGCTGCGCGCCGAAGCTGAGCTCGGTCCCGGGCGACGGGATTGCCTCGACGCCGCCCGAGGCCGGCATGCCGGACATGCGCGTGGCACCGACGTCCGCGATCCACTGGAACCGCGTCCCGAGCGGGCGCGAGACGCCGAGCGACACGGCGTCGACCTCGGCGGTGCGGTCCGCCGCGAGCGCGCGCACCGCGGGTTCGCCGATCTGCGCGACCAGCTCGCCGAGGGTCTGCACGGCCTGGCCGGCCATGGCGTTGCGCGTGGTCAGGAACGGGCTCTTGCGATGATCGAGGGTGCCGGTGATGGTCCAGTTCCCGGGAAGCTCGAAGGTCCCGAGCAGCATCGCCATGTTGAGCGCGCGGTAGTCGATGTCGTAGTCGACGAGTCCGACGACCGTGCGGCCGGGCCTGAACCAGCGCACCTCGGTACCGGCCGCGCGCCGGTCGGCGACGCCGTCGAACGTCTGGTCGATCAGGAACGGGCTGATCTCGAGCCCCTCGATCCACCCGGACCAGTTCGCGCCCAGGCTCAGGAAGCGGCGGCCCGTGTCGGGCGCGTCGGTGGTCGTCTCCAGCGGGCTCCCGGCCATGAGGTTGAGGCGCAGCGACGGCATCGCGCGCCAGCCGAAGTAGAGCCCGTCGAAGGTGCCGAGGACGCCGCCGCTGTGGCGCGACTGGCGGCCGAGGCGCGCGTTCAGCCCGAAGCGGCGGTCATTGAGATCGGCGTAGGCGGCGCTGACCCGCGTCTGGTTGCCCTCGCCGCCCGGCAGCAGGTCGTAGAGATAGCCCGCGTTGATGCGCGTCTGGATGTCGAAGCGCTCGCCGCGCCCGCGCAGCGAGAAGTCACCGTCGGTGATGACCATCGACTGGCTGGTGAAATCCTGGGAGCTGCCGATCGCATCGATGGAAGTCGAGTCGTAACGGTATTCCTGCGACCAGCCGCCGAATGCCTGCCAGTCCATGCCGCCCTCGCGTCGGCCGACCGCCGCCACGCGCGGCCGGGAATCGAGCGTGGTGAGCGCCGCGAGGCGCAGGGTCACGCGCCCTGCCGCCGCGCCCTGCGGGTAGCGGCGCAGGTATTCCTCGTACTCCGCCTTGGCGTGCGCGAGCTGCCCCGCGCGTTCCCGCGCGAGCCCCAGCAACTCCTGCGCCTCCGCGCGTCGCGGGTGTTCCGGATACTCGACCAGCCGGGTGAGCAGCCGCACCGCGGCGGCATTGTCGCCGGCGTCGAAGACGGTCTTCGCCTCGTTCCACTGTTGCTCGAGGACTTCGGCCGACGGCAACGCGCGCGTCAGTGCCGGCGCGGGCACAGGCGCCGTGACGCGATCCGCCGCGCGCGGGTGAAGCGCGGCTCTCTTGCCGACGACCGCGACCTCGAGGCCGAGGAAATCGGGAGACGGCCGCACCAGCACGTCGACCGGCGACGCGAACGTCATGGTCAGCACCAGGGCGCTGCCCGCCGGCTCCAGCCGGACATCGGCGAGTCCGGCGGCGTTGCCCGCGGCGGCGCGCAGCGCGCTGTCCACGACGTCGCCGGGCTGGCAGCCGGGCAGCGCGACGAGACTGATGCGAAGCTCGGTCACCGCGGTCGTCGGGAAGTGGCTCGCGTAGCGCAGCCGGCAGCCGAAGCGTACGGACACGCGCGCCCCCTCACCGCGCGGGATCACCTCGACCTGCTCCAGCACGCGGCCCGCGATGTCCGGGGCGTCATCGGCCGCGCCCGCGCCGCAGGTTCCGGCGAGCGTGAGCGCCAGCAACAGCGTGCGGGTCCGCATCTCAGAACTCGCCCTGGGTCACCCGGTGTTCGGGTCCGTTGCGCGTCCTGGAGATCGTCGTCAGGGTCGCGTTAGTGTACGTGTGGCAGGCCCCGGAGCAGTTACGCAGTTCCGAGACCGTGTACAGCACTCCCTGCTCCGTCTTCTTGTGCGGCCCCGGCTTGAAGTCGCCCGCGTGGCAGCCGGCGCAATCCGGCTGGTATTGCGGCGCCGGCCACGTCACCGCGTCGCTGTTCCCGCCGTGGCAGTCCGTGCAGGTCAGTGGCCCGCGGTGGTCGCCCGGGTAATTCGGTGACAGATGCCGGTGAATTACCGGCGTCCAGGCCGTCGTTGCATGGCATTCGTCGCACGAGCGGTTCGTGATCCAGTGATTGCCCGGCTTGCCGGTCGCGCTCACCCCGTCGTGGCACTGCGCGCAGGTGCCAGGCATCACGTTCGCGTGATCGAAGCGCGCCGGCAGCCAGGCGATGGTTGAGTGGCAGTTGTCGCAGCTCGCGCTCGTGACGACGTGCGTGGGTGTCTTCCCGGTGGCGCGCACGCCGTCGTGGCACTGGCCGCAGGTTCCCGCCACCACGCCCGTGTGGTCCCAGCGCGCCGGCAGCCAGGCCGAGGTGACGTGGCAGCTGTCGCACTCGAGCGTGGTCGGGATGTGCGTCGCCGGCTTGCCGGCGGCGCGGGTGCCGTCGTGGCAGCTCGTGCAGCTGCCGAGCACTTCGGCGTGGTCCACGCGGGTCGCCGGGCTCCAGGTCGTCGTGACGTGGCAGGCGTCGCAGGCGTTCGTGGTGCTGAGGTGCTGCGGGCCCTTGCCGGTCGCCTGCACGCCGTCGTGGCACTGCACGCAGCTGCCGGGCGCGACGTTCGCATGGCTGAACTGCGCCGGGATCCACGCGACCGTCGAATGGCACGCATCGCAACTGGCCGTCGTCGCAATGTGCGTCGGCGTCTTGCCGGTGGCGCTCACGCCGTCGTGGCATTGCGCGCACGTTCCCGGCGCCACAGTGTCGTGGCTGAACTGTGCCGGCAGCCAGGCGATGGTCGAGTGGCAGGCATCGCAGCTCGCCGTCGTCGCGATGTGGGTCGGCGTCTTGCCCGAGGCGCGCACGCCGTCGTGGCACTGGCCGCAGCTGCCCGGCATGACGCCCGCGTGATCGAAGCGTGCCGGCAGCCACGCGCTCGACAGGTGGCAGGTGTCGCATTCCTGCGTCGTGGGGATGTGGTCGGCCGGCTTGCCGGCCGCCCGCGTGCCGTTGTGGCAGCTGCTGCAGCTGCCCTGGACCTCCGCGTGGTCCACGCGCGTCGCCGGGCTCCAGGCCGCGGTCGAATGGCAGGCGTCGCAGGCGCTGGTCGAGCTGATGTGCTGCGGGTCCTTGCCGGTCGCGCGCACGCCATCGTGGCACTGGACGCAGGTCCCGGGCGCGATGCCGGTGTGGTCGAACCGTGCCGGCGTCCACGCCACGGTCGTGTGGCAGTTGTCGCACTCGAGCGCGGTCTGGATGTGCGTCGCGTGCTTCCCGGTGGCCGTCGTGCCGTCGTGGCAGCCCGTGCAGGTGCCCGTCACCTCGGCATGGTCCACGCGCGTCACCGGGCTCCAGGCGCTGGTGACGTGGCAGGCGTCGCAGTTTCCCGTCGAGGCGATGTGCCGCGGCCCCTTGCCGGTCGCGCTGACGCCGTCGTGACACTGGATGCAGGTGCCGGCCATCACCCGCGAGTGGTCGAATGCCGCCGGCGTCCAGGCGCTCGTGCGGTGGCACGCGTCGCAGTTCAGCGTCGTGCGCAAATGGTCGGGTGGCATGCCCTCGGCCTGCACGCCGTTGTGGCAGGTGGCGCAGCTGCCCTGCACCTCGTTGTGGTCGAAGTGCGCCGCCGGCACGAAGGCCGAGGTCGCGTGGCACTGGCCGCAGTTCTCCGAGCTGATCACGTGCGTGGCGGGCTTGGAGGTGGAACGGATGCGGCTGCCGGGTGCATGGCAGCCGACGCAGTCGCGGGGCGTGCCCTTGAACACCGCGTCCACGTGGCAGGACTCGCAGGGCACCACGCGATGCTGGCCGGTGAGCTCGAATCCGGTCGTGAGGTGATCGAAGGCTGGGCGCGTCACGGCTGACTGCGCCGCGCCCGGTAACGCGAGCAGCAGCACGGCAAACATGCACGTCAGCGGCAGCGATGGCTTGTGCATGGCGCCTCCCGGCGGGTCAGTGCAACACGGCGTGGCTGAACGAATCGGTCCCGTGGCAACGGCTGCAGTCGCGTCCGAACTGGCCGTCGTGGACGTCGTCGGCGCGATGGCAGGAATCGCAGTCGCCCGCCAGGCGCAGGTCGTGATCCGGCTTGCGGTGGCAGTCGCGGCAGCCGAGCCGCGCATGGGCCCCGTTGAGCCGGAACTTCGTCGTGTCGTGGTCGAACTGCCAGTAGTCCCAGCCATTCGGGTTGTGGCAGGCGGCGCAGTCGTCCTTGAGCCTGCCCTTGTGCACGTCCTTCGCGCGATGGCAGGACACGCACTGGTCCGGCGCGTCGCGGTACGCGCGGCTGCCGTGGCATTCCTCGCAGGGCACGCCGACGTGCAGCCCGACCAGCGGGAACTTCGACAGGTCGTGGTCGAACTTCACGCGGTCGCGCCAGCCGCTCTCCTGGTGGCAGGACCGGCAGTCGCGCCCCATCGACCCCTGGTGGACGTCGTCCACCCCGTGGCAGCCGGCGCAGTCGGTGGCGAGCTTCTGCTGCTTCAGGACGCCGGTGTGACAGGCGTGGCAGCCGAGCCTGGCGTGAACGCCGCCGAGCGCAAACTTCGCGTGCTTCTCGTGATCATAGGCCGATACCTTCCAGTGGTCGTTGCCGTGGCAGTCCGCGCAGGCCGCGCCGAAACGGCCGGCGTGCACGTCGGCCGCCCGGTGGCAGCCGTCGCAATCACGCGGCAAGGGCGCCTGGAGGTCCCCGCCACGGTGGCAGGTATCGCAGGCGATCTTCGCGTGGCGGCCGAGCAGCGCGAAGTCGCTCGCTTCCCGGTGGTCGAAGCGCGTCTGCTTCCAGCCGCGCGTGCCGTGGCAGTCGGCGCAGGCCGGCCCGCGCGCGCCGCGGTGCACGTCATCCTGCGCATGGCAGTCCACGCAGCGGACCGGCGCGCCCTTGAACGACGCGTCGCGGTGGCAGGCGGCGCAGCCGACCTCGGCGTGGGCGTTCAGCAACCGAAAGCGGGTCTTGGCGTGGTCGAACTTCGTCGCCCTGAAATTCTCCGCGTCGTGACACTTCGCGCAGTCCGTGCCGAGCTTGCCGCCGTGGGCGTCGTCGTCGCGATGGCAGTCGACGCAGGCGCGCGGCGCCTCGCGGTGCTTGCGGCCGGGCTTGTGGCAGGTGGCGCAGGGCGCGGCCGCATGCGCTCCCTGCAGCGCGAAGTCGGTGCGCGCGTGATCGAAGGCTTCCGGCGAGAACCCGACGATATCGGCCTCGCGGCCCCTGTGCTCCGAATGGCAGGCGCTGCATTGCGCGGCCGCGGCCACGCGACCGTGGAATCCGGACTTCGAGCCGACGTCGGCGGCAACCTTGTCGTGGCAGTCGAGGCATAGCGCGCGCTGGCGGGGCTTGTCCGCGCGGTCGTGACACTGGTCGCAGTCCGCCTCCAGGTCGGCGTGGCCCGCGATCAGCTCGCCGGGCATCAGCAGCTTCTCCAGCTCGCTGGCCCGCGATGGAAGCGTCGGTGCGGTGAGTGCGAGCAGCATGACCCAGCCGATCCTTCGGGCCGCATCCACGTCAGTAGACGTGCACGGCGATCACGTGCACGATCCCGACGATCACGAGCATCGTGAACAGCGGCAGGTGCAGCAGGTGCCAGGCCGCGAACAGCCGCTCGCAGGACTCGAACTCGGCCACGCGGCGCGCCGCGACCAGGCGCGCGCCGGCGTAACGGCCCGCGGCCCAGGCGAGGCGATCGCGCTCTCCGGCGAGCACCGCGGACCGGGCCGCCGCCATCGCGACGGCCTGCGTCACGAGGCGCAGGATCCTCGCGCGCTCGCGGCGTTGCCGCACGGCCGCGGCCAGCGGCCGCAGCAGCATCGTCGACGGCGCCGTGATCCGCGCCTCCGCCTGCTCGATCTCCGCCAGCAGGCCGGGCAGCACGCGCAGTGCGCCCGAGTGCTGGCGCAGCCCGTCGGCATTCGCGCTGAGTTCCCTCAGGGTCGCCACGCGGCCATAGAGGCCGTGGTGGATGCGCGAATAGAGGTAGCGACCGACCAGGCCGCTGCCCGAGACGACCAGCATGCAGGCGAGCGCGACGTTGCTGTTGGTCGCGCCGAGGCCGAAGTTGGCGTGGTAGAGGATCGCGAGCGGCCCGGCCACGCCGAAGATCATGTGCGTGCGGAACCAGAACCGGACCGAGCCGATGCGCGCCAGCGCCGGGATGCGCTTTCGCAGTGAGTAGACGAGCATCGCAAGCATCAGGCATCCGCCGACGACGCCCAGTGCGTAGCCGAGGCCCTGCTGCGGCGACAGGTAGCGCTCCGTCGGCACGACGAGGCCGGCCAGGATTGCCAGCAGCGCGAGCGTGAGGCCGACGTGGGACAACCGGACCCGGCGTTGCGCGGGTTCACCCGTGATCGCACCCGCGACGACGTCGGCGGCCGTGGCCATCAGTTCCCCGGGCCGCCGGCCAGGGTTGCCGCCCGCGCGAGCGCATCGGCTTCCGCCACGTTGGCGGCGATGATGCGGGCATCTCCGGATCCCGGCGGCACCAGCGCCTCGAGCTGGCGCCAGCTCGCCGCCGCCTCGACGTAGCGCTTCTCCTGCAGTTCGAGGCTCGCGCGCAGCCAGAGCGCCTTGAGGTGGTGTGGCTCGATCGCGAGCGCGCGTTCGATCGCATCGCGGCCGGCGGCCAGGTCCCTGCCGGTGGCTGCCGCCAGACAGTCCGCGAGGTCCGCCCAGGCATCCGCGTTCGCCGGGTTGGCCGCCACGACCACGCGAAAGGCCTCGGCCGCTTCCGCAAAACGGCGCTCCACGCGCAATCGCTGACCCTCGAGCATCGCGTCGCGCGCCACGCGCGCGTCGGCCGCGCGCGGCGCACGGCCGTGACCGGCGGCGAACAGTGAGTCGCGGCTCAGAGCGGTTGCCGCCGTCACCATCCACGGGGCGGGCGGCGTCGGCGATCCGCCCGCGCGCAGCACCAGGCCTGACGCGATCGCGAGACCGAGCGCCAAGACGGCGAGCAGCGACGCCTTCCTGTATTTCACTTATTCACCGTCCCGCGACCCCTCCAGTATCGGTTACGGCCGGCGGCCGCCCACGGTCCGGGGCGTCGCCGGGCCGCGACGATGTGCGACTGATTCTCACTGGCATTCCCGTCCTACTGCTTGCGTTGCATCGCCTGCGTTGGACGTCGGCGGCGCCGTGAACTGTCGCAGGAATCCGCCGCGGGGCCGTTGACGTCCGGCGCCGCGCGGCGTCTGCTTCGCGCTGCGCCGGGCGGTGCGGCGCACGCGTCCGCTTGCCGCAGGTCCCCATGGAATTCCTGGTCTACCTGGTGCCGATTGCCGTCGCTCTCTGCGTCTATGCCTGGCGCCGCCACCGCCTGCACCGCCGCAGCGTGGCCGCACACCAGCAGGCCGTGAACGCGGGCCTCGTCGAACCCGCCTCGCTGCACCCGAGCGTCGATCCTCTGAAGTGCATCGGCTGCGGCTCCTGCATCCAGGCCTGCCCCGAGCAGCCCGAGCATCACGTGCTCGGGATGATCCACGGCAAGGCGCGCCTGGTGAGCCCCACCGAATGCATCGGCCATGGCGCGTGCCGGACCGCCTGCCCGGTCGGCGCCATCGAACTCGTCTTCGGCAGCGCGACCCGCGGCGTGGACATTCCGCGCGTGACGCCGTGGTTCGAGACCAACGTGCCCGGCATGTTCATCGCCGGCGAGCTGGGCGGCATGGGACTGATCCGTAACGCCGTGGAACAGGGCCGGCAGGCGGTGGAGCAGATCCACGGGCGCCGCCCGCGTGGCGGCGCCGAGCTCGACCTCGTCATCATCGGCGCCGGCCCCGCCGGCTTTGCGGCGTCGCTCGCCGCGCACGAGCGGCGCATGCGGTTCGTCACGCTCGAGCAAGAGTCGCTCGGCGGCTGCGTGTTCCAGTATCCGCGCGGCAAGATCGTCATGACGCAGCCGGCGCGGCTCCCCATCGTGGGCGACGTCCGCCTGCGCACGACCCGCAAGGAGGAGCTGCTCGCACTGTGGCGCGACATCGAGCGCAGGGTGGGCCTGCGGATCCAGTGCCGCGAGCGCGTCGAGTCGATCGAGCCCGCGGACCGCGGCTTCCGCGTCCGGAGCACGGCGGGCGAGTATCGCGCCCACAGCGTGCTGCTCGCGATCGGCCGCCGCGGCACTCCGCGCAAGCTCGGCGTGAAGGGCGAGGATCTGCCCAAGGTCACCTATCGCCTGATCGAGCCGGAGCAGTACGCCGCGCGCCACGTCCTCGTGGTCGGCGGCGGCGACAGCGCGCTCGAGGCCGCGGCAAGCATCGCGGAAACCGGCGATGCCGGCAGCGTCGTGCTGTCCTATCGCGGCGAGGCGTTCAGCCGCGCGAAGCCCCGCAACCGCGAGCGCGTGCGCCAGGCCGAGCATGCGGGCCGGTTGCACGTGATGCTCCAGTCGCAGGTCGAGGAAATCGAGCCCGAGGCCGTTTCGATCAAGGCGAACGGGACGACGCAGCGGTTCGCGAACGATTCGGTGATCATCAGCGCCGGCGGCATCCTGCCGGGCGACTTCCTGCGCGCGATCGGGATCGAGATCGACACCAAGTACGGAACCGCGTGACCGCGCGCGTCGCCGCACTGGCGCCGCTGCTGCTGGCCTCGGCGCTCGCCGCCGGCGCCGCGGACCTGGAGCCCGCGCGCGATGCGATCCGGCGCCACGAGTACGAGCGCGCCGTCGGCCTCCTCGGCCCCGCCTCCGACGCGGGAGACCACGAGGCGTCGTTCCTGCTGTCGCAGCTGGTCCGGAACGGACGGGGCGCGCCCCGCGACGTGAACCTCGCGTGCCGGCTGCTGGAGCGGGCGGCTGCGGCCGGTCACGCCCGCGCGGCGGGCAGCCTGGCGACGATGATCGAGGCAGGCGAATGCCGGTCCTCGGCGCGCAGCGCCGATGAATGGCGCGAGGCCGCGCGTCGCGCGGGCTATGCCCCGCCGTCGTCCGCGACGGGGCAGACCGGCGCAGCGCAGGCGCCCTCCGTGGAACACCTGCTGCGCGCCGCCCGCTCGGGCGATCTGGCGCAGCTGCGGCTCCTGCTCGACGTGCTGCCGGTCGACGCCGCCGACGAATTCGGGCGCACGCCGCTCATGCTCGCCGCCGAAGCCGGGCAGGTTGCCGCGGCCCGCGAACTGGTGGGCCGCAGGGCCGCCCTGTCCGCGGTGGACAGGAACGGAGAGACGCCGCTCCTGCTCGCGACGCGCGCGGGCAGCCCGGAACTGGTCTCGCTGCTGCTCGATGCGGGGGCGCCCGTCGACCAGGCGAACGGATCGGCGACCACGGCGCTGATGGTCGCGGCGCGCGCCGGCTCGCGTGAACTCTGCGAGAGGCTGCTCGCCGCGGGCGCCGGCACCGGAGTGAGGGACGCCGGCGGGCTGCGCGCCGGCGATCACGCCGCGCTCGCGAGCCACCTCGAACTGGCGGCCCTGCTCGGCGTCGCGGCGAGGACGGCGCCCGGCGGCCCCGCGCCCGTTGCGCTGCTGCATGCGGGACGCACCCCGCTCATGGTCGCGGCCGAGTCTGGCGACATCAAGGTCCTGCGCGCGCGCATCGCCGCCCGCGACGCCCTGGATGCAGGCGATGCCCAGGGCACGACGGCACTCGCACTGGCTTCGCGCGCGGGCCGGGACGATGCGGTGGACGCCCTGCTGGCGGCGGGAGCGAGCGTGGACGTCCGTGACGGCGCCGGGTGGACGCCGCTCGGCCAGGCGGTGCAGGCCGGCATGACGGGCGCGGTGCTGCGGCTCCTGCGCGCGGGCGCCGATCCGCGCGCCAGGCAAGCCGATGGCAAGTCCCTGCTGCTGGTCGCCATCGAGTCCGGGAACGGCGCGACGCTCGCGCCGCTGCTCCAGGCAGGTGCCGAGCCCGACGCGGCCGACGCATCAGGCATGACCGCCCTGATGGCAGCGGCCATTGCCGACGACGTCGCGGCGATCAACCGCCTGCTGGCAGCCGGCGCGCGGCCGGAGGCGGCGGACCGGCACGGTCGCAGCGCGCTCTGGCTGGCCGCCAGCCGCAATGCCCACCACGCGGTGGCGGCGCTGGCGCGCCGGCCGACACCCGACGTCGCGGACGACGAGGGCACGACGGCGCTCATCGTCGCCGCCGCGCGCGGCCACCTCGACACCGTGAATGCGTTGCTCGCGGCCGGCGCGGATGTCCGCAAGGCATCGCGCAGCGGCAACGGCGCGCTGCACGCGGCATCCGCCGCCGGCCATGCGGCGCTGGTGGCGCGGCTGCTCGCCGCCGGAGCCCCGCCCGATGGAGTCAATGCCCGTGGCGATACGCCGCTGCACCTCGCCGTCCGTGCGCGCTGCCTGGCATGCGCCCGCAGCCTCGTGGCCGCGGGCGCCAGCACGAGCGTGCGCAACGCCGACGGGTTGTCGGCACCGGATGCCGCCCGCCTCTCCGGCGAGCCGGCCCTGATCGCGCTCTTCGGGAGATGATGCCCCCGTTCAACGCGGCTTGAGCCCCGTGATCAGCCTCGCGCCGCGCTCGAAGGCGAAGTACGACCACAGCCACTGCGTGACGACGATCAGCCGGTTGCGCAGGCTCACCAGGAAGTAGATGTGCGCCGCGCCCCACAGCCACCAGGCCGGCCACCCGCGCAGCCTGAGCCGCCGGTAAGTGATCACCGCGGACTTGCGGCCGATCGTCGCGAGCAGGCCGCGATCGCCGTAGGCGAACGGGGCCGCCGCGCGGCCGTGGATGCGCGCAATGATCGAGCGCGCGACGTGGGCGCCCTGCTGCTTCGCGACCGGCGCGATGCCCGGCAGCGCCGCGCCCTGCGCGTCCCGGGCGAGCGCGGTATCGCCGATCGCATATATATGGTCATGGCCCGGGGCCGTCAGGTCCGGCTCCACCGGCAGGCGGCCGGCGCGGTCGCCGGCCAGTCCGAGCCAGGCCGCGGCGGGTGACGCGGTGACGCCCGCCGCCCAGAGGATGGTGGCGGCGGGAATCCTTTCCGCGCCGATCTGGACGCCCAGCCCGTCGCAGGCCGTCACCGCGGCGCCGAGGCGCACTTCGACGCCGAGCCGCGTGAGCACGGCGGCCGTGTAGCGCGACAAGGACTCCGGGAAATTCGGCAACAGCCGCCGCCCGGCTTCGATGAGCAGCACCCGTGCCTGCGTCGGGTCGATCGCGCGGAAGTCGGCGGCAAGCGCCCGCTTCGCGAGCTCCGCGATGGCGCCCGCGAGTTCGACGCCGGTCGGCCCGCCGCCGACGATTGCGATCGTCAGCAGCCTGCGCGCGAGTTCCGGGCTCGACGCCATCTCGGCGCGCTCGAAAGCGAGCAGCAGCCGGCGCCGGATCGCCGTCGCGTCGTCGAGGTCCTTGAGCCCCGGCGCGTGGGGCGCCCACTCGTCGTGCCCGAAGTAGCCGTGGCTTGCGCCGGTCGCGAGCACGAGCCAGTCCCAGGCGACCGGGCCATCGCCCAGCATCACGACCTTGCGCGCGGCATCCACCGCCGTGACCTCGCCCATCAGCACGCGCGTGTTCGCCTGGTGCCGCACGAGATGGCGCACGGGCCAGGCGATGTCCGCGGGCGAGAGGCCGGCGGTCGCAACCTGGTAGAGCAACGGCTGGAACAGGTGATGGTTCTGCCGGTCGATCAGCGTCACGTCGACCGGCGCGCGCGCCAGCCCGCGCGCCACGGCGAGCCCGCCGAACCCGGCCCCGACGATCACGACCTGTGGCCTCGCCACCTAACACCTTGGTATTGAAGGAGTTTCCGGCAGTATAGCGGCCGCGCGGCGGCGCCGGGGAGCAGTGGCGCTGCCTTGCCGCCGACGGGCGTGGGGCGTAGTCTGATTGACCGGCAACGGGGGAGCCATGCTGCGGATCGTCCTGCTGAACCCGAAGGGCGGCTCGGGGAAATCCACGATCGCGACCGGCATCGCCGCGATGTATGCGGCCCGCGGCTTCAACACCGCCCTCATGGACTTCGACCCCCAGGGCACCAGCTCGCGCTGGCTCGAGAAGCGCCCGCGCTCGCGTCCCGCGATCCACGGCATCGAGGCGTTCACGCGCGTGATCGGCGTGACGCGCAGCTTCCAGCTGCGCATCCCGCAGGGCACCGACCGGGTGGTCGTCGATACGCCCGCCGCATTGCCGACCGCGCAGTTCAACGAGCACGTGCGCGACGCCGACGCGGTGCTCGTGCCCGTGATGCCGTCCGACGCCGACATCCACGCCTGCTCGCGCTGCATCGGGCACCTGCTGATCTCCGGCAAGATCAAGCGGCGCGAGAACCGCCTTGGCGTGATCGCGAACCGCGTCAAGCCGAACACGATCATCTTCCGCACGCTGATGCGCTTCCTCGACCAGATGCAGATCCCGGTCGTCACCACGCTGCGCGACTCGCAGAGCTACGTGTACGCCGGCGAACAGGGAGTCGGGATCCACGAGATGAATCCCGCCCGCGTGCAGCCGGAACTCGCGCAGTGGGACGCGCTCTGGGCCTGGCTCGAGTCGCGCAAGCCGCTCGCGCAGCCGGTGGCGGCGGCCGGAGCCGGCGCGGTCTAGAATCCGCGCATGGCCCCCGCCCTGCGCCGGCTGCTGTGCAGCCTCGCCTTCACGCACCTGTTCGCCGGCGCCACGCCCGCCGCCGATGCGCCGCGCTACGCCGGACGGCCCGTCGCCGCCGTGCTGTCGGAACTGCGTCACGACGGCCTCGATTTCATCTACAGCTCGGCGCTGCTGCCGCCGGGCCTGCGCGTCATCGAGGAACCGCGCTCGCGCGAGCCGCTCCTGATCGCGCACGAGATCCTGGCGCAGCACGGTCTTGCCCTGTCGGCGGTGCGGCCCGGGCTTTTCGCCGTCGTGGCGGGCCCGGGAGCCGCGTCGCCGTCGCCTGAGGCGACGGCGCAGGCGCCGCCGGCAGCGCCGATGCACGCGGAACTCGCCGAGGTCGTGGTCTCCACCAGCCGCTACTCGTTTGATCACGAGGGCGCCGCCGCGCCGGTCCGGGTCGGCGGCGAGTTGCTCGCCGCGCAGCCGGTCCTTGGCGAGGACGCGATCCGCGCCGTCGGCCGGCTTCCCGGCATCGCGCAAGCCGGTCTGTCGGCGCAGTCGAGCATCCGCGGTGGCGAGTCCGGCGAGATCCTGACGCTGCTCGACGGCTACCCGCTGCGGCAGACATTCCACCTGCCGGGATACCAGAATGTGTTCGGCGTGCTCGATCCGGGCCTGATCGCGGACGCGGAGGTCTACACGGGCGGGTTTCCGGCACGCTACGGCAACCGCCTCGCCGGCGTCTTCGACCTCACGACGATCGGCGCGCGCGATGAACCGCGCACGGCGCTCGGCCTGTCGGTCTTCAATGCCATGGCGCGGCGCGGCGGCGGAATCGGCGCGGCGCATGCCGACTGGCTGGCGTCCGCGCGCGTCGGCACGCTCAAGCCATTCATCCAGGCATTCGCGCATGACGCCGGCAAGCCGACCTATGCGGATGCCTATGCCCGGGTCGGCTTTGGCGATGCCGCGCGCCTGCGCGTGACCGCAAATTTTCTCTGGTCGCGCGACGAGCTCTCGATTTCGCGCGAGAACCGGGGCGAGGAGGCGGAGATCGAGAGCCGCCTGCGCTACCTGTGGCTGCGGGCGGACCGGGACTTCGGGCACGCGCTCAGCGCTTCGCTGTGGCTGGGCCACAGCCGGGTACACTCGTTTCGCAGCGGCCGCATCGACGACCCGGACTATGCGGTGGCCGCCGTCAGTGACGTTCGCTCGTCGGCGTACCGCGAAATCCGGGGCCGGGTGGCCTGGGACGCCGCCGAGCGTCACTGGCTCGAGGGCGGCTTCGAATGGGCTGGCGAGGACGCGGATTATTTCTATGACGCACAGGCGCAATATGCCGCGCCGGTGGCAGCGCTCTTTTCACGCGCGCCGATGCTGGCGCGGGCCGCGACGCTCTCCCCGCAGCGCGAACGACTCGCGTACTTCGTGGCGCATCGCTGGCAGCTCGGCCGCGAGCTGATCTCCGAGGTCGGCCTGCGCGCCCAGCGCACGCTCACCGAGGGAGCGACGACCGAGAACTGGAGCACCGATCCACGGATCAACCTTCGCTGGGAGGTGTCGCGGGCCACCAGCCTGCGGGCCCACTGGGGCCGATTCCACCAGACCGACGACGTGCACGAGCTCAAGGTCGAGGACGGACTGACGGCGTTTCCCGAGGCGCAGATGTCGGATCACCTCATCCTCGGGCTCGACCACCGGTTCGGCAGCGGCCTGGCCGCCAGGCTCGAGTGGTTCAGCAAGCGACAGACCGAGCCGCGACCGCACTTCGAGAACCTGCTCGATCCGCTGTCGGTCGTCCCCGAGGTCGCGCCCGATCGCGTGATGGTCGCGCCGGCCTCCGCGGAGATCCGCGGAGCGGAGCTGTCGCTGGTGTCGGAGGCCCCCGGGCTGTCCTGGTGGGCGTCGGCCGCCTGGTCCGAGGCGAACGACCGTATCGGCGGCGCGCCGGTACCGCGCAGCTGGGACCAGACCTGGGCGGTCACGGCCGGATTCGACTGGACGCGCGGCAGCTGGCGCTATGGTGCGATCGCGAACGCCCATCGCGGCTGGCCCACCACGCGTGTATTCGCGACGTCGCTCGGCGAGCGCAACGGCGTCCGGTTCCCGACGCGCGCCGCACTCGACCTGCGCGCCGAGTACCGCAAGGCCCTGACCGTCGGCGACCTGCGCGTCACGATCGAGGTGGCGAATGCCGTCAACCTCGGCAACGACTGCTGCCAGGAACTGCAGTCCGCCGCCGACGGCGCGGGCGGGACGACGTTCGCCACGCGCCGGCGCAGCTGGCTGCCGGTCGTGCCCTCGATCGGGGTGCTCTGGGAGTTCTGACACCCCTCCCGCGACCGGTTGATTGCGGGCTGGGCGGCCGTCCAACCGGGCGTGTGGAACCGCTACAAGCTCCTGTTCGCATTGGGAATTGCGAGCGCGGCCATCGGAGCGGTGGCGCGCGCGCTCCTGTGGTGGAATTTCGGCACGACGGCGGGCGTCGCCGCCACCGCATTGCCTGCCATCCTGGCGGGCGGGCTCGCGAATGACGCGATCGTCGCCTGCTACCTGCTGACGCCGCTCGCGCTCTATACGGCGCTCCTGCCCGACCGCTGGTATCGCACGCCCGCGAATCGCCGCATCCTCGCCGTCGGCAGCTGGCTGACACTCTTCGCGCTCACCTATCTCGCGATCGTCGAGGCCTACTTCTTCCAGGAATTCGATTCGCGCTTCAACCTGGTCGCGTTCGACTATCTCGCTTACCCGACCGAGGTCGCCGGCGACGTCTGGGCGGAGTACCCGGTGATGCGGGCGGCGCTCGCCGCGGCGGCGGCCGCGACGCTCGGTCTCTGGTGGATCCGCCGCCGCTTCGGCGATGGCAGCGAGTTGCCCGCGGGCCGCCGCGAGCGCTGGAAGCCGTTCGCCGCGCACGCCTCGGCCGTCGCGCTGGCGGCGGTGTTCTGGCCGACCGACATGCTGTCGCTCGCCGACAACCGCGTGGCCAACGAGCTGGTACAGAACGGGATCAGCAGCTTCATGCGGGCGGCGGTCACCTCCGAAATCGATTTCCATGCAAACTACGAGACCGCCGATTCGCGCGAGAACCTCGCGCTGGTCGCGCGCGAGCTCTCGCGCGGTGGCGGCAGGTTCACGCGTCTCGCCGAGGGACGGCTCGATCGCGCCTTTCCGGCGCGGCGCGACGGGCTCGGCCGGCTGAACGTCGTGCTGATCTCCAGCGAGTCCTTTGGCGCCGAGTTCAGCCGCCTGTACGGTTCCCGGGAGGACCTGACGCCCAATTTCGACGAGTTCGCGCGGAAGGCCATCTGGTTCCCGCACGCCTACGCCTCCGGCACGCGCACCGTGCGCGGCCTCGAGGCGCTCACGACCTCGCTCCCGCCGATCCCGACCGTCTCGGTCCTGCGCCGTCCGGGCAACGGCAACATCGCGAACTGGGGCGCCGTCATGCGCTCGCTGGGCTACCACACGAGCTTCCTGTACGGCGGTTACGGCTACTTCGACAACATGAACGCCTTCTACGAGGGCAACGGCTTCGAGATCCAGGACCGTCGCGCCATCCAGTCGGTCCGCTTCGAGAACATCTGGGGCGTGGCGGACGAGGACCTGTTCGACCACGCGCTCGGCCACTTCGACCGGATGCATCGCGAAGGCAAGCCGTTCTTCTCGATCGTCATGACGACCTCGAACCACAAGCCCTTCACGTTCCGCCCGGGCCTCGAGAAGTACGGCATCCCGCCCGAGGGCGGCGGTCGTCCCGCCGGGGTGCGTTACGCGGACTACGCGCTCGGGCAATTCCTGCGCGCGGCCGAGAGCCACCCCTGGTTCGGGGACACCGTGTTCGTGTTCGCCGCGGACCACGGCGCGCGCGTCTACGGCCGCGAGCAGATCCCGCTCAAGACCTACGAGATCCCGCTCATGATCTACGCGCCGATGCGCATCCGGCCCCGGCGCGTCGAGGTCCTGATGACGCAGATCGACGTCGCGCCGACGGTGCTCGGGCTCCTCGGGCTGCCCTACGAAGCGCCGTTCTTCGGCCAGGACGTGCTGCACGCGCCCAGCGCCGGACGGGTGGCCTTCTTCAACCACAACCACGACGTCGCGATCCTGCGCGACGACGAGATCGTCGTGTACGGCCTCAGGAAGTCCGTGGACACGTACCGCTACGAGAGGGCGGCGGACAGCTACCGGCCGGCGCCGCGCGACCCGGATCTGGAGCGCCTGGGGCTGGCCTATTTCCAGACCGCCTACGAGTTGTTCGAATCCCACCGTTACGAGCCGGCGAGCACGCGACCCGGGCAGGCGCGGCTCGCCAGGAAGCGCTGATGAACCGGCGCGCCGCCTGCCTGCTGGCGGCGCTGCTGCCGCTCGCGGCGGCAGCCGACGACGCAACGCCGGCGCCGGAGCCCCGTGCCTGGCCCGACGACGCGACGCTCGAGGCCCTGGGCATCCGTATCGGCACGATCACCGTGCGCGACCTGCCGATCTTCGACCCGGCGGTCGCGGGCGAGAAGAAAGCCGTCTACCGGCTGGCCGACCGGCTGCACATCGACACGCGCGACTCCGCGATCGAGGCCCAGCTGCTGTTCAGGCCAGGCGATCTCTATTCGCGCCGTCTGCTCGACGAGACCGAGCGCAACCTGCGCCGGCTGCGCTACATCCGTGAACCCGAGATCCGCGTCGTCGGCTATCACGACGGCGTGGTCGATCTCGAGGTCGCCGTGCACGAGGTGTGGACCACGAATCCGGGCCTGTCGTACGGCCGCAGCGGCGGAACGGACAAGACCGGCGTCTCGATCGAGGAGCTGAACCTGTTCGGCTTCGGCAAGCACCTCGCCTTCGACTACAGCGACGACGTGGACCGCAGCAGCTATTCGGTCCACTGGCACGACCCGAACCTGTTCGGCAGCCGCTGGCGCAACGACGTGATCCTGCGCGACAGCGATGACGGTTCCGGCCAGTGGCTGGCCGTCGAGCGGCCGTTCTACGCGCTGGATGCGCACTGGAGTGCCGGCGTCACGCTCGCCCGCGACGAGACGGTCGAGCACGTCTACCGCCTCGGCGAGGACGTCGCGGGTTACGGCCAGCGCCTCGAGTTCGGAGAGTTGCGTTACGGATGGTCCGCCGGGCTGCAGGACGGCTGGACCCGCCGGTTCACGGCCGGCTTCAGGCGGGACCATGCGGACTTCGAGTTCGACCCGGACGAGACGGCGCCCGTCGCGCTGCCGGCTTCCCGGCACCTGGACTATCCGTGGCTGCGCCTCGAGGTCATCGAGGACGACTTCGACACCACGCGCAACCGCGACCAGATCGCGCGCACCGAGGACTTCGAGTTCGGCACGCGCTTCATGCTCGAGCTCGGCTGGGCTTCGGGGACCTTCGGCGCGGACCGCGATGCGGCGCTCCTGCGCGCGGAGGCATCGCGCGGCTTCCGGCTGGGCGACGACCACGCGCTGTTCCTCGACGCGGGACTGTCCGGACGGCAGGAATCGGGCGACTTCCGCGACGCGCTCCTCACCGCGGGCATCCGCTATTACGTTCCTGACGGGCCGAAGCGGACCTTCTACGCGTCGCTGACCGCCGAGACCGGCCACCGGCTCGACGCGGACCACGAACGCCTGCTCGGCGGCGACACGGGCCTGCGCGGATACCCGCTGCGCTACCAGGCCGGCCAGGGGCGCGCGCTGCTGACGCTCGAACAGCGGTTTTACACCAAGTACTCGTTGTGGCGGCTCGCCGACATCGGCGGCGCCATCTTCTTCGACATGGGCAAGACCTGGGGCAGCTCCGCGTTCGGCCCGACGGAGAGCCAGGGCCTGCTGAAGGATGTCGGTTTCGGCCTGCGTCTCGGCAGCACCAAGACGGGCCTCGGCAACGTGCTGCACATCGACGTCGCCTTTCCGCTGGACGGCGACCGCTCGATCAGTGGCACGCAGGTCCTGGTCCAGACCAAGCGCAGCTTCTGACCGTGCGCGACCCCCGCTTCTGGATGTCGCACGACCTCATGAGCGCGGCGATCGCCTGGTTCCTGCTGCTGGCCCTCTGGTACCGGCTGCTAGTATTGGCGGCTCCGGATGCCGCACGGCGGGAGTCGCCCGCCGCGGACGTCCAGCCACAGGATGGGATGTCACCGCGTGGAGCAGGACCCGTCAGCCGACCGGCAGCTCATCCGGCGCATGCTCGCCGGGGACGAGCGGGCCTACGAGGCGTTCTTCAACGACTACTTTCCGCGCCTGTACCGGTTCGCGCTGCCGCGCCTCAATGGCGACATCGAGGCGACGCGCGACGTGGTGCAGGCGACGCTCGCCAAGGCCATGCGCAAGATGGCTGACTTCCGCGGCGAATCGGGGCTGTTCACCTGGGTGTGCCAGATCTGCCGTCGCGAGGCCGTGGACCACATCCGGGCGCGCTATCGCCAGAGCCGGGCAGTGGTCCTGATCGACGACCTGCCCGAGTTGCGCCGCGCCATCGAGGACATCGAGGCACCGGACGAGTTCGACCTGGCCCGTGCGCACGACCGGGCCGAGACTGGCCGCCTGGTGCGATCGGTCCTCGACCGGCTGCCGTCCAACTATGGCGACGCGCTGGAATGGAAGTACATGGAGGGCCGCACGGTCGAGGAAATCGGCGCGCGGCTGGGGATCGGGACGACGGCCGCCCAGTCCTTGCTGGCGAGGGCCAGGACCGCGTTCCGCGAGGCGCTCGAGCAGGCATTCGGCGCGGAAGCCGCCGACATCGCCGGCAACCTGGGTGCGTGAGGGGATCGTCATGCAGGACCACGACATCGAGAAGGTGCTGAAGGCCGCGGGACCGCGCGAGCGGCCGCCCGTGGAGATCGAGCGGGCAATGCGCGAGAACCTGCGCCAGGAATGGCGGTCCGTGGTCGCGGAGCGGCACGGTCGCCAGCGGCGCGTGGCGCTCGCGCTCGCAGCCGGCGTCATGGCCACGGCGATCGGCGCCTGGCTTGTGGTCCCGAATTTCACGGCTCCGGCGCAAGCCGTCGGCACCGTTGCCCTCACCACCGGCGGGCTGCACGCGAAATCCGGCCGCTTCGGCAGCTGGGAACGGGCGGTGCCGGGCGCGCCGGTGATGACGGGACAGACCCTGGCGACGGAGCCGACGGGTCGTGGAGCGATCACGCTCGCGGGCGGAATCTCGGCGCGACTCGACCAGGCCACGCGGATCGGGGTGGCTGCCGCCGACCGGCTCGTGATCGAGCGGGGCGCGGTCTACGTGGATGCCGGAGCCGACGCGGCGGCCGCGGCGCCGCTCGAGATCGTCACGGCCGCAGGCTCCGTGCGCCACGTCGGAACCCAATACGAGGTCCGGGTGCTCGAGGGCGGCGTGCGCGTAAGGGTACGGGAAGGAACCGTTGAATGGCGCACGGGTTCGGGGCCCGCCACGAGCGGCCGGGCGGGCGAGCAGCTCACGATCTCCGACAGCCGCATCGAGCGTGGCCGCGTGGAACCGCATGACCAGGCCTGGGACTGGGTGGCGGCGGCGGCACCCGGCATCGATGTCGAGGGGATGTCCTTGACCGGATTCCTCGACTGGGCCGCGCGCGAGCTCGGCCGGCGCGTCGAGTTCACGACGCCGGAGGTCGCCCGGGAGGCAGCGGCGGTCGTGCTGCACGGCTCGGTGGCCGGGCTGTCGCCGCCCGAGGCGCTGCAGGCAGTGCTCGCGACGACCCGCATGCAGGCGTCGCTGACCGACGGGCTGATCGTGGTCGCGGCCCGCCAATAGCTCCCGGGACGTGCCCGGACTAGAATTGCGGCGCCAACCCGCCGGGCCCGTTTCATGCCATCCACCATCCCGCCCCGTCTCGCCGAGCTGCTGGTCTGTCCGGCGTGCCGCTCCGACCTGCGCGCCACGGCGGAGGGCCTCTGCTGCGCGGGCTGCGATGCCGCCTATGCCGTCCAGGAAGGCGTGCCGCTGCTCGCGATCCGCGGCACCTCGGAGACCTGGGGCGTCACCCAGCGGACCGAGCAGAGCACGGCCTACCAGGCCGAGTACCAGCAGGTCGAGAACGCCGCCACGTACAACCTGGCCTACCGCGACAAGCTGCTGAAGCGCAGCAGCACACGCCGGGAATTCGAGCTGATCCGCCGCCACGTCGCGCAGGTCGGCCGCTCGCGCACGATCCTCGACCTTCCCTGCGGCGGGGGCCGACTCACGCCGGCCTTTGCGGATTCGACCGACCTCGTGATCGAAGCGGACATCGCGCTCGGGCAGGTCCTGTACGGACGCGCCGAATCGCAGGTGGCGACGCCGCGCGTCTGGACCACGGCATCGGCGTTCCACATTCCGCTGCGCGACCGGTCCGTGGACGGCGTCATCAGCGTGCGGCTGTCGCATCACCTGCCGACGCAGGCGGAACGCGAGCGGCACCTGTCCGAGCTGCTGCGCGTGGCGCGCCGCTTCGTGATCATGACTTTCTTCGACCACTGGTCGCTCAAGAACTGGCTGCGACGCATGCGCCGCCCCTTCGACCGGCAGCCTCCCAAGATGACGATGACGACGGCGCAGGTCGGCGCCATCGCCCGGCGGCACGGCGCGCGCCTGGTGGCGGCGCCACCGCTGTCGCGCATCGGCTCCGGCCATCGCTATGCCCTGATCGTGCGGGACCCGTCGCCGGGATGAAGCCGCGCGCCGCTGCCGACCACCGGCTGATCAAGGCGGAAAGCGGCACGCGGGTGTGGTCGGAACCGCTCGCCGCCGGCGGTCGCGCCGTGGTCAAGCTCTACTGCCACCGTCCGGTGCACGACCCGCTGCGTCGCGTGTTCACGCCCTACCGGGCGGAGCGCGAGTTCCGCATCCTCGAACTGCTGCACCGCCGCGGCGTGGCTTGCCCGGAGCCGCTCGGCTGGTCGCACGGCCGCGACCGCGTGCACGGTCGCCATGAGTGCCTCACGACCCGGGAAATCGAGCAGGCGGTCCCGCTGTTCGACCTGCTGTCGGAAGGCGCGGCCGCGCCCGGGCTCGCGCCGCTGTTCGGCCTCGCCCGGGCGATGCACGAGTGCGGCGTCGCCCACGGCGCCTTCTACCCGCGCAACGTGCTCGTCACCGCGCCCGGTGCTGCGCCGGCGTTCCACCTGATCGACTTCGCCCATGGCCGCGTATTCCGGCGCAGCATCGCGGGCCGGCGCCCCGGCGACTACGACCTGCTCGACATGCTGCGCACGATCGCCCGCCAGGCGCCGATCGACCGCGCCCCCGGGTGGCTCGAGGGATACGGCCTGTCGCGGCCCGAGGCGCAGGCCCTGCTCGGGCGCCTGCCGCGTCACCGGGTCGAGCGGCCCTGGCGGCATTTCCGCCGCATCGCGGTGGACGCGCTCGCCCTCCGTGATCGCGCCGGGCTCTACGGGTGAGCGCGGCCGCTAGCCGCCGGGCCGCCACCCGAGCGTGAGGATGAGCGCCGCGAATCCCGCGACATAGGCGACCCCGATCAGCCAGCCTTCCCGCAGCCAGCGCGCGGTCGAGCGCGCCTCCGGGTACAGGCCGCAGATCGCGACGCCCGCCGACGAGCCGAACCACAGCATCGAGCCGCCGAAGCCGACCGCGTAGGCCAGCACGCCCCAGTCGTAGCCGCCCTGCTCGAGCGCAAGCGCGGTCAGCGGGATGTTGTCGAAGCCGGCGGAGACGAACCCGAGCGCGAGCGCCGTCTGCCAGGACGCCGCCGGCAGCGACTCGACCGGCATCAGCGACGCGGACGCCACGAGGCACAGCAGGAAGATCGAGCCTTTGAGGGCCCCGGGGAGCGCGCTCCAGTCGGGCGCGCGCAGCGGGACCGTGACGAGGAGCGCGAGCGCCACGGCCGTGCCGATGAACGGGAAGCGGTCCGCGAGCTCCGGCAGGCGCACGTTGACGCCGACATTGACCGCGACCGCGGCGGCGAGCACGAATCCCGTGATCGCCACGCGCATCCAGTCCACCGGCGCGCTGCGCTCGGGGTCCTTCACGATCGGCGCATGGCGCTGCTGCTGCCGCGCCGCCGAGAATCCGAAGACGGCGAGCGCGACGACGGCGGCAACGTAGGCATGCAGCACCTCGATGGGCGCCACGCCCTGGATCCACATCATCGTCGTGGTCGTGTCGCCGATGACGCTGCCCGAGCCGCCCGCATTCGAGGCTGCCACGATGGCGGCGAGATAACCGACCCGCACGCGGCCGCGGAACAGCGTGTGCGCCATGGCGCCGCCGATCAGCGCGGCCGCGATGTTGTCGAGGAAGGAGGACATCACGAACACGATCACGAGGAGCCACAGCGCGCCGGTCCAGTCGTCCGGCAGCCAGCGCGGCAGCACGGCGGGCACGCCGCTTTCCTCGAAGTGCCGTGACACCAGCGAGAAGCCGAGCAGCAGCAGGAGCAGGTTGACGAGCACCACCCACTCGTGCGCGAAGTGCGCCGCGAGCCCGGCGGCGCCGGCCCCGGCCGGGAACTGCGTGAAGATCCACTCGAAGGCGATGACCGCGGCGAGCCCCGCCGCCGCGATCGGAAGCGCCAGGCGGTGGAATAGCGCGACGCCCGCGAGCGTCAGGCCGAAGATCAGGAACTCGGGAGGCAAGCGCCGGCCTTCATGGCCATTCCCAGTCCGCGGCGGAATCGCGGCAGCCGCCGCCCTCGCGGCCGGTCCACGCGCGGCCGCGCACGAAGCGGCCCGGCCGCGCGTCGGTCGGCTCGCCATCCTCGAGCGCCGGCACGCCGTTCACGATCACGTGCGACACGCCGGTCGCGTACTGGTGCGGCTCCCGGTAGGTCGCATGGTCCTGGATCGTGGCCGGATCGAATACCACGATGTCGGCGAAGTGGCCCTCCCGCAGCCGCCCGCGGTCCGCGAGCCCGAGCACCGCCGCCGGGTGCGCCGACATGCGCCGCACGGCCTCGGCGATCGGCACGACCTTCTCCTCACGCACGTAGCGCGCGAGCACGCGGGCGAAATTGCCGTAGCCGCGCGGGTGCAGGTTGCTCTTCAGGAACACGCCCTCGGCCGAGACCGCCGTGCCGTCCGAGCCGAAGCTCATGAACGGCAGCGCGACCTTGCGCCGCACCTCGTCCTCGGACATCAGGAAGTACACCGACTGCACGCGGCTCTCGTCCTCCGCGACCAGGTCCATCGCCGCCTCCTCGGGCGTCGTGCCGCGAAGCGTTGCGATCTCGGCGAGCGTCTTGCCGATCAGCGGCTTGAGCGCCGGGTTCCGCAGGCCGACGATGAGCACGTTCTCCGCGCCCCCCGCCTCGCGCAGCGTGTTGGACCAGCCCTCGCCATCCCGGCGCATTTCCTCCGCGACGCGCGCGCGCACGGCCGGGTCGCGCAGCCGCGCATACCAGGCCGCGTTGCCTCCTTCCTGCACCCACGGCGGCATCGCGGCATCGAGCCCGGTGCTCGCGGCCGGATATGAGTACATGTCGGTCGTGATGCGCAATCCTTCGCGGCGCGCCGACTCGATGCGTGCGATCGCCTGCTCGAGCCTGGGCCAGTTCTCGCGGCCCGCGGCCTTCAGGTGATAGATCTCGGCCGGCGCCCCGGAGCGCCGCGAAATCTCGATCGTCTCCTCGAGCGCCTCGAGCAGCTGCCGGCCTTCGCTGCGCATGTGCGTGGCATAGATGCCGCCGCAGCGCGCGGCGGTCGACGCGAGCGCCACGAGCTCGTCGGTCTCCGCGAAGATGCCGGGCACGTAGATCAGCGACGAGGCGACGCCGAGCGCGCCTTCCTCCATCGTCCGGCGCACCACGTCCTGCATGGCCGCCAGCTGCTCCGGCGTCGGATCGGCATCCGCATTGCCGAGCAGGTTCACCCGCGCGGTCGCGGCGCCGATGTGCGATGCGACATTGAGGGAAATCCCCTTGCGCTCGAGCGTCTCGAGGTACTCGCCGAGCGTCGTCCATTCGACCGGGTACTTCAGGTCGCCCTGCTGGGCGATCATCTCCTCCTTCATCGTCGGCGTCAGCGGTCCCATGGACTCGCCCTCGCCCATGACCTCGAGCGTCACGCCCTGGCGCAGTTCCCCCTGCCCGCGCCCGTCGATCAGCAGCGACTCGTTGGACCAGGACAGCATGTTGATGAAGCCCGGCGCCACGGCCTGGCCTGCGGCATTGATCACGCGCCTGGCGTCGCCGGGCGCCGCGGGCCCGACGTAGGCGATGCGGTCGCCCGCGATCGCGACGTCGCCGGTGAAGCCCTCGCCGCCCGAGCCGTCGTAGATCGTGCCGCCGCGGATGAGCAGGTCGTATTCCGGCTCCGTGGTGCAGGCGCCGAGCGCGAGCAGCGCCAGCGCCGTCGTGAGCGGGCGCAGGCGCTTCATGGCGCGACCGTGATCGTGACCGGCGCCGAGGCGACCGGCGGGTCGTGCGGCCGGTGCAGGTGGTCGCCGAGCAGCAGCTGCAGCCGGTGCCTGCCGGGCGCGAGCGCGAGCACGGTCTCCGTCTGCCCCTTGCCGAAGTGGAGGTGCCGGTCGTCCGCCGGTATCGGCGCCTCCGGCGGCGGCAGCCCGGCGTCCACCAGCAGGTGATGGTGACCGGTGTTCTCGTAGGCGACGCCGGCGGGCGCGATGCCCATGCCGCGCAGCCCGAACCGCACCGTCACCGGGCTCCTGACGGTCTCGCCGTCGCGCGGGGAGATGATGTAGAGCTCGACGTCCGCCGGTCGGGCCGTGCGCGGCGGGTCGGCGGCCAGCGCCGGGAATGCCAGCATCAGCAGGCACGCGGTCCTGAGGTTCATCGCGAGCACTCCGGTGACGATGCGCAATTATGCACGCAACCGCCGATGCCGGCCGGCGGGCGTGCACCGCCGCGGGCACTTTGCTAGGGTTCGGCTGTGGCGGCCATCCGCATCGAAACCGCGGAATTCCCGGGGCGCGTGCTCATGGTCGGCTGCGGCAGCATCGGCCAGGCCGCGCTGCCGCTGCTGCGCCGGCACCTGACGCTCCCCGAGGACGGCCTCACCGTGCTCGAGGCGAGCGAGCAGGGCCGCGCGCTCGCGGCCGCGCACCAGGCGCGGTTCGTGCATTGCCACCTCAAGCCCGCGACCTACGAGCGCGAGCTGAAGCGGCGCCTCAGACCGGGCGACCTGCTGTTGAACCTGTCGGTGGACGTCTCGAGCCTCGATCTCGTCGAGTGGTGCTCGGCGCACGGCGTGCTTTACGTGGACACGTCCATCGAGCCCTGGCCCGGCGTCTTCGACAACCCGATGCTGCCGCTGCGCGAGCGCACCAATTACCTCACGCGCGAGGACATGCTGAAGCTGGCGCGGCGACTCAAGCCGGGGGCGCCGACCGCGGTCGTGGACCACGGCGCGAATCCGGGCCTCGTCTCGCACTTCGTCAAGCAGGGGCTGCTGGATCTCGCCTCCGGTCTCGGCCGCGCCGTCGAGACGCCCGCGGCGGCCGGCGGCTGGGCCGCGCTCGCGCGCGACCTCGGCGTGACGCTGGTGCAGATCTCCGAGCGCGACACGCAGGCGACCGATCGCCCGAAGCGGCCGAACGAGTTCGTGAACACCTGGTCGATCGACGGCTTCGTGGACGAGCTGATGCAGCCGTCGGAGCTCTCGCTCGGGACCGCGGAACCCGGCAAGCCTCCGGGATCGTACTGGCATCGGCCGCGCTGCGGCTCGGTCTACCTGCACCGTCCGGGCGGAGCGACCTTCGCACGCAGCTGGCTGCCCTCGTCCGGCGGCTACCAGGGCCTCCTGATGACGCACGACGAGGTGTTCTCGATCGCGGACCACCTGACGCTGCGCCAGGGCGCGAAGATCGAATACCGCCCGACCGTGATGTTCGTCTATCACCCCTGCGACGACGCCATGCTGTCGGCGCTCGAGCTCGAGGGCCGCGGCTGGATGCCGCAGCCGGTGCGCCGCATCATCCGCGCGGAGATCGTCACGGGCATGGACGAGCTCGGCGTGCTGATCGCGGGCCACGCGAAGAATGCCTACTGGTTCGGCTCGCAGCTCTCGATCTCGGAGGCCCGGCGCCACGTGCCGTACACGAATGCGACCTGCCTGCAGGTCGCGGCCGGTGCGCTCGGCGCCACGATCTGGGCGATCCGGCATCCGCGCGAGGGGCTGCGCGAGGCCGACGACCTGGACTTCCGCGAGGTGATCGAGATCGCGCGTCCCTACCTTGGCTCGCTGGTCGGCGCCTACACCGACTGGACGCCGCTGCAGGGCCGCGGTGAACTGTTCAGCGAGAAGCTCGTGCCGGAGCAGCCCTGGCTGCTGCAGAACGTGCGGGCGCGTCAATGGAGATGAGGACCATGAGGATACTGTCCGCGGCCTTCGCCCTCCTGCTCGCGGCCGGCGCCGCGCACGCGGCGGAGACGGCCGCGAAGCGGCCGATCTCGCACGAGGACGTCTGGCTCATGAAGCGCGTCGGCACGCCCGCGCTGTCGCCCGACGGCCGCTGGGTCGTGGTGCCGGTGGCCTCGCCCGCCTACGACGAGGCGCAGAAATCGAGCGACCTGTGGCTGGTGCCCGCCGATGGCAGCGCGCCGCCGCGCCAGCTCACCTCCACGGCCGGCGGCGAGTCGGGTCCCGCGTGGAGCCCGGACTCGCGCCGCCTCGCCTTCGCGGCGAAGCGCGAGGGCGACGAGGAGGCGCAGATCTACGTCCTCGACGTCGCCGGCGGCGGCGAGGCCCGGCGCGTCACTGGCGTCGCGACCGGCGCCGGCCGGCCGCTGTGGCGGCCCGACGGCGAGGCGATCCTGTTCACGAGCATGGTCTGGCCGGGCGCGGCCGACGACGAGGCGAACCGCGCGGTCATCGCCGGGCGCAAGGCGCGCAAGTACAACGCCCGCGCCTACGAGGACTTCCCGATCCGGCACTGGGACCGCTGGCTGGACGAGCGGCGCCCGACGCTGATGCTGCAGCCGCTCGAGGACGGCGCGAAGGCGCGCGACCTGCTGGCGGGCACCACGCTCGTGCAGGGACGCGGCTTCGGCGGCGACCTCGACAACGACGGCGAGTCGCTCCCCGCCGCCTGGTCCCCGGACGGCAGCGCGATCGTGTTCGCGGCGACGACCGCGCGCGACCAGGCGGCCCGCGCCATCGTCCAGCAGTCGCTGTTCGTGATCCCCGCCGGCGGCGGCGAGCCGCGCCGCCTGACCGGCGACGAGGCAAGTTACGCGAGCCCGCAGTTCGCGCCGGACGGGTCCGCGCTCTATGCGCGGCAGACGCCGCGCACGCGCCGCGTCTACAACGACGAGCGCCTGGTGCGCTTCGACTGGGCCGATCCCTCGCCGCGTGCGGTCGCATTCGACTTCCACCGGCCGGTGGACGCCTTCCAGGTGGCCCCGGGCGGCGAGCGTATCTTCCTGCTCGCCGGCGACGAGGGCCATGACCGGCTGTTCTCGGTCGCGGCCGCGGGCGGCGAGGTCCGCGAGCTCGGCCGGCTCGAGGCCGGCAACTTCGGCGCGCCGGCGGTCGGGGGCACCGAGGAGGCCCCGGTCCTGGTCGCGAACTGGGGCAGTGCGGTGAGCCCGGCCGAAGTCCATCGCGTGGATCCGGCGAGCGGCGCGCGCACCGCGCTCACGGCGTTCAACGCGGAGCGGGTCGCCACCATCGACTGGCAGCCGGTCCGGGAGTTCTGGTTCACCTCGAAGCGAGGGCGGCGCATCCACAGCATGATCGCCCTGCCGCCGGGCTTCGACCCGTCGCGCAAGTACCCGCTGTTCGTGCTGATCCATGGCGGCCCGCACCTGATGTACAAGGACGAGTTCTTCATCCGCTGGAACTACCACCTGCTGGCGCAGCCGGGCTACGTGGTGCTGATGACGAACTACTCGGGCTCGACGGGATTCGGCGAGGAGTTCGCGCAGGCGATCCAGGGCGACCCGCTCGAGGGCCCGGCTGCCGAGATCAACCAGGCCGCGGACGAGGCGATCCGCCGCTACCCGTTCATCGACGCCACGCGCCAGGCGGCGGGCGGGGCGAGCTACGGCGGCCACCTCGCCAACTGGCTCGCGGTATCGACGGACCGCTATCGCGCGCTCGTGAGCCACGCGGGCCTCTACGACCTGAAGACGCAATGGACCACGAGCGACATCGCCTTCTCGCGCGAGCGCAATCTCGGCGGGCCGCCCTGGGAGGATCTTCCGGTCTGGCGCCGGCAGAGCCCGTTCTGGCATTCCAGGAAGCTCAGGACGCCCATCCTGGTCACCTTCGGCGAGCGCGACTTCCGCGTGCCCTACAACAACGGGCTCGAGTTCTGGACCGTGCTGAAGCGCCAGCAGGTCGAGAGCCGGCTCGTCATCTTCCCCGACGAGAACCACTGGATCCTCAAGGGCGAGAACAGCCGCTATTTCTACGAGGAAGTGCAGGGCTGGCTCGCCCGGCACCTGGCCGCGCCATGATGGACCCGCTCGCGCTCGCCAGGATGCTGGGGACCACGCCGTCAGCGGTCGCGGAGCTCATGAGCTCGGTGCCGACGAAGCCCGCCGACGTGCGCCGCCTCGCGCGCCGGCTCGGGATCGACTACGAGTCGCTGCGGAGCTTCGCGGACGACGCGCTGGCGCCCTTCACGGGGTTCGACGCGGAGACGCAGCTGATGCTGCGGCTGTGGCAGAAGCTCGACCCGAAGCGGCGCCAGACCGCGCTCGCGGTGCTCGCCGACATGGCCTCGGCGCGCCGCAAGCGCGTGCCGCGGCGAAAATAAAGGGGACGCGTCCAATTAATTTCCTGCGTCGTGACGCAGGAAATTAATTGGACGCGTCCCCTTTATTCCTACGGGAGCTGGATGCCGCCCTTGCCGCCCATGCCCTTGAGCGCGGCGGAGCCGGTCTCGGGAATGACGATGGACGAGGCGGCCTGCCGGCGCAGCTCCTGGAGCTCGCGGGCCGCATCCTCGATCGCCTGCTGCGCCGCCGTGCCGAAGTGCGCGACCGCCCCGGCCAGGTCCGTCGCATCCAGCTCGAACGACAGCGGCAGCGAGCCCATCGGCGTCATGACGGTCGCCTGGCCGATGAAGATCACGGGCCGCGACGGGTCGTCGCTGCCGTCGGAGCGCACCGGCACCAGCCGGCGCACGGTGCCGACGCGCTGGTCGGTGAAGACGTCTTCGCGATAGAGGCCGTCCGCATTCATGTGCGGCTCGCCCGGTCTTTCATTGCTCATGCCGGGATTTTACCGGATCAGCGCGCCACCGCGAAGCCGCGGTTCGCGGCGCTCCATTCGGCGGACCGCGCGATCGCGGGCAGCACCTCCTCCGCCTCCGCGACCACCTCCCACATGCGGTCGTGGCGCTGGTCCATGAAGCGCCCCGCGATCGCGGCCGTGAGCTGCGCCAGCAGCGGGTGGTAGTAGCCATCGGTGTTGACGATCACGATCGGCCCGAGGAACAGGCCGAGCCGCTTCAATGTGATGGCCTCGAACAGCTCCTCCAGCGTGCCCGTTCCGCCAGCGAGTGCGACCACCGCGGAGGCCCGCGTCAGCATCTCGTGCTTGCGCGTGCGCATGTCCTCGACCACGTGCAGCTCGGACAGGTCGTTGTTGCCCCACTCGAGATCGATCATGAACCTCGGGATGACGCCGACCACGCGGCCGCCGGCGCCAAGCGCCCCCTCGGCGAGCGCGCCCATGGACCCCGAGCGCCCGCCGCCGTAGACCACGGCCCAGCCGGAACCCGCGAGCAGCGCGCCGAGACGCCGGGCGACGTCGTGGAACCGTGGCGCGCAGGCCGCGCTCGAGGCGCAGTACACGCACACGCTGCGCTCCGGATCGGTCAGTGCCATCAGCTCGCCCATGCTCCCCCCGCCATCATGTTCATCCGGTCGCCTGCAGCCCGAGCGCGACCGCCGACACGCTCGCGAGCAGCGCGTCGAAGACCGCGGTGTCCACGCGGCCGCCCGCGCGCCAGCGTCGCAGCAGGTCCACCTGCATCAGGTGCACCGGGTCGAGATAGGGCGCGCGCAGGATCGTCGAGCGCTGCATCTGCGGGCGGCTGTCGAGCAGGTCCACTTCGCCCTTGATCCAGGTGATCCAGCGCACGGTCAGCGCGTGCTCGCGGCGGATCTCGGTCGTGATCGCCGAGGCGTCCGCGCTCGCGAGACCGTCGTAGTATTCCGCGATCGCGAGGTCCGCGCGCACCAGGTCCATCTCGACGTCGTCCAGCAGGTTGGCGAGGAACGGCCAGGCCGCCCAGGCCTTGGCGAGGCGCTCGGCGCCCAGCTCGCGCGCCGCCGCATCGAGGCCCGTGCCGATGCCGTACCAGCCGGGCAGCGCGTAGCGGCACTGCATCCAGGCGTACACCCAGGGCACCGAGCGCAGCCCGTCGATGCCGGTGCCCTCGCGGTGCGCGGAGCGGCCGCCGATCTGCATACGCTCGATCACGTCGATCGGCGTCACCTCGCGGAAGAACTGCGGGAAGTCCGCGCGCTCGTGCACGAGCGCGCGGTAGCGCGCGCGGCTCGCGTCCGCGACCACCTTCATGAGACCCTGCAGCTCGCCGGCATGGCCCGGCGCCTGCGGCGCCTCGAAGCGGTCGAGCAGCACCGCGTTGACCGCCTTCTCGAAGGTGCGCAGCGCGATGCGCCGCAGCCCGTAGCTGTTGCTGATGCCCTCGCCCTGCTCCGTCGCGCGCAGGCGGCCGCGCGTCGCCGCCGGCGGCGCGTTCTGCACCAGCCGGTCGAGCGGTCCGCCGCCGCGGCTCGCCGTGCCGCCGCGGCCGTAGAAGAGCGTCAGGTCCACGCCCGCCGCGCCCGCCGACCTGATGAGCTCCACCTGCGCCTGGTAGATGGCGTGCCGCGAGGCGCCGAGGCCCACGGCCTTGTTGCTCTCCGAGTAGCCGATCAGGACCGTCTGGCGGTTGCCACGCGCGGCCAGGTGGCGGCGATAGCTCGGCTCGGCGAGGAGCGCCCCCAGCAGCGGCCCGGCGCCCTCGAGCGCCGCGATGCTCTCGACCTGCGGCACGACGTCGAGCGGCACTTCCAGCGTGTCGCGGTCGGTGATGTTCGCCCAGCGCGCGAGCAGGAGCACCGAGAGCACGTCGTCGGCGGCCTCGGTGCCGCTCACGACGTAGTCGCCGACCGCGCGCTCGCCGTAGCGGTAGCGGCCCTGCATCATCGCCTCGAACACGGCGAGCGTGCGCCGGCCGACGGCGTCGAACGTGCCGGTGGGCCCGAGGTCGCGTGTGAGCGAGTCGCAGAGGATCTTCGTGCGCAGACCGGACTTGGTGCCGTACCAGTCCGTCCGCGCCAGGCCCTGGCGCACGACGTCGCGGTGCACGGAGGCGTGCTGGCGGACGTCGAGCGTGGCCAGGTGGAAGCCGAAGGTGCGCGCCCGGCACAGCAGCCGCTCGACCGGGAAGAGCCCGGCATGCTGCCCGAGGTTGGCGCGCAGGCTCGCCGCGATCAGCTCGACGTCGCCGATGAACTGCTCCACGGACTCGTAATGGTTGGGACGCCCGTCGTAGGTCGTGCGCAGCCGCTCGGCCACCTGTGCGAGGAATATCCGGTACGGCATGCGGTCGTGGCGGCTGGAGGCCGCCTCGCGCGCCTTCGGCAGCAGGATGTCGTACTCCGCGATGCGCGCCTCCAGCTCGCGGCTCACGCCGACGCGGCCCGCGCTCTGCGACAGCTGCCCCGCGAGCCGCCGGCACTCGTCGAAGTAGAGCGAGATCACGCGCTGCTGCTGGCGGTGCAGCGTCTCGCGCAGCGCCTTGGCGTGCACCTCGTTGTTGCCGTCCATGTCGCCGCCGACCCAGCTGCCGAAGCGCAGCAGCAGCGGCACGCGCGCGGGCTCCACCGGCGTGCCGAACACCGAGTGCATCCACTGCGCGATCTCCTCGTAGAGGGCGGGCACCACGCGGTAGATGACCTCCGCGAGGTAGAACAGCGCGTGCTCGCGCTCGTCGGCGACGGTCAGGCGCTCGTGCGGGTGCGCCTCCGTCTGCCAGCCCGAGGTGACCTCCATGCGGATCCGCTCCCACGCCGCCCGGCGCTCGGCCGGCGTCAGCGTCGGGTCGAGCCGCTCGATCATGAGGTCGGCGATCTGCTGGTTCTTGCGCAGCATCGTGCGGCGCGTGGACTCGGTCGGGTGCGCGGTGAAGACGGGGTAGATCGTCACGCCCCCGAGCAGCTCGTACACCTGGCCGGCGTCGAGTCCGGCCGCCTTCAGGCGGTACAGGCAGTCGCCGATTCCGCCGGGCTGCGGCCGCTCGCTGGCGGTGAGGTACTCGCGCCGGCGCCGCACGCGATGCACGCGCTCGGCAAGGTTGACGACCTCGAACCACTTGCTGAAGGCGCGGATCAGGTCGCGCGCCTGCCCCGCCGGGCGGTCGGCGGTGCGCACCGCGAGCTCGACCGCGCTCTCCGGCACTCCCTCGCGGCGGCGGATCGCGGCCACGCGGTCGCCTTCGACGAGGTCGAAGAGCGCCGGGCCGCCCTGGTCGCGCAGCACCTCGCCGACGAGGCCGCCGAGGGCGTGCACGTCCTCGCGCAGCGCCGTCTCCTTGACGGGAAACCTGAGCTTCTGCCGCTCGATCACGCCGCTGCCCGTCTCAGGTGTCCGGCCGGAAGCGCGCGTGCGCCCACCAGCGCTTGAAGCGCCTGACGAGCGGGTGCTCGCGCACGCCGCGGGTGCGGCCGACGTCGCCCCAGTCCGCGGCCTCGAGCCCGTAGCCCGGCAGGCGGTCGATCAGGCCCTGCACGGGATCGGTGTCGAGGTTGAACTCGATGAGCTGCGCCGGCCGGTCCTTCATGGCCTCGCGCACGTCGGCGAGGTGCTCGTCCCATTCGCGGCGCCAGATCGCGGCGACCTCCTCCGGTGTCGAGACGCCGCGCTGGCGCATCACGCGGCGCACCAGCTCGCCGCGGCCGTGCTTGAGCCGCGAGCGGATCCAGTCCTCGCGGTCGCGCACGTTCAGGATCAGGATCGTGTCCGGGTAGTCGCGCAGCATCTCGCGGAAGTGCCGGACGCCCTCGAAGCTCTCGGTCGCGGTCTGGTGGATCAGGCCGGCATAGAGCACGTAGTCCTCCATGCCCGCGAAGACCGGGCGCCCGGCCCGCAGGTTCTGCTGCATCACGTACGCGGCCTTGCGGCTGCGCCGGAAGGGCCTGCGGATCTTGTGCTGCACGACCGGGTGGCCCGCGCGCTCGAACAGGCGCTGGAAGCTGCGGGTGCCGCACTTGTTGAAGCCGACCTGCACGACGCGCGGCAGGCGCCGGCCGGTCTCCGCGGATGCGCTCAACGCCAGTCCAGCCGGATGTGGGTCGCGCCGAGCGCGGCGAGCCGCTCGCGCAGCAGCCGGGTCGGCTCCGCGAGCGTGCGGTTCTGGCGGTCGTGCACCTCGGCGAACACCTGGTCGATGCGCTCGTGCAGGCCCTCGTCGAGCAGCTGGTTGAGCAGCCCGACCTCCGCGCCCTCGACGTCCATCTTGAGGAGCTTCACGCGCCGCCCGCCGAGCCCCTTGATGAACTCTGCGAACGGGATGCCCTCGACCATCGTGTAGTGGTCCTCGCGCACGTTGCGCTTGCCGGCGACCAGCGTGGAGCCGGAGGAGAAATGGACCGGATCGTCCTCCGAGTAGCGGTGAAGGTACAGCTTGACCCGGCCCGGCTCGGTGGTCGCGGCCGCCTGCAGCGCCCGCACGTTGGGATAGCCGGCCGTCGCCCTGACGAGCGCCGCGTAGGCGTCGGGGTTGGGCTCGAAGGCGTAGACCTCGGCGCCCGTCCTCGCCATCGGCACCGTGAACTTGCCCACGTTCGCGCCGCAGTCGATCGCGATGTCGCCGGGACCGAGCCTCGCGACGCATTCGTCAAAGGCCGTCACTTCGGGCCGACGCCTGCGGTCGCGGCGCCGGCTCTCCCAGCGCCTCAGGAACGCCAGCAACCTCATGACCGATGGACCTTTGCGCGCGCGAGCCGCATGGAAGGGGTGCAGCTTAATCCGGCGTCCCGTGCGTGTCGAACCGGCGGCGGATGCCGGCGCGCACGCGGCTCGACGCGCGATCCTCCCGATAGCGTCCCTTGCTCGCGTGCCGGATCCGGTACACGCCCGGCACGTCGACGGGCACGCCCCGAGTGCCGAGCAGCCAGCGGAACGCCCGGTCCTCGGTGCACTTGGTCCAGACCGGCGACGGCTTCTGGTACACGCGCAGCTGCTCGCAGTAGCCGCAGGCGCGCGCGACGTCGCCGTGCGTCACCTGCAGCGGCCCGGTCGCGCGGTCGCGCACCTCGCGCACGAAGCGCGCCGGGTCGATGTCCACTGGCATCGGACCCGCGCGGCCGCGCTCGAGCAGGGGGTCCCCGGCCTCCAGCAGGCCGGACACGGCCTCCTCGCGCGGGTACACGAGCGCGTCGCGGCGGCCCTGCAGGGCGAGCGCGAGCGCATCAAGGCAGCCGGCGTGGAACAGCAGGTCGCAGTCCGTGAACCAGATCCAGTCGCAGGCGGTCGCCCGGGCCGCGAGGTTGCGGCCGATGCCGCGGCGGAACAGCCGGCCGCGATCGAGCACGCGCCAGTTCCAGGTCACGTTCGGCACGCGCCGGGCGCCGAAACCGGCGAGCAGTTCGGCCGTCCCGTCGTCCTCCGCCGCGTGGAACACGGTCATGGTCACCGCGAGCTTCGTCGGCGGGTGGAGGACGAGCGAACTCAGCTGGTACGCGAGCAGGTGCGCGTAGCGCCAGCAGTGGCTGACGATCTCGAGGCTGAGCCAGCCCGTCTTCGCGCTGCGCCCGGCCTCCTCCGGCACCGAAGGCAGGAACCAGCGCGCGGGCACGAGTCCCCCGGCGGCCAGGCGCAGGAACCCGAGCTCGGCGGCATCCCACCACGTGGTCCTCGGAATCCCGGGTTCGTTCAATGCGGGCCTCGGCGCGGTTCGGGGATGCATTCTACCGTGCCCGTCGGCTACGCTAGCCGGCATGCTGCTGCGCGAGATCACCCGGGCGCTGGTGCGCCCCTTCGGCTACACGACGGTGCAGACGCCGACCGGATTCCGCGTCGCCAGGCGCCACGGGAAGGAACTCGTGTACCTGCACGACTACGAGGGCGGCTACGAGCAGTACCGCGCGACGCAGGTGTTCCACAACCGGCGCAAGCTGGAGGAGGTCTGGGCCGACGACAGCACGCTCAGGAGCCTCGCCGCGCATCTGCGGCGCCGCGTCCCGCAGCCGCACGCCGGCATCTGCCACGGGGCGCGCAATGGCTGGGAGGTCGAGGCGCTCGCGCGCCTGACGGGCGCCCAGGTCATCGGCACGGACATCTCCGAGACCGCGACGCAGTTTCCGCACATGGTCGTCTGGGACTTCCACGAGGAAAACCCGGAGTGGTCCGGGAAGTTCGACTTCGTGTACACGAATTCGCTCGACCAGGCGATGCGGCCGGACCAGGCGCTCGCCGCCTGGGCGAAGCAGCTCGCGCCCGGCGGGCTCATCTACGTCGAGCACACCATGCGGCATTCGGCGGCGGGGGCCTCCGAGATGGATCCCTTCGGCGCGCACCCGATGTGCATGCCTTACCTGTTCTTCAAGTGGGGCAAGGGCCGGTACCGCCTCGCCGACATCCTGGAGCTGCCGCCCAAGAGCAACAACCGCGAGCCGGTGTGGCTATTCGCGCTCGAACGGGAGCCGGCCGCGGCGACCGCCTAGTGGTGGTGGCCGCCCGGTCCGTGCACGTGGCCGTGCGAGATTTCCTCGTGCGTCGCCTTGCGCACCTCGGCGATCTCGACGCTGAAGTGCAGCGTCCTGCCCGCCAGCGGATGGTTCGCGTCCACCGTGACGAAATCGCGCTCGACGCGCACCACCGTGACGATGCGCGCGCCCTGCGGCCCGGACGCCCGCACCTGCATGCCGGCCGAGAGCTCCGCGCCCTCGGTGAACCTGCCGCGGGGCACGATCTTCACCAGCGCGTCGCTGCGCAGCCCGTAGCCGAGCTCGGGCGGCACGGCGACCTCCACCTTGTCGCCGGCCGACTTGCCCTCGAGCGCCCGCTCGAGCCCGGGGATGATGTTGCCCTTGCCGTGCAGGTAGCTCATCGGGCCGCGCGTCCCCGAGGCGTCGATCACGGCGCCCTGCTCGTCCCGCAGCGTGTAATGGAATGATACAACCCGGTTCTTCGCGATCTGCACGGCCGGCCCCCGACGTGGAGAAGGCGCATGATGTTAGCCGTTCGGCGGCCCGCGCGAAACCGGCATTCGCGGCCCTGTTGCTGGCGCTCGCTTGCCGCGCGGGGGCGGTGGACAGCGCGCCGGAGCTCGAGACCGTCACCGTGGTCGGCAAGCTCCCGCAGCCGCTCGCGGACGCGGCGGCGGCGGTATCGGTGATCACGGCCGCCGACATCGAGGCGGACATCGCCTTCGACCTCGGGGATGCGCTCGCGCGCGAGCCCGGCGTCTCCATCGGCCACGACCCCCAGCGCTTCGGCGCGGGCGGGGTCACCGTGCGCGGGCTGGGTGGCAACCGCGTGCTGGTGGAGACCGATGGCGTCCCCGCCGCCCGGAGCTTCGCGATCGGCAGCTTCTCGAACACCGGCCGCTCGTTCGCCGATCTCGAAGTGATCGGGCGGATCGAGCTGCTGCGCGGGCCGGCATCGGCGCTCTACGGCAGCGACGCGATTGCAGGCGTGCTCGCGGTCACGACGCTCGACCCGGCCGACGTGATCGGTGACGGCGCCACCGCTGCGCTTCGGACGCGTGCGGGCCATGCGAGCGACGACGGCTCGACCTTCGCCGGCCTGACCGGCGCGCTGCGCGCGGGGTCCGTGGAGGCGCTGCTCGCCTATGCGCGGCGCGAGGGCGGCGAGCTCGATCACGCGGGCGGCCCGCCGCCGCCCAATCCGCGCGACGACTCCTCGGATTCGCTGCTCGCGCGCGCGGTGCTGCCGGCCGATGGCCGGCCGCTGCGGCTGTCGCTCATGTGGAACCGCGACCATACGCTCACCGATGTGGATGCGCTCGAGCTGTCGGGCGGGCGGTTTGCGAACACCATCCGGCTCCAGGGCGACGACCGCGCCGCGAGCCTCGGCGTGGTGGTCGATCAGCAACTCGGCTCATTCGCCGCGGTGGACGACGCCCGCTGGCGCCTGTACTGGAACGAGACCGCGATCCGCCAGTACACGCACGAGGAACGCCGCGCCGCTCCCCCGGCGAGTCCGCCGCTCGCCATCGAGCGCGAGTTCCACTACCGCGAGCGCGCCGTCGGCGCCGAGCTGACACTGGCGCGCGAACTCGGCGCCGCCTCCGGTCCGCACCGCCTGCTGGGCGGGCTCGAGTTCACGGACACGCGCGTCGTCGAGCGCCGCGATGGCCTGCAGACCGACCTCCTGACCGGCGCCGCGACCAGCGTCATCCTCGGCGAGGCGCTGCCGGTGCGCGATTTCCCGGTCTCGCGCATCCGCGAGGCCGGCCTCTACCTGCAGGACGAATGGCGGCCCGGCGACGGCCGCTGGTCGCTGATCCCGGCGCTGCGCGCGGACTGGTACCGGCTGTCGCCCGCGGTGGACGCGATGTACGCCGCCGACAACCCGAGCGAGCCGCCGGTGTCCGTCGAGGAAACCTCGATCTCGCCGAAGCTGGCCGTCGGCCTGCGGCTGCGCGAGGGGCTCTCGCTCTACCTGCAGTATGCGCACGGCTTCCGCTCGCCGCCCTTCGACGACGTCAACATCGGCCTCGACCTGCCGCAGTTCAACACGCGCGCGATCCCGAACCCGGATCTCGAGGCCGAGCGCAGCGACAGCCTGGAGCTCGGCCTGCGCTTCTCGGGCGGCTCGCTGTCCGGCACGGCGAGCGTCTACGCGAGCCGCTACCGCGATTTCATCGAATCGCGCGTCAACATCGGCGTCGAGCCCGGCACGGGCACGACGCTCTTCCAGTCCCGGAACCTCGCGCGCGCCGGGATCCAGGGGGCGGAGGCCGCGCTCACGGCCGACCTCGGCGCCTGGCGCCCGTCGCTCGCGGGTTTCGGCGCGCGCGCATCCGCCGGCATCACGAACGGCCGGGACACGGTGCGCGACCGGCCGATCAATGGCATCGACCCGCCGCGCGGAACGGTCGGGCTGCTCTATGACGCGCCATCCGGCGCCTTCGGCGCGGCGCTCGACCTGACGCTCGTCGGGGCCAAGCACGACGTGGACGAATCGGCGGGTCCGCTCTACCGGCCGGGGGGCTGCACGCGCCTCGACCTGCGGCTGCGGCTGCGGCTGAGCGAAAGGGTCGTGGCGAACCTCGGCCTGTTCAACCTGGCGGACGAGCGCTGCCACGAATGGGCGACCGTGCGCGGCCGCGCCCCCGGTGATCCACTCCTGTCGCTCTACCGGGAGCCAGGCCGCAACTTCGCCGTCACCGTGGGCGCGACATTCGACTGAGGCGCGCGCGCCTCAGTAGATGTCGTGCTGCGTGTTGTAGACGTTGAACTTGCCCGTCGGCGTGACGAGCCGCGGGTCCTTGATGACCGCCTTGAGCTTGCGGGTCCTGTCGTCCACCACGACGAGCGCCGACTGCTGGTTCATGCCGTTCCAGACCGAGAACCAGACCTCGTCGCCGTCCTTGTTGTACTCGGGCTGCACGACCCGCTTCGGTCCTTCGCCCAGCCCGGCCCACTCCGCGATCGGCAGCACCTGGTAGCCCGCCTCGAGGTTCTTCACGTCGAACACCGCGACGCTCTGGCTGACCTTCGGGTCCGGGTTGAGCGGCGTGTCCACCCAGAGGTTGGTCGAGTGCGGGTGTGACTTGACGAACAGCGAGCCGCCGCCCTGCCCCTTCAGCACGCGCACCACCTTCCAGGCATGCTCCGGATGCTTGTCCGGGTCCGTGCCGAGGAACGTGATCTTCTCGTTGCCGAGCGCGCTCGTGACCCAGACCGGCCCGAACGCCGGGTCCTCGAGGTTCGCGCCGCGGCCCGGGTGCGGGATCTTGTCCACGTCCACGAGCGCCGCGAGCCTGCGCTCCTTCGAGTCCACCACCGCGATCTTGTCCGACTGGTTGGCCGCGGTCAGGAAGTACCGCAGGGTCCGGTCCCAGCCGCCGTCGTGCAGGAAGCGCGCGGCGCCGATCTGCGTGACCTGCAGGTTGGCGATGTCGCCGTAGTTCACGAGCAGGATCTGCCCGGTCTCCTTGACGTTGACGATCCACTCCGGGTGCTCGTGCGAGGCGACGATGGCGGCCACGCGCGGCTCCGGGTGGTATTCCTGGGTGTCCACGGTCATGCCGCGCGTGGACATGATCTTGAGCGGCTCGAGCGTCTCGCCGTCCATGACCACGAACTGCGGCGGCCAGTAGGTGCCGCCGATGGCGAGCTTGTCCTCGTAGCCCTTGTACTTCGAGGTCTCGACCGAGCGCGCCTCGAGCCCGAGCTTGATCTCGGCGACGATCGCGGGCTTCTCCATCCACAGGTCGATCAGGTCCACCTTGGCGTCGCGGCCGACCGTGTAGACGTAGCGCCCCGAGTGCGACATGCGCGAGATGTGCACGGCGTAGCCGGTGCGCAGGATGCTGATGATCTGCTTGGTGTCGCCGTCGATGAGCGCGACTTCGCCGGAGTCCCGCAGCGTCACCGAGAAGATGTTGTCGATGTTGTAGGAGTTCATCTTGCGCGCCGGGCGCCCGGACGGCGGCACGAGGACCGTCCAGGTATCGCGCATCTCCTTGAGCCCGTACTCCGGCGGCATGGGCGGCACGTGCTGCACGTAGCGCGCCATGATGTCCACGTCCCCGGGCGACAGCTCTCCCGAGCTGCCCCAGTTCGGCATGCCGGCCGGCGAGCCGTAGTTGATGAACACCTTCAGGTAGTCGGTGCCCTTGGCCTGCGTGATCTCGGGCGTCAAGGGCTTCCCGGTCGCGCCCTTGCGCAGCACGCCGTGGCAACCGGCGCAGCGCTCGAAGTAGATCTGCTTGGCCCGCTCGAATTCCGGCCGCGACATGGTCGGCGCGCCCGGGGAGACGACCATCTCGATCGCCGAAGCCGCCTCGCCCACCGCCGACGGCGCACCCTGGTACTTGAGCTCC
>DATBLN010000139.1:0-7262 GCA_036555345.1 Steroidobacteraceae bacterium
GACGGCGATCCCGCCGAGCGACATGATGTTGGCCGTGAGGCCCTGGTAGTACATCGGCACGAAGGCGAGCAGCACCCCCACCGGGATGGTGAGGATGGGGACGAGGGCGCTGCGCACGTGGAGCAGGAAGGCGAAGATCACGAGCGAGACGATCGCCATCTCCTCGAGCAGCGTGCGCCGCAGCGTCCCGATCGCGCCCCCGATCAGCTGCGAGCGGTCGTAGGCGGGGACGATCTCGACGCCCTCCGGCAGGCCCGGGCGCACCTCCTCGATGCGCCGCTTCACGGCGTCGATCACGGCCAGCGCGTTCTCGCCCCAGCGCATCACCACGATGCCGCCGACCACCTCGCCCTCGCCGTCGAGCTCGGCCACGCCGCGGCGCATCTCGGGGCCGAGCGACACCACCGCCACGTCGCTCACCCGCACGGGGGTGCCGCGCGCGCTCGCGCGCAGCGGCAGGCGCTCGATCGCGGCGGCGGAGGCCACCAGACCGCGGCCGCGGATCACCTGCTCGTGGCCCGCGATCTCGATCACGCCGCCCCCCGTCTCCTGGTTCGATGCGCGCACGGCGGCCACCACCTCCGCGAGCGAGATGCCGAAGCTGCGGAGCCGATTCGGGTCGACCTGCACCTGGTACTCGCGCGCGAAGCCGCCGACCGACGCCACCTCGGCGACCCCGGGCACGCTGGCGAGCGCGTAGCGCAGATTCCAGTCCTGGAGGCTGCGGAGCTCGCCGAGGTCGAGCTTGCCGCTGCGGTCGACGAGCGCGTACTCGAAGACCCAGCCGACGCCGGTGGCGTCGGGCCCGAGCGTCGGCGTGACGCCCTCGGGCAGGCGCGCCACCGCCGTGCTCATGTACTCGAGCACGCGGCTGCGGGCCCAGTAGAGATCGGTGCCGTCCTCGAAGATCACGTTGACGAAGGAGAGCCCGAAGAAGGATTGCCCGCGCACGTAGCGGACGCGCGGCGCGGAGAGCAGCGTGGTCGAGATCGGATAGGTGATCTGGTCCTCGACCAGCGTCGGCCCGCGCCCCGGCCACTCGGTGAACACGATCACCTGCACGTCCGAGAGGTCCGGGATCGCGTCCACCGGCATGCGCGCGAGCGCCCAGAAGCCGGCTGCCGTCAGCAGGCCCGCGAGCATCAGGACCAGCGCGCGGTTGGCGAGCGAAGCCCGGATCAGCGCTTCGATCATGGCGCATGCCCCGGGTGGTCGTGTTCCGCCGCCGGCGCTTCCGGTTCCTCGAAGCGTCCGAGCCCCGAACGCAGCCGCGACTCGGAATCGATCAGGAACTGGCCCGAGACGACCACGCGCTCGCCCTCCTCCAGTCCTTCGCGGATCTCGACCTCGTCACCGTTCTCCGCGCCCGCGACCACCGCTCGCACGTCGAAGCGGTGGTCATCCAGCGCCACCACGATGCGATCGCCCTCGCCCGAGCGGATCAGGGCTTCGACCGGCACGAAGAGCGCCTCTTCCCCGCCACCCGCTGCGACGCGCACGTCCGCCACCATGCCGGCCGCGAGCAGGCCGTCCGGGTTCGCGAGCGACATGCGCGCCTGGCGGGTGCGGGTTGCCGGATCGAGTCCCGGCAGCAGTTCCAGCAGCCGGGCCTCAAACTCGCGGCCCGGCAATGCGGCGAAGCCGATCGTCGCCGCCATGCCGGGTCGCAGGCGCGTGGAAGCGCGTTCGGGAATCTCGGCCACGACCCACAGGCGGTCGAGCGGCGCGAGCGTCACGGCGCTCATGCCGGGCCCGGCGAGGCCGCCTTCGCGGATGCCGAGCTCGACGACGGTCCCGTCCGTCGGCGCGTAGTACCGCACCCGCGCACCCGGCTCGCCGCCTGAACGCAGGCGCTCGATCGTGGCTGCATCCACGCCGAGCGCGCGCAATCGCGCGGCGGCGGCGTCCGCCAGCCTCGCATCGCCCTGTGCGAGCGCCGCCGCGAACTCGCGCTCGGTCGCCGCCAGCTTCGGCGAGAACAGTTCGAACAGCAGTTGCCCGCGGCTCACGGATTCACCGGGCGCGCGGACCGCCAGCCGTTCCACGTAGCCATCGCTGCGCGCGCGGACCTCGACGCGGCCGCGCTCGTCGAAAGCGGTCACGCCCACCGTGCGGACGTCGCGGCCGGTCACGCCGCGGCGCACGGAAGCCGTGCGCACGCCAAGATTGGCCGCCATCGCGGACGACAGTTCGATCGGTCCGCCCGCGTCCCGCCCGGGCTCGTCTTCCTCGTAGACCGGGATGTAGTCCATGCCCATGTGGTCCTTGCGCGGGACCGGCGAGGTGATCGTCGGGTCCATCGGGTTGCGGTAGTAGAGCGGCTTGCGTTCGGCCTGCTGCGTGGCCTCATCGGCGGGCGGCGTGGAATCGCAGCCGGTCAGCATCGCCGACGCCAGCGACAGCGCCAGGATCGTGACAGTCACCTTCATGGCAGTTCTCCGGTCAGCGCCTCGAGCTCGGCGATGGCAGAGCCGAGATCCGCGCCGAGTCTCCGTTCCTTGTCAGACAGGTCGAGCAGGCGGCGCTCGGCGCCGACGACTTCCGCGAGCGAGCCTTCGCCCGAGCGGTAGCTGGCGAGCGCCGCCTCGACGGCGGCGCGGGCGACCGTCAGCATGTCGCTCCGGTAGAGATCCCGGGCCGCCCGCAGGCTCCGCGCGCGGACGTACACCGTACCCAGCAGCGCCTCGAATTCCCGCGCGGCATCCTCGCGCCGCGCCTCGGCGCCGCGCTGCATCGAGCGCGCGGCCGCGAGTTCACGGTCCTGGCGATCCCGCGTGAAGAGCGGCAGGTCGAAAGTCAGCATGGCCGTGAGCATCCCGGGCCGCGCCTCGCCCAGCATGTCGCGGCCCTGGCGGAAGCCATAAGCGACGTCCACGCCGAATGAGGGCTTGTACCGCTCGCGCGCCAGTGCGGCCTCGAGTTTCGCGGCGCCCGCCTGGTGTTCGAGTCCGCGCAGCATCGGGTGCGAGTCCAGGCGTTCGCGCAACATGGAGAGCGGCGCCGGTTCCACGGGCTCCGGCGCGGGCGCGCGTGGCGCGGCGAGCGGTCCGGTCCAGCGCTCGAGCTCCGCCTCGGCGGCCGCGCGCATGCGTCCGCGTTCGATCAGCAGCTCCTCGACCCCCAGCAGTTCCAGGCGCGCGGCCAGCAGGTCGGCCTGCCGGCCCTCCCCGCTCGCATAGGCTGCGGCCTCGCCCTCGATCATGAGCCGCGCGCGGTCGCGCGACTCAGCGACCAACGCCTCCGTCGCCTCGAGATAGTCGAGCTCGCGCCAGAGCCGCGCGACGTTGGCGCGGACTGACCTCGCCCGCGCCGCGGCCTCGGCCTCGAAATGCAGCGCGTGGTGCTCGAGCTGCTCGCGCGCGAGGCCGCGGCTCCTGCCGGGCGGGAAGCGTTGCATCACGCCCACCTCCATCATGGTCATGTCCTCGCGGTCGAACTCGAACGAGTCCGCGGGTACATTCACCGCGCCGAGGCGCGCCTCCGGATCGGGCAGCTCGCCCGCGGCCACGGCGCGCTCCCGGGTCGCGTCCGCTTCCGCGGCGAAGGCCACGGCTCCCGCGTCGCGTGCGACCGCGAGCTCCTGGGCTTCCACCAGTGAAACGGGCTCCGCCATCGCGGCCGCCGGAGCGAACGCGAGACCGAGAATCGTCAGGGCCTTGAGACCGGCCCTCAGGTCGTGATCAATGGACATGCCTCCTCCTGCGCAAGGCGCCGAACACGGGCGAACCTGGCAGGAGCGGCTATTTCAGGTAGGAGCAGTAACGCTGCTGGAGCGAAGCCTGCGGAAGCGGTGCCGCACGCGTGCGCAGGCCGGCCGGAGGCCGGGTCGCGGGCGCCGGCACGGCGCAGGCATCCACGACGGCCGGCAGGACCGCCACGGGTTTCGGCTGCTCGATCTGGCGCAGTTCGACCGCGGGCTGCGCCGGCGAGAGGCAGTCCGTCGGCGCCGCCTCGGCGCAGTCGGGCGTCGTTTCGGTTGCGGGCGGACAATGCCCGCAGTCGTCCATCGGCATGGAACCGTGGTGCGGCGCTTCGTCCGGCGTGGCATTCATCGCCTGGCAGGGCGCCACCGCGAACCCCAGCCAGCCGACCGCGAATACGACGGCGGCCAGGCGCGCGGCCCGGCTCTGGTGGCTTCGCAGTCTCGCGAGCAGGTTCATGAGGCGGCACAGTACGCCCGGCCGGGCCCCGGGGTCAATGCGGGCATATGCTAATATTTGCTTATTAATCGAGGACTTCCCACCGTATGAACGCCGTCACAATCACGCCGCCCAGGACGGGCGAGAAGATCCGCATTTCCGCCGGCAAGCTGATCGTTCCCGATCAGCCGATCATCCCGTTCATCGAGGGGGACGGCACGGGTCCCGACATCTGGCGCGCGAGTGTGCGGGTGCTGGATGCGGCCGTCACGAAGGCCTACGGCGGCAAGCGGAAGATCTCCTGGATGGAAGTTTACGCCGGCGAAAAGGCCAACAAGCTGCTGAACACCTGGCTGCCGGACGAGACGGTCGCGGCCTGCCGCGAATACCTGGTCTCGATCAAGGGTCCGCTCACGACGCCGATCGGCGGCGGCATCCGCTCGCTCAACGTGGCGCTCCGGCAGATGCTCGACCTCTACGTCTGCCTGCGCCCGGTGCGCTGGTTCAAGGGCGTGCCCTCCCCGGTGCGCGCGCCGGAGAAGGTGGACATGGTGATCTTCCGCGAGAACACGGAGGACATCTACGCCGGCATCGAGTTCGAGCAGGGCACGGCCGAGAACGCGAAGTTCCTCGCGCTCATGAAGGAGCATTTCCCCAAGCTGCACGGCAAGATCCGCTTCCCGGATTCCTCCGGCATCGGCGTCAAGCCGGTGTCGCGCGAGGGCACGGAGCGGCTGGTGCGCTCGGCGATCGAATACGCGATCGCGAACAGGCGCAGGAGCCTCACCTTCGTCCACAAGGGCAACATCATGAAGTTCACGGAGGGCGCGTTCCGCAACTGGGGCTACGCGCTCGCCGAGCGCGAGTTCGCGCAGCGGACCTACACCTGGGACCAGTGGGAGCGCACGCGCGCGGCGAAGGGCGAAGCAGCGGCGAATGACGAGCAGAAGCAGGCGCTCGCCTCCGGGCGCATCCTGGTGAAGGACGCGATCGCCGACATCACGCTGCAGCAGGTGCTGACGCGGCCCGAGGACTTCGACGTCATCGCCACCATGAACCTGAACGGCGACTACCTGTCGGACGCGCTCGCCGCGCAGGTGGGCGGCATCGGCATCGCGCCGGGCGGCAACGTCAACTACCTGACGGGCCACGCCGTGTTCGAGGCGACCCACGGCACGGCGCCGAAGTACGCCAACCTCGACAAGGTGAACCCGAGCTCGGTGATCCTGTCGGGCGAGATGATGCTGCGCTACCTGGGCTGGACCGAGGCCGCCGACCTCGTGCTCTCCTCGATGGACCGCACCATCGGCGAGAAGACCGTGACCTACGACTTCGCCCGGCTGATGCAGGGCGCGACCGAGGTCAAGTGCAGCGAGTTCGGCGACGCACTGATTCGCAACATGCGTTGAGCGACGCCGCCGCCCGCGATGCCGCGGCCGCGATCGTCGCGGCCTTTGCCAGCTATAACGCGCAGTTCCGCGCGATCACGCGCCGCGCCCCGGAGCGCTTCGAGAGCCTCGACTGGGCCGGCAGCCAGGCGGACGTCGTCGAGCGGCTCGACCTCTACTCCCGCATGGTCGCGGGCACGGTCGCGGCCCTGCGCAGGCAGCTGGGTGCGCGGGCGCTGGACGTGCCGCTCTGGCGCGCGATCAAGGATGAGTACGCAGAGCGCATCGGCCCGCTCGCCGACCCCGAGTTCCTGAAGACCTTCTTCAGCTCGATCACGCGCCAGCTCTTCGATACGGTCGGCGTCAACGCCGAAATCGAATTCTTTGCCCTTGACCTCGATCCGCTGCGCGGCGCCGGCGCCGAGTCCGTCGCGCGCCGCTACGCCAACCGCGGCTCGCTCGACCTGCTGTTCGAGGAGATCCTCTCCGACTACCGCTTCCGCACGCCGTGGCGGGATTTCGAGGGCAGCGTCTCGCACGTGACGACCGACGTCGAGCTCGAGCTCGCCCGTCTCGGCGAGAAGCGCCGGCTGCTGGACGTCGAGGTCATCGGTCCGGTCTTCTACCAGATGAGCCGCGCCTATCTCGTCGGTCGCATCAACGGAGACGGCTGGCGCCTGCCGCTCGCCATCGCGATCCGGAACAGCCCGCGGGGCGTGCTGGTGGACGCCGTGATGCTGCGCGAGAGCGACGTCTCGATCCTGTTCTCGTTCACGCGCTCGTACTTCCACGTGGACCTCGAGCGCGTGGCGGACGCGGTGCTCTTCCTGCACTCGATCATGCCCGTCAAGCCGGTGTCCGAGCTCTTCACGGTGCTCGGGCGCGCAAAGCAGGGGAAGACCGAGCGTTTCCGCGAGATCTTCCGCCATCTCGGGGCCTCGCCCGACCGCTTTGTGCGCGCTCCCGGCGAGCGCGGGCTCGTGATGGCCTGTTTCACGCTCGAGAACTTCGACGTGATCTTCAAGGTGATCCGCGACCGCTTCCCGGACATCAAGAACATCCGCCGCGAGGAGGTCATGGCCAAGTACGAGCTCGTGTTCAAGCACGACCGCGCGGGACGGCTGGTGGATGCGCAGGAGTTCAAGCGCATCCGCCTGCCGCGCGCACGCTTCGCGCCGGACATGCTGGACGAATTGACGTCGGAGTGCGCCCTGAACGTGCAGGCGGACGGCGACGACCTCGCCATCGGCCACGCCTACATCGAGCGCCGGATGGTCCCGCTGAACCTCTACCTGCATGGCGCAACGCCCGAGCAAGCCGAGCTCGCGGTCATCGACTACGGCCAGGCAATTCGCGACCTGGCCTACACCAACATCTTCGCGGGGGACCTCCTGCTCAAGAACTTCGGCGTCACGCGGCACAGCCGGGTGATCTTCTACGACTACGACGAGCTGTGCCGCGTCACCGACTGCCGCTTCCGCGACCTGCCGCAGGCGCCGTCGGACGAGGACGAGATGCGCGCGGAGCCCTGGTTCCACGTCGCCGACAACGACGTGTTCCCGGAGACGTTCCTGAGGTTTCTCGGCTTCGAGGGCCGGCTGCGGGACGTTTTCCTGGAAAAGCACGGCGAGCTGCTGGAGGCCGGCTGGTGGCGGGCGCTGCAGGAGCGGCTGGCGGCGGGGGACCTGGTCGAGGTGCTGCCCTATCACCCGCATCGGGTGCGGGTGGCGAGCAG
>DATBLN010000029.1:0-20754 GCA_036555345.1 Steroidobacteraceae bacterium
GATCGAGAGCGGCATGCTGACGCGCCAGATCGAGCGCGCGCAGCGCAAGGTCGAGTCGCACAACTTCGACGCGCGCAAGAACCTGCTCGAGTACGACGACGTCGCCAACGACCAGCGCAAGGTCATCTACCGCCAGCGCACCGAGATCATGTCCACCGACGACATGGCGGGCGTGATCCGGGACGTGCGCGCGGAAGTGGTGCAGGGAATCGTCGACCAGTTCATCCCGCCGGAGAGCGTCGAGGAGCAGTGGGACGTCGCCGGCCTGGAGCAGGCGATCGAGCGCGATTTCGGCGTGCGCACGGGGCTCGCGGCCTGGCTCGCCGGGGACCCGTCGCGCCAGGGGCGCGAGGCCGCCGACCGGCTGCTGGAGGCGATCGAGGCCTCCTACGAGGCGAAGGTGCAGCAGGTCGGCGCGCCGGTCATGCGCCACCTCGAGCGCGCGGTGATGCTGCAGCAGCTCGACATGCACTGGCGCGAGCACCTCGCGGCCATGGACTACCTGCGCCAGGGCATCTATCTGCGCGCCTACGCGCAGAAGAACCCGAAGCAGGAGTACAAGCGCGAGGCATTCGCGCTCTTCACCGCGATGCTCGACCGCATCCGCAGCGACACGGTGATGCTGCTGCAGCGCCTGCAGGTGCGCACGGAGGAGGAGATCGAGCGCGAGGAGGCGGAACGCCGCCGCCGCCTGCAGAGCCGCATGCAGCTGCAGCATGCGCCGCCGCCCGAGCTCGCGGCGTCCGCGCAGGCGCCGGGGCCGGCCCCGGCTCCGGGCCGCACGCCGCCGGCGCCCGCGCCGGCACCGGCCGACGCCGCGCCGTTCGTGCGCGGCGAGCGTAAGATCGGCCGCAACGAGCCCTGCCCTTGCGGCTCCGGCCGCAAGTTCAAGCACTGCCACGGGGCCTTGCAGCGGGCCGGAGGCTGAGCGACCGCGCACGGCGCTTGGGGGAACCAGGGATGGCCGGTTCGGAAGAAGTCCATGTCGTTGCCGGCGCCCTCCGGGACCCGCAGGGACGCGTCCTGATCGCGCAGCGCCCGCGCGGCCGCCACATGGCCGGGCGCTGGGAATTCCCGGGCGGCAAGCTCGCATCCGGCGAGGAGGCGCTCGACGGCCTGCGGCGCGAGCTCGCGGAGGAGCTCGGCGTTGTCATGCAGGAAGCGCGACCCCTGATCCGCCTGAGGCACGCGTATCCTGACCGGCGCGTGCTGCTCGACGTCTGGCAGGTGACGCGCTACGAGGGCGAGCCACGCGCACTCGACCAGCAGGCGCTGGCGTGGGTGCTGCCCGACGATCTGCCCCGCCGGGACCTGCTCGAGGCCGATCGCGGCATCGTGACCGCGCTCAGGCTGCCGCGCATCGCGCGCGTGGTGGGCAACGCCGTGGAACTCGCGGCGCTCGCGGGCAGCGTGCCGCAGGCAGTCCTGTGGCCGCTCGCCGCCTCCGGCGAGGGCGCGCCCGAGCGCGCGGCGGTGCAGGCCGCGCGTGGCGCGGGTCACCGCGTGTTCGTCATGGGGGACGACTTCGAGGCCGTGCGCGCGGCCGCGCAGGCCGGCGGTGACGGCGCGGTGCTGCACTGGCACGGGCAGCAGTTGCACGTGGACCCGAGCGGCGAGTTCCTCGTCGGCGTGCATTGCGAGGACGTCGAGGGCGCGCTCGCGGCGGTCGCCGAGGGCGCGCATTTCCTGGTCCTCGCGCCCAGGGACGGCTACGTGTCGGAGCGCTACCTGGGCCCGCTGTGCGATCGCGCGGGCGTGCCCGTGTTCTCCGGCTGGCTCCCCGACGCGAAGCGCCTCGAGCGCGTCCAGAAGGCCGGCGCGCACGGCTGCGCCATCCGCCGCCAGAAATAAAGGGGACGCGTCCAATTAAAATAGGGGACGGACCCCTATTTCCGCACCTGCGTAATAGGGGTCCGTCCCCTATTTTAATTGGACGCGTCCCCTTTATTTCAGGTGCCGGTCGAAGAAGTCGAGGATGGTCTTCCAGCCGTGGATGCCGGTGTCCTTGAACGAGAGCGCGGCGTGCCGGCTGCCCGGGTAGGCGAGCATCTCGAACGGCAGGCCCTTCGCGACCAGAAGCGGGATCAGCCTGGTCGTGTTCGTGAACAGCACGTTGTCGTCCGCCATGCCGTGGATCAGCAACAGCCGGTCCGAGATCGCCCCCGCGTGCGTCAGCACGTCCGATAGCCGGTAGCCGTCCGGGTTCTCCTGCGGCGTGCCGAGGTAGCGCTCGGTGTAGTGCGTGTCGTAGAGCGCCCATTCGGTGACGGGCGCGCCGGCAACTCCCGCCTGGAACGTGCCGGGCGCCTGCGCGAGCAGCATGAGCGTCATGTAGCCGCCGTAGCTCCAGCCGTACACGCCGACGCGCGCCGGATCCACGAACGGCTGGCGCCTGAGCCATTCGATGCCCGCGAGCTGGTCCGTGACTTCGACGCCGCCGAGGCGCCAGTACAGCGCCTCGTTGAACTTCCGCCCACGGCTGCCGGAGCCGCGATTGTCGAGCGCGAACACGACATAGCCGCGCTGCGCGAGCAGCTGCACCGCCTGGCCGCCGCGGCGGTCGCCCCAGCGCCGCGCGACGGTCTGCACGGTCGGCCCGCCGTAGACGAGCAGCACCGCCGGATAGCGCCTGCCCGGATCGAAACCCGCCGGCTTGTGCATCTGCCAGTGGAGCGGCGTGCCGTCGGCGGCGGGGAGCGTCCCGTACTCCGGCGTCGAATGCCGGTCAAGGTATGGCGCGTAGGGATGCGAGGCGTCCAGGCGGTTCTCGATGAGCCAGGCGAGCTGACGGCCATTGGCGTCGCGCAGCGACACCTGCGGCGGCTGCGACGGGCTGCTGAATCCCACGATCATGCGCCGCGCGTCGCGCGACATCGTCACGTTGTGCCAGCCGTCGCGGGTCGTGATCGCGACCGGCTCGCGCAGGGCGCCGTCATCGAGGCCGGCGACGTACAGCTGGCGCTCGAGCGGCGACTTCTTCGTCGCCATGAAGTAGACCCGCCCGCGGCGCCCGTCGACGCCGCGCACGGCCGGCGCCTGCCAGTCGCCCTCGACGTCCCAGTCGCCCGCCGTCACCGCGCCCTTCAGCGTCCCGTCGTAACCGTAACGGTAGAGGTGATTGTGGCCGCTGCGCTCCGAGGCCCACAGGATCTCGCGCCGCTCCGGCAGGAAGTAGAGGTCGTCGTGCAGCGCGACCCAGGTGTCGCTGCGTTCCGCCAGGAGCTCCGCGCCCGTGCCGCCCGTGACCGGGATGGCGATCAGGTCGAGGCGCTTCTGGTCGCGCGACTGGCGCTGCACCAGCACGCGGTCGCCCTCCGGGAACCAGTCCACGCGCGCGAGGTAGTGGTCGCCCTGGCCGAGATCGGCCCAGGCGACGTCGCCCGTCGCGAGCGCGAGGATGGCGAGGCGCACCTCGGCATTCGCCTGCCCGGTCGCCGGGTAGCGCTGGCGGAAGCTCCGCGCGCCGTCCGCCGTGATCTCGAAGCGCTCCACCTCCGCGACCGGCGACTCGTCCACGCGCGTGTAGGCGACATGGCGCTCGTCGGGCGACCACCAGTAACCGGTGTTGCGGCCCATCTCCTCCTGGGCGATGAACTCGGCGACGCCGTGGCTGATGAGGCCGCCGCCGCCCGTCGTGAGCCGCCGCTCCGCGCCGGTCGCGATCTCGACGGCATACAGGTCCTGGTCGCGGATGAAGCTGACGTAGCGCCCGCGCGGCGAGTAGCGCGGGTCGGTCTCGAAGGCCTCGGTCGTGGTGAGGCGCCGCACCGCCTGCGCGGGCGGCTTGCGCAGGTCGTAATGGTAGAGATCGCCGCCGAGCGGGAAAAGGAGCGCACGCGCGTCCGGCGACCACTCGTACTCGACGATGCCGCGCAGCGCCGCGATGCGCTGGCGTTCGCGGCGCGCCACCTCCTGCGCCGACAGTTCCCCCTCCGCGGGGAGCAGCACGCGCGAGTCCACCAGCAGCCGGTGGCTGCCGCGCGCGATGTCGTAGGCCCACAGGTCGTACACCGTCGGCGCGTCGTCGCGCCCGCGCAGGTAGGTCACGAGCCGTCCGTCCGGCGAGAAGCGCGCGAGGCGCAGTGAGGGGCCCGCGAGGTCCGGCGCCTCGAACAGCCGCTCGACCGTCAGGTCCGACGCCAGTGCCGGCCCGAGGGCAAGGCTCGCCGTGAGTCCGGTCACGAATGAACGCATCGTCGCTCCGTCCTGTCGCAGGGTGGTGAAGGACGGGCATCGCCGTTTGCTAGACTTCGGGCCCGGTCCAGACGGGAGTGTAAGCACGGTGTCCCGCCATGTCATATCCGGCCTTGCCACGGCCGCGCTCGCGGCCTGCAGCGGCATGAGCGCCAATGGAAGTCCGCCCGCGCACGGGCTCCGGTATCCGCCGGCCGCGCGCGGCGCCGTCGCCGACGCCTATCACGGCACCACGGTCGCCGATCCCTACCGCTGGATGGAGACGCCTTCCGACGCGCTCGGCGGCTGGGTCGCGGCCCAGAACGCGCTTGCGCAGCCGTACCTGGAGGCGATCCCGCAGCGCGCGGCGATCCAGGAGCGCCTGACCGCGCTGTGGGATTACGAGCAGTACGGCTATGCCTGGCTCGACGACAAGTCGCGCATGCCGGTGAAGAAGGGAGGCCGCTATTTCTTCGTCGAGAAGACCGGCAGGCAGAACCAGGGCGTCCTGTACTGGGCGGAGTCGCTCACGGCAGAGCCGCGCGTGCTGGTGGACCCCAATACGCTCTCCTCCGACGCGACCGCGTCGCTCGCGAACTTCTCCATCAGTCCCGACGGACGCTACGTGGCCTATGCCGTGTCGGACGGCGGCACCGACTGGGACACCTGGCACGTGCGGGAGGTGGCGACGGGCCGCGACCTCCCGGAGGCGATCGGCGACACCAAGTTCACCGACGTGTCGTGGCTGCCCGATGCCGGCGCCTTCTACTACTCGCGCTACCCGAAAGGCGCGGACGGCAAGGGCGACGACCACCGGCAGGTGAGCGTATACCGCCACGCACTCGGCACGCCGCAGGCGGACGACGCGCACGTGTACTCGATCACCGACAATGACAGGCACAACCCCTACGCCACCGTGACGGACGACGGCCGCTGGCTGGTGCTGATCGTCTCCTACGGCTTCGACAGCAATGCCGTGCACCTGCAGGACCTCGGCAGGCCCGGCGCCCCGGTCGTGCGCCTGCTCGACCAGTGGGACGGGCTCTACGACTTCCTGGGCGCGATGGACGGCAGGCTCTACTTCAAGACCACGCAGGGCGCGGCGCGCGGGCGCGTGATCGCGGTGGACCCGGTGTCGCAGCAGTCAATGGAAGTCGTGCCGGAATCGGCGACGACGCTCCACGAGGCGAGCCTGGTCGGCGGGTACGTGATCGCGAACTACCTGCAGGACGCGCGATCGCGCGTCGTCGTGTACCGCAAGGACGGCAGCCGCCGCGGCGACGTGCGCCTGCCCGGCGACGGTACCGTGATCGGCTTCCCCGACGCGCCGGGGGAATCCGAGACTTTCTTCGCCTACACCGACTACCTGACGCCGCTCGCGCTCTACCGCTACGACGTCGCCCGGGATGAGGTCACGCTCTATCGCAAGCCGGCGGTGTCCTTCGACGCCGCGCCATTCGTCACCGAGCAGGTGTTCTACGCGAGCAAGGACGGCACGCGCGTGCCGATGTTCATCACGCGCCGGAAGGACGCGAAGCGGGACGGCTCGAACCCGACGCTGCTCTACGGCTACGGCGGCTTCGACATATCGCTGACGCCGTCCTACAGCGCGGCGGTCGCGGCGTGGCTGGAACTCGGCGGCATCTATGCCGTCGCGAACCTGCGCGGCGGCGGCGAGTACGGCGCCACCTGGCACGACGCCGGCACCAAGACGAGGAAACAGAACGTCTTCGACGACTTCATTGCCGCGGCCGAGTACCTGGTCGCGGAGAAATACACCCGCCCGGCGAAGCTCGCCATCCATGGCCGCAGCAATGGCGGCCTGCTGGTGGGCGCGGTGATGGCGCAGCGTCCGGAGCTCTTTGGCGCGGCGCTGCCGGGCGTCGGCGTCCTGGACATGCTGCGCTACCACACCGCGAGCGCCAACGCCTACGCCTGGTCATCCGACTACGGCACGGTCGAGGACCCGGACCAGTTCCGCGCGCTCGCCGCCTATTCGCCGGTGCACAACCTGGCGCCCGGGCGCTGCTACCCGCCGACGCTCGTGACGACCGCCGACCATGACGACCGGGTCGTGCCCTGGCACAGCTTCAAGTTCGCGGCGGCGCTGCAGCATGCGCAGGGCTGCGCGAGCCCGGCCATCATCCGCATCGAGACGCGCGCCGGCCATGGCGCCGGCAAGCCGACCTGGATGCTGGTCGAGGACTGGGCCAACCAGTGGGCTTTCCTCGTCAAGCACCTCGGCATGCACGACGGCGGTTAGCGCCGCATGGGGACTGTCCCCTTTTTCCGCCTCGCGGAAAAAGGCGGACTGTCCCCATTTCGGTCAGTGCTTCGGCTCCGCCTCGGGAATTTCCGCCGCCTCGCCGGGGATCGCGTGCCGCTCGTCGAGCCACGCGCCGAGGTCCACGAGCTTGCAGCGCTCGCTGCAGAACGGGCGGAACGGGTTGCCGTGCCATTCACGGCGCTGGCCGCAGCGCGGGCAGGGGACCTCGTGCGCCATGTGCTTCAGTGGCAGATCGCGAGGACGAAGGTCACGTCCTCGGTCGCCTGCACCGGGCGGCTGTGCACGCTGTTCCAGCGCAGGAAGCGCAGGGAACAGCGATGGTGGCTGCCGCTGACTTCCGGGTAGAGCCTCGACGCGCCGGGAAGCGTGATGCGCAGGAGCTGCGCCGGGCGCTCGCGCTCGAACTGGATCTGGAACACGCCGCCGGGCGCGGTTTCCTCGCGCGGGCGCGCGTTCTCGCGCGTGATCCACAGCAGCTCCGACACCGACTCGCACAGCGGGCGGATCGTCGACAGCCAGGCCGCGAGGTCCGCCTCGCGCGCGTCGGCCTCGAGATTGAGCCAGTGATAGAAGTCGGGCAGGTCGAACTCGCAGGTGCCGCCCGGGATCGCGCTGCGGTGCTTGATCGCGTTCAGGAACTCCGACTCGCGCAGCTTCTGCAGGAAGTTGGCGCCGGCGGCGTTCAGCTCCTCGCGCCGGCGCATCAGCGCCGAGAGCACGGCGCGCAGGCGCGCGCTGTCGACGCCGGGACGGTTCTGGAAGTCGCGCAGCGCCGTCATCTGGCGCTCGAGCTCCTTGAGCACGTCGCCGCGCGCATCGCCGCGCGAGGTGATCGCGAGGATCTCGAGCAGGCAGGCGACCGCGGAGCGGCTCGACCAGGCGTTCGGGAGGCCCGCGTGGTAGGAGAGCTGCTGCCACAGGAACTCGAGCCGCATGAAGCCGCGCATCCGCTCGTTGAGCGGCTGCTCGTAGACGATCGGCTCCGTTTCGACCCGGGGCTCCGGGGCGGGCTCGAACATGGGCCCATTCTGCGTCACGGCTTCCGGCCCCGACAACCCCGCAGATGTGACGGCCGCCACGCTGCGAGGCCGCAAATCAGGCTTTCGCCGCCAGTTTCCGGTAGTGGCGGTCCAGCTCGGCGACGCGGGCGGCGAGCGCCCCGGGCCTGGCGTCGTTCCTGATCACGTCGTCCGCCGCGGCGAGGCGGTCCTCGCGCGAGGCCTGCGCGTCCAGCATCGCCTGCGCCGATTCGCGCGTCTCGCCGTCGCGCCGCATGAGGCGCTCGACCTGCAGCTCGGGCGGGCAGTCCACCACCAGGACCCGGTCCACGAGGCCCGTGTGGCGGCCCTCGACCAGCAGCGGAACGACGAGCACCTGGTACGGCCCGCCCGCCGCGCGCGATTGCCGCTCGAGCTCGCCCATGATGGCCGGGTGCAGGATCCCCTCGACGGTCCGCCGCACCGCCGGGTCCGCGAAGATGCGCCGGCGCAGGCCCGCGCGGTCGAGCACGCCGCCGGTGCCGAGGATGCCGGTCCCGAGGGCGCCGACGAGCGCGGTGAGCGCGGGGCGCCCGGGGGCCACGACGGCCCGCGCAATGCTGTCGGTGTCGATGACGGTCGCGCCCAGTCCCTCGAACAGCTCGGCGACCGTGGACTTGCCGCTCGCGACGCCGCCGGTGAGGCCGACACGGAACATGCGGTTGCTAGCCGAGGCGCGCGGCCGCGAGCCACGCGTCCACCATTGGCCGGCCCCACAGCAGCGCGATCCAGCTCGCGCCCGCGAGGTAGGGGCCGAACGGGATCGGTACGCCGCGACCGTGGCGCTTCGCGACGATCAGCGCGATGCCCGTGACGGCGCCCACGACGGCCGCGAGCAGCAGCACGAGCGGCAACATCTGCCAGCCGAGCCAGGCGCCGGCCGCCGCGAACAGCTTGAAGTCGCCGTAGCCCATGCCGTCCTTGCCGGTGGCGAGCCGGAACAGCTGGAACACGGACCACAGGAAGACGTACCCGGCCGCCGCGCCGATGATCGCGTCGCGCGGCGAGACGGGCGGCGCGTCCGCCCCGGCATGCCACAGGCTGGCGACGAGGCCGATCCAGACGAGCGGCACCGTGAGGATGTCCGGCAGCAGCTGGCGGTCGAGGTCGATCACCGTGAGCGCGACCAGATAGGCGGTGAACACGAAGCCGAGCAGCGCCGGGACGCCGAAGCCGAAGTGCCAGGCGACGGCCGCGAATGCGGCGCCGGTCGCGAGCTCGACCAGCGGATAGCGCACGGAGATCGGCGCGCGGCAGGCGGCGCAGCGCCCGCCGAGCGCGAGCCAGGAGACGACCGGGATGTTGTGGATCGCGCGGATGGGCGCATGGCAGGCCGGGCAGCGCGAGCGCGGAGCGACCAGGTCGTAGCGCTCCCCGGCGGCCGGCGCCGGCGCGCCGGTGGCATCCGCGAGCTCCGCGCGCCAGCGCCGCTCCAGCATGAGCGGCAGGCGGTGGATCACCACGTTGAGGAAGCTGCCGATCACGAGCCCGAACGCCGCCGCGACGGCGGCGAACAGCGCCGGATGGGCCGCCAGCAGCGCCACGGGCGGGGACCCGGTCAGATCACGGCGCCGAGCTTGAAGATCGGCAGGTACATGGCGATGACCAGGCCGCCGACCAGTACGCCGAGGATCGCCATGATGAGCGGCTCGAGCAGTGACGACAGGCCGTCCACCGCCGCGTCCACCTCGAGTTCGTAGAAGTCCGCGACCTTGGCGGCCATGGCGTCGAGTGAGCCCGACTCCTCGCCGACCGCGATCATCTGGACCACCATGTTCGGGAACAGCCCGGTGTTCTCCATCGCGCGCTGCAGCCGCTGGCCCGTGGCCACCTCGTCGCGCATGCGCAGCACGGCGGTCTCGTAGACGATGTTGCCGGTGGCGCCGGCTACCGACTCCATCGCCTCGACCAGCGGCACGCCCGCCGAGAACATCGTCGAGAGCGTGCGCGCATAGCGCGCGATCGCGGCCTTGACGAGGATCGGCCCGACGATCGGGATCTTGAGCGACAGGCGGTCGAGGAACTGCCGCAGCGCGCGCGAGCGCTTCTTGAAATAGAAGAACGTGAAGATCGCGCCGCCGGCGATCAGGCCGAGCCACCAGCCCTGTTCCTGCACGAAGCGCGACATGCCGATGACCATGCGCGTGAACGCGGGCAGGTCGGCGCCGAAGCCCTTGAACAGCGCCTCGAACTGCGGGATCACGAACAGCAGCAGGATCAGCGTCACGATCACGGCGACCGCGAGCACCGCGGCCGGGTAGAAGAGGGCCTTCTTGATCTTCTTCTTGAGGGCCTCGGTCTTCTCCTTGTAGGTCGCGACCTTGTCGAGCAGCGACTCGAGCGCGCCCGCCTGCTCGCCGGCCTCGACCAGGTTGACGTACAGGTCGTCGAAGTAGAGCGGATGCTTCTTGAGCGACTCGTGCAGCGAGCTGCCGCCCTCGATGTTGGTCTTGATGTCGAGGATCAGCTTCTGCATCGCCGGCTTTTCGTGGCCGACGCCCACGATCTCGAAGGCCTGCACCAGCGGGATGCCCGCCGCGAGCATGGTGGCGAGCTGGCGGCTGAAGATCGCGATGTCTTCGGGGCTGACCTTGCCGCCCGTGTTGAAGAGCCGCGTCTGCTTGCGGATCTTGACCGGCACGATCGCCTGGCGCCGCAGCTCCGTGCGGACCTCGTTCTCGCTCTTCGCAAGCACGCGGCCGCGGACCTTGTTGCCCTTCTTGTCCTTGCCTTCCCAGTTGTAGGGGATGTCCTTGGCGGCGACGGCGGTCGGCGGCATGGGTGCGGTCGTCCTCTGGCCTGACTAGCGGATGTTAACGCCCGGCCGGATCATTCAACTGTGACGCGGTTGACTTCTTCGAGGCTGGTCAGCCCGTCCAGGACCTTCTTGAGCCCCGCCGAGCGGAGGTCCCAGACCCCGTCCTTGCGGGCCTGGTCACGGATATGGGGGGCGCTGCCCCCCTCCAGGATGATGCGCCCGATGGCCTCCGTGACGGGCAGGACCTCGTACAGGCCCACCCGGCCCTTGTAGCCGTCCGTGCACTGGCTGCAGCCGACCGGCTTGTAGATCTTGAACTCGGTCGAGGAGACCTGCTCCTCGGTGAAGCCCTCCCGGAGGAGGGCGTCGTGGGGCAGCGTGAGCGGCTGCTTGCAGTTGCCGCAGAGCCGGCGCCCGAGGCGCTGCGCGATGATGAGGCTCACCGAGGTGGCGATCGCGTAGGGCTTCACGCCCATGTCCACCATGCGGGTCAGCGTCTGCGGCGCGTCGTTCGTGTGCAGCGTCGAGAGCACCAGGTGGCCCGTCTGCGCGGCCTTGATCGCGATTTCCGCCGTCTCGAGGTCGCGGATCTCGCCCACCATGATGACGTCCGGGTCCTGGCGCAGGAAGGCGCGCAGCGCCGACGCGAAGGTCAGGCCGACCTTGGGATTGACGTTCACCTGGTTGACGCCGGGCAGCACGATTTCCGCCGGGTCCTCGGCGGTCGAGATGTTGGTGTCCTCGACGTTCAGGATCGAGAGCCCGGTGTAGAGCGAGACGGTCTTGCCGCTGCCGGTCGGCCCGGTCACCAGGATCATGCCCTGCGGCCTCGCCAGCGTCTTGAGGTAGAGGTCCTTCTGGAACCCCTCGTAGCCGAGCGCGTCGATGCCCATCATCGCGGTGCTGGCATCGAGGATGCGCAGCACGATCTTCTCGCCGAACAGCGTCGGGCAGCTCGAGACGCGGAAGTCGATCGAGCGGTTCTTGGAGAGCCGCATCTTGATGCGTCCGTCCTGCGGCACGCGCCGCTCGGCGATGTCGAGCCGCGACATGACCTTCAGGCGCGCGGCGAGCTTGCTCGAGAGCTGCACCGGCGGCTGCGCAATCTCGCGCAGCACGCCGTCGATGCGCAGGCGGATCCGGTAGTACTTCTCGTAGGGCTCGAAGTGGATGTCGGATGCGCTCTTGCGGATCGCGTCCAGCATGATCTTGTTGACGAAACGGACGATCGGCGCGTCCTCGATGTCGTCGCGCCCGGAGGCGTCCGAGTCGATCTCGTCTTCGGCTGCGGAGACGTCGAGGTTCTCGAGGTCGAAGTCGTCCTCGCCGCCGAGCGTCGGCATCGACGTGTCGACCTGCTCGATGGCCTTCTGCACGGCGCGCTGGAGCTTGTCGTCCTCGACCACGACCGCCTCGATCGCGAGGCCGGTCTGGAACTTGATCTCGTCGACCGCGTGCAGGTTGGTGGGATCCGACACCGCGACATGCAGGCGCTTGCCGCGCTTGACGATGGGCAGCACGCGGTGCTTGGCCAGCAGCTTGTCGCTGACGAGCTTGACCGTATCGAGGTCGACGTTGACCGCGTCGAGGTCCAGCAGCGGCACGCCGTATTCCTGCGCCGCGGCAACCGCGATCTCGCGCGCCGGGGCGAGGTCGTGCGACACGAGCCAGCTCACGAGGTGCGTCTTGCGCTCGCGCGCGTTCCCGATGGCATCGAGCATCGCGGCCTCGTCCACGAGGCCGTCCTGAACGAGCCGCTGCGGAAGCCCGGACAGCACGGCGCGTACCGAGCCGGCGGCGACGCTCGCGTTGTCGTTCACGAAAGGACTCCGCGCATCGTCATGGCGTGAAAAGCAACCTCAGGTGGGGACCCGAAGGGTGAAGCGTAACCTCCCGGCCGACAATTGTTAAATCCGGCGGAATGCTCCCATAGCGGGGCGCCCGCGCCGGTGACGGCGGTCACAATCAGGGAGACCCGGGCAGGGACGGCAGCTCGCCCGGAAAGCGCGCCTGCAGGGCGTCCCAGAGCCGCGCGGCTTCCGGCTCGATCCCGGGGTCCGGGCGGGCCGCGAGGGGCCGCGGCAACGGGTCGTGGCGTCCCGTGTAGAGATAGCTCCAGTTGCCGCGCCTCAGGTTGGGAACGAAAGCGAGCAGCGCGTCCTCCGACAGGGCGGCACGCTGCTTGCGGTTGATCAGTTCCGGCAGCCACTTCTGCCGGAACTGCACCCAGCCGGAATCGGGATCCAGTTCGTAGTACACGGCGGCCTCGTCGATGATGCCGGAAGCCTCGTACTTGCCGGCGAGCGTCGAGGGCGTGTTGAAGTCGGTCTCGGTGAAGCGGATGCGCGAGGCGAGCTCGCGGGCGCGCGCGGGATCGGCCAGGTACGGCAGCAACGAGCGTCCGTCGAGTCCCGCGGCCGCGCCGCCCGCGACGTACTCCTCGAGCGTCGGCCGCAGGTCCTCGAGCGACACGGGCCAGTCGTAGTCGCCCGCCGCGCCGGGCAGGCTGGCGCGGCCGAAGGCGCGCATGGCGAGCAGCACCGTGTACTGGTGCGGAGAGAGCACGCTCGTGCCGTGGCCCCAGAGCGAATCCCAGACTTCGGCGCCGGAGCCGGTCTTGCGCATCATCGAGTCGTCGTCGGCGCCGAGCGCCTCGCCATGGTCCGACAGCAGCACGACGACGGCATTGTCGAGCACGCCCCGCTGCTCGAGCAGGGCCATGACCGCCTGGAATTGCCGGTCCACGGCGGCGACCGCCACGCCGTAGGCGGCGCGGTAATCGGGCGGCGTGCTCGGGATCGCCATGCCGGACCAGGCGTAGGGCCAGTGCGCGAGCGTCAGGTGGATCGCGAGGAAGGAGGGGCCCTCGATCTCGAGTTCATCCGCCAGTCGGTCCACGAATTGCTGCGGCTCGTAAGTCACGTAGGCCGCGCGGTTGGCGTGGTTCGAGGGGAACAGCCATTCGCCCGCAACGGTCGGGGCGATCAGGTTGACGAGCGGCATGTCGCCGCCGAATCCGAGCACGAAATCCACCGCCCCGACCGGCGGCATGATCATCTGCTCGAAGCCGAAGGTCCGGTCGAAGTTCGCGAAGCGCACCTCGTCGGTCGCATACACGGCGCGATAGCCCTGTGCGCGCAGCGCGTCGGCGAGCGTGTCACCTTCCCTGACGAGGTCCCGCGGCATCAGGTTGAAGCGCGCATTGGTGGCGACCGGGTGGCGTCCGGTCAGGATCGACATCCACGAGGGGTAGGTGCGCGCGAGCGGAGTGGTCGCATCGGTGAATCGGTGCGAACCCGCCAGGAATGCCTCGATGCCCGGCGCCGTGGCGTCGCCGATGCGCGGCACCTTGAGGTCCGCGCGCAGCGAGTCGATTCCGATCAGGACCACGTGCGGGCGGTCCGTGGCGGCGGCGGCCGATGACGATCGCAGGGCCTCCGGCAGGACGCCGGCTGCTGCCAGCATGGCCAGCAGGGCGGCGCCGATGGTCACGACGCGCCGCGGGAAACGCGGCCGCCTGGAAGTCGCCGCGCGCCAGGCCAGCCAGCCGACCGCCAGCGCCAGCAGGGCGGTCGCGTGCACCATGGGCCTGCCTCCGGCGAATTCACCCCGCCACCAGGATTCCTCGCCGGCGAAGATCGAAGCGGGATGCCAGGTCGTGTTCGCGGCCATGACGAGGCCGACGAGAAGGAAGAACCAGCCGGCGATCAGCCAGCCACGCCGGGCAACGGTGCCACCCGGGAAAGCGGCCTCGGTAAGGCGCGCAAGGACGTAGATCACCAGCCCGAACAGGGCGTGGCAAAGGACCAGGGCGCCCGCGAACGCGGCGAGTTGCCAGGGCAGGACCGAGCCGAACGCCGACTCGACGCTGAGGGACGCCGTGACGCGGTGGCTCGGCAGGACGAGTTCCAGCTCGCGCACGACCCACCAGAGGCAGGCGCCCATGAACACGAAGGACAAGCCGAGGGCCAGGAACACGCCTTCCCAGGGCCCGGTCTTGCGCTCTGCCTGATCATTCATCGCGGGCATATTCGCTGCGCTGGAAGCTGAAAAAGCAAGGCCCCTGCGAGCAGGGGCCTTGCCGGTCCGGCCCGATTGCCGGTCCATTCAGTCAGGCGATTACGAACCGCCGAAGCCGGTGCGGCAGGAAGCCGGCATGTGCTTGTCGAGCACGGTCGTGGCGCCGGCGACCGAGTCGGTGCCGTCACCCGGATCCGGATCGGCGTTCAGCGGGTCGTTGGCATTGCCGCAAACCCACACGACGTCGCCGTTCTGGTTCACCATCGGCTGCAGGTCCAGCCGCAGGGTGTCGATGCGCGAGTTCGCGTCGCGACCGTAGGTGATCTGAATCGTGCCGGTATTGACGTCAATCTGCGAGACGTAACGGGCGTCCTTCGCAGCCGGGTTCGAACCGAGGCCGACTTCGACCAGGTTCAGCGGCCACGAGCCGGTCTGCGCCAGGTACTCCGCGATGCCCGCCTTGATGTCCGCGGAAAGCGTGAGGCCTTCCGAGACCTGCGAGCGGATCGTGTAGTCCTGGTAGGCCGGGATCGCGATCGCGGCCAGGATGCCGATGATGGCCACCACGATCATCAGTTCGATGAGCGTGAAGCCCTTCTGCAGAGTCTTCATTTCCAATCTCTCCTCTGTAAACCAAGGGCGGCGCTCATGCGCCGATGATGCAACCGGAATACAGCAAGGATCATGCCAATGGCCCGGGAGCCCGTAAGTGACGGAGTTAGCAGTATTTTCCAGACTGGCATAAGCGGGTGTCGGGTTCCGGAGACGCCCCGGCTGACCCCGCGCGTCAGGAAGTGACGCATCGCGTCACCCAGCGGGCTACTCGATGCCCAGTTTCTTGATGCGGTAGCGCAACGCCCGGAAGCTGATGCCGAGCGCGCGGGCGGCGGCCGTCTTGTTGTAGCGCGCCTCTTCGAGTGCCCGGACGATGGACTGGCGCTCGATGTCCTCCAGCGCCTTGGGCAGCGTCCCGGGGTGGTGCGGCGGCACCGTCTCCTCGAGCTGGGAGGGTGAGCCGCGCAGCTCGATGTCGGCGGCCCTGATGGTGCCGCCGTCGCAGAGCGTGAGCGCCCGCTCGATCACGTTCTCGAGCTCGCGCACGTTGCCGGGGTAGTCGTGGGTCGCAAGCAGCTCCATGGCCTGGTCCGAGATCGAGGGCGGCGTCATCCCCATGCGGGTCGCGAAGCGCTCGGTAATGGCGTTTGCCAGTTCCGGCACGTCGGTGAGCCGCTCCCGCAGCGACGGCACGCGCATCTCGATGACGTTGATGCGGTAGTAGAGGTCCTCGCGGAAACGGCCGGCGGCGACCTGCTCGCCGAGGTCGCGATGGGTCGCCGAGAGGATGCGCACGTCCACCGGCTGCTCGCGCTGGTCGCCGACCGGGCGCGCGGTCTTCTCCTGGATCAGGCGCAGCAGCTTCACCTGCATCGCGAACGGCAGGTCCGCGACCTCGTCGAGGAACAGCGTGCCGCCCTCGGCCGCCTGCACGAGGCCGAGCTTGTCCGCGACCGCGCCGGTGAAGCTGCCCTTGCGGTGGCCGAACAGCTCGCTCTCCATCAGCTCCGAAGGAATCGCGCCGCAGTTGACCGGCACGAAGGGCGCATCCTTGCGCGAGCCACTTTCGTGGATCAGGCGCGCGACCAGCTCCTTGCCGGTGCCCGATTCACCCGTGATGTGCACCGGCGCCTGGCTGCGGGCGACGCGGCCGATCATCGCGCGCAGGCGTTGCATCGGTTCGGAATCGCCGAGCAGGCGGCGCCCGCCGCCGTCGGCCGCGAGCCGCCCTTGCGACAGCTTGAGCGCCTGGTTGACCAGCTTGCGCAGGTCGCTCACGTCGAGCGGCTTGCGCACGAAGTCGAACGCGCCGAGCTTCAGCGCCTTCACGGCCGCCTCGACGTGCCCGTGCGCCGTGATCATGGCGACCGGCAGCTCCGGCGCGTGCGTCTGGATCCACTCCACGAGTTCGAGCCCGTCGCCGTCCGGCAGGCGCAGGTCGGTCAGGCAGAGCGCGAAGCGCTGCCGCCCCTGGAGCTCGGTGCGCGCCGAGGCGAGGTCGTGCACCGAGGACGAGTCGATTCCCATGCGCGAAAGCGTCAGCGACAGCAGCTCGCAGAGGTCGGGCTCGTCGTCGACGATCAGCACGCGGGGATTCGCGGCGGGCATGGCCTAGGATTGCTCCCAGCGCGCGGGGTCCGCGAACACGATCCGGAACACGCTGCCGCCGCCCTGGCGCGGCTCGAAGGCGAGCAGCGCCCGGTTGCACTGGGCGAGCTCGCGGGCGATGAACAGGCCGAGGCCGGTGCCGCTGGTGCGCGACGTGAAGAAGGGCTCGAAGATGCGGTCGGTGATCGTCGAATCGATGCCCGGGCCGCGGTCGAGCACCTCGAGATAGGGCCGGTTGCTGCCGGTGAGCCGCCCGACCCTGAGCTCGACCTTGTCCTCGGCCATCTGCACCGAGTAGCGGAATGCGTTCTCGCACAGGTTCCACAGGATCTGGTGCAGGTGCGAGGGGTCGACGCGCACCTCGAGGTCCGGGTCCGGCGGCTCGAGGACGAGCTGGCCGGGCTGGTGACCGCCGGTGGTGATGAACTCCTCGACGAAGTCGGCGAGCCACTCGCCGATCGGCATGCGCTCCGGCCGCGTGCCCTCCCGGCGCGCCAGCTGCTGCACGTTGCCGATGATCGTGGAGACGCGCTCGGCGTTGGTGCGGATGATCTCGCTCATGCGGCGGTTCGCGTCGGAGAGCTTCGGGTCCTCCGCGAGCAGCTGCGCCGCGTGGCTGATCGCGCCGATGGGGTTCCGGATCTCGTGCGCGATGGAGGCGGACAGCCGGCCGAGCGCGGCGAGCCGCGTCTGCTGGATGCGGTCGTCGAGCGCGGTGAGGTCCTCGAGGAAGATCAGCACCGGCGGGGGCGCGGTCTTGCCGAGCGGCGCGAAGTGCGGGCGCACCTCGCGCAGGCCGTCCGCGGCCAGCAGGTTGCCGCCGGCCGTGTCGGTCACGGGCTCGCTCTGGCGCCACATCGTGAGCAGGTACAGGAGCCGCGGCGACACCTCGCCGAGGAGCGCATCGGCGGTCGCCTCGCCGCCGAGGATCTGGCGCGCGGATTCGTTGATCAGGCGGATGCGGTCCTGCTCGTCCACGACCACCAGGCTCTCGCGCAGGCGCTCGACGATGTACTGCGAGAGCTCCGCCAGGTTCGCGAGGTCGAGGTCGCGCTGGCGCACGAGCGCCTCGCTCTCGCGCAGACGCCGGGCGATCGGCGCGACCGCGGCGGCGGCGACGAAGATCACGGCGCCCAGCAGGCCGGCGTGGATCAGCTCGGACGAGTCCACGACCTCGTCGAGCCACAGCGCGATCTGCTGGCCCAGCACGCAGAGCGCGGCGAGCGCCGCGACCGTGGCGGCGACGCGCGACGGCAGCAGCAGGCTCACGGCGGCGACCGGCAGGATCAGCAGCAGTCCCGCGCCGCTCGCGGCGCCCGCGCTCGCGAGCAGGAGCGCCGTGACGGCGACGACGTCGATGGCGATGTGGATGAATGCCTGCGCCTCGAGCGAGGGCCAGCGGGACTTCAGCAGCCCGATGCAGGCGACGCCGCCGGCGAACCAGCCGATGAGCGTGTACAGGTACAGGCCGGGGAACGCGGCGCCGAGCGCCTGCGGGCGCGAGGCGAGCAGCGACAGCGCGAGCAGCACCGCGGGCACGCTCAGGCGGTAGAGGTTGAGCAGCCCCAGCACGCGCCAGGCGAGTTCCGGATCGCCCGCGGTTCTCTCGGCTTCGGCCGGGTTTTTCACGGCGGCAACTCTATCACGCACGCTGTCCCGCGCCCCCGGGCACGCGGCGCGGAATGCGACGCGGTTCAAGTCACCCGCTAGAATGGCGTGATGAATCTCCACGAGTACCAGGCGAAGCGGCTGTTCGCCGATGGCGGCGTGCCGGTGCCCGACGGCCGGGTCGCGGCGAGCGAGGCGGAGGCGATCGCCGCGGCGGGCGAGCTCGCCGGCCCCGTCTGGGTGGTCAAGGCGCAGGTGCACGCGGGCGGGCGCGGCAAGGCCGGCGGCGTGAAGCTCTGCCGCTCGGCCGCGGAAGTTGGCCGTGCCGCGGCCGCGATGCTCGGGCAGCGCCTCGTCACGAAGCAGACGGGCGCCGCGGGCCTGCCGGTCGGCCAGGTCTACGTCGAGTCCGGCAGCGCCATCGCGCGCGAGCTGTACCTGTCGCTGCTGCTCAATCGCGAGACCGGTCGCATCGCCTTCGTCGCCTCGGCCGCGGGCGGCATGGACATCGAGGAAGTGGCGGCGAAAGAGCCGCATCGCATCCTGCGCGCGGACGTGGACCCGGCGGCCGGCCTCATGGGCTACCAGTGCCGGCGCCTCGCCTTCGGGCTCGGCCTCGCGGGCGCGCAGGTCGCCGAGTTCGAGCGCATCGCGCGCGCGCTGTACCGGCTCTACCTCGAGCGCGACCTCGGCCTCGTCGAGATCAACCCGCTGATCGTGACGGCCGCGGGCGCGCTCGTCGCGCTCGACGCCAAGATCAACGTCGAGGCGAATGCGCTCTTCCGCCAGCCGGCACTCGCGGCGCTGCGCGACCCGTCGCAGGAGGACCCGATGGAGCGCGAGGCTTCGGCGCACGAGCTCAACTACGTCTCGCTCGACGGCAACATCGCCTGCATGGTCAACGGCGCCGGCCTCGCGATGGCGACCATGGACCTGATCCAGCTGCACGGCGGGCAGCCCGCCAACTTCCTGGACGTCGGCGGCACCGCGACGGCCGGACGCGTGACCGCCGCGTTCCGGCTGATCCTCTCGAACGAGCGCGTGCGCGCGGTGCTCGTCAACATCTTCGGCGGCATCGTGCGCTGCGACGTGATCGCGGAGGGCATCGTGCAGGCCGTGAAGACGGTGGGGGTCTCCGTGCCGGTCATCGTGCGGCTCGAGGGCACGAACGCCGACCAGGCGCGGAAAGTCCTCGCGTCCAGTCACCTCGCGATCACCCCCGCGAAGGACCTGACCGACGCCGCGACCAAGGCCGTGAAGCTCGCGGGCCGCAGGGCCGCCCGGTGAGCATCCTCGTCAGCCGCGCGAGCCGCGTCATCTGCCAGGGCTTCACCGGCAAGCAGGGCACGTTTCACTCGGAGCAGGCGATCGCCTACGGCACCCACCTGGTCGGCGGCGTGACGCCGGGCCGCGGCGGCAGCCGCCACCTCGACCGGCCCGTGTTCGACACGGTGCACGACGCGGTGGCGAGGACGAAGGCCGACGTCAGCATGATCTACGTGCCGGCGCCCTTCGCGGCGGACGCGATCCTCGAGGCCGCCGACGCCGGCATCCGGCTCATCGTCTGCATCACCGAGGGCATCCCGGTCAACGACATGGTGCGCGTGAAGGCCGCGCTCGCCGGGCGGAATTGCCGGCTGGTCGGGCCCAACTGCCCGGGCGTGATCACGCCCGGCGAGTGCAAGGTCGGCATCATGCCGGGCTTCATCCACCAGCCCGGCAGGGTCGGCATCGTCTCGCGCTCCGGCACGCTGACGTACGAAGCCGTGTTCCAGACCACCCAACTCGGCCTCGGCCAGTCGAGCTGCGTCGGCATCGGCGGCGACCCGGTGCGCGGCATGAACTTCATCGACGTCATCGCGCTCTTCGAGCGCGACCCGAAGACGGCCGGCATCGTCATGGTCGGCGAAATCGGCGGCAGCGACGAGGAGGCCGCCGCGGACTACATCCGCCGCCACGTGAAGAAGCCGGTGGTCGCCTACATCGCGGGCGTGACCGCGCCTGCCGGCAAGCGCATGGGCCACGCGGGCGCGGTGATCGCGGGCGGCAAGGGCACCGCGGCCGACAAGTACGCCGCGCTCGAGGAAGCGGGCGTGCGCACGGTGCGCTCGCCGGCCGGGCTCGGCAGCGAGATGAAGAAGGCGCTGGCGGCGAAGCGGCGCCCGAAGCGGAAGGGCCGCTGACGGGCGGCAGGCCATGAGCCGCGGCTTTCGCATCGCGCTCGCCCAGTTCGACCCGTCGGTCGGCGACGCGCCCGGCAACGCGGACAAGGTCATCGCCCGCGTCGCGCCCGCGCGCGGGCAGGGCGCACAGCTCCTGGTGACGCCGGAGCTCGCAATCTCGGGCTACCCGCCCGAGGACCTGCTGTTCCACCGCGGACTGCGCAAGCGCATCGAGGCCGGGCTCGCGCGCATTGCGGACGCCGCGCGCGGCATCGACATCCTGGTGGGCTACCCGGAGTACACGGACGCGGCGCTCTACAACACGGCCGCGTGGCTGCGCGACGGCGCCGTGATCGCGCGCTACCGCAAGCAGCGGCTGCCGAACTACCAGGTGTTCGACGAGAAGCGCTACTTCCAGGCGGGCGAGCGGCCGGTGCTGGTCGACATCGGCGGCGTGCGGGTGGCGCCCCTCATCTGCGAGGACGTGTGGCACGCCGACGTCGCGAAGGGCGCCCGCGCCGCGGGCGCCGGGCTCGTCGTCGCGCT
>DATBLN010000036.1:0-10437 GCA_036555345.1 Steroidobacteraceae bacterium
GTGGCGAAGCTCTCGGGCGGCGTCGCCGTGATCAAGGTCGGCGCGGCCACCGAGGTCGAGATGAAGGAGAAGAAGGCCCGCCTCGAGGACGCGCTGCACGCCACGCGCGCGGCGGTCGAAGAGGGCGTGGTCCCGGGCGGCGGCGTCGCCCTGGTCCGTGCCCAGCGGGCGCTGGAGAAGCTCACCGGCCAGAACGAGGACCAGAACGTCGGCATCCGGATCCTGTCTCGCACGCTCGAGGAGCCGCTGCGGCAGATCGTGCAGAACGCGGGTGAGGACGGCTCGGTCGTGCTCGCGAAGGTACGTGACGCCAAGGGCGCCCACGGCTACAACGCCGCGACCGGCGAGTATGGCGACATGATCGACATGGGCATCCTGGACCCGACCAAGGTCACGCGCCTGGCGCTGCAGAACGCTGCGTCGGTCGCTGGCCTCCTGCTCACCACCGAGGTGATGGTCGCCGAGGCTCCGAAGGAGGAGCACGACCATCCGCCGATGCCGGGCGGCGGCATGGGCGGCATGGACATGTAAGGCCAGCAGGCTTTACGGCTCGAACGAGAGGCCCGGGAGGAGACTCCCGGGCCTTTTTTCGTGGGTGGCGCTAGCCCGACGCCTGCGGCCGCCGCAGGCGCACGGCCACCGACCCGCCGACGGTCCCCGCCAGCAGCAGGAAGCAGGATTCCGCGTCCATCGGCTCGGCGAAGTAGAACCCCTGCGCGTACTCGCAGCCGTGCTCGACGAGGAAGGCGACCTGGTCGGCCGTCTCGACTCCCTCGGCGCAGACCGGGATCTTCATCGAGTGCGCGAGCGCGAGGATGGCCCTGACGATCGCCGCGTCGTTCGGGTCGCTTGCGATGTCGCGGATGAACGAGCGGTCGATCTTGAGCTTGTTCACCGGGAAGTGCTTGAGGTACGAGAGCGAGGAGTAGCCGACCCCGAAGTCGTCCACGGCGATGCCGATGCCGAGCTGGCGCAGGAGGTGCAGCGGCTGCGCCTCGTCGCCCGCGTGCTGCATGAAGGCGCTCTCGGTCAGCTCCACCTCGAGCAGTTGCGCGCCGACGCGGCTCGTGGCGAGCGCCTGGTGCAGGCCCGACATGAACTCCGGGCGCCGCAGCTGGACCGGGCTCAGGTTGATGGCGAGGCGGAAATCGCTCTTGAGGTCCTCCTGCCAGGCGCGGCGGACCCGGCAGGCCTCGCGCACCACCCATTCGCCGATCGGCATGATGAGGCCCGTCTCCTCGGCGATATGCATGAACTTGTCGGAGGACTGCAGCGCGCCGTCCTCGTCGCGCCAGCGCAGCAGGGCTTCCACGCCGACGATCGCGCCGGAGCGCAGGTCGAACTGGGGCTGGTAGAGGAGCACGAAGCGCTCCTCTTCCACGGCCTTGCGCAGCTTCGCCTCGAGCTGCACGCGGTCGGTGATGCGGGCATCGAGCCCGGCATGGAAGCGCTGGAAGTTGTTCCGGCCCTTTTCCTTGGCGTGGTACATGGCGGTGTCGGCGCTGCGCACCAGCATCGAGAGGTCCCCCGCGTCGCGCGGGTACACGCCGATGCCGACGCTGCCCGTGACGAGGAACTGCAGCTTGCCGAACCAGAACGGCTGGCGCAGCGCCTCGAGGATGCGGTCGCCGAGCTCCGCGATGGCCCGCTCGTCGCCGGCGTCCGGCATCACCACGACGAACTCGTCGCCACCCATGCGCACGACCAGCCGGCCCGGGCCCGCGCAGTCCGTGAGGCGCCGCGCCAGCTCCTTCAGCAGGGCGTCGCCGGTCTCGTGGCCGCGCGAGTCGTTGATGAACTTGAAGCGGTCGACATCGAGGAAGAACAGGGCGAGCGGCCTGCCGCTCGCGTCGGACTCGGCCATCACCCGCTTGAGGTAGGACTGCAGGAACAGCCGGTTGTGCAGTCCGGTCAGGGGATCGTGGTGCGCGAGGTGGTCGAGGCGTCTTTCGCTCGCACGCAGCCGCGCGTCCGCGGCCTTGCGGGCCGTGACGTCGCGCGTGACCAGGCAGAACACGTCGCGGCCCCGGTAGGCGATGACGCTGGTCGTGACCTCCGCGTCGCAGACCTGGCCGTCCCGGGTGCGCATCTTGAGCTCGACGGACTGCGGGCCCGGCAGCAGGCCCTCGCGCAGCGCCGGCGAGTTCACCGGGCCCGGGGGGAACACGTCGAGCAGGTGCAGGCCGGCCTCGGGGAGCTCCGCGTATCCGGAGTTCTCGAGGAACGCCTTGTTCGCCTCGAGGATGCGCCGCGTGTCCGGGTCCACGATCACGATGCCTTCGCTCGCCTGCGCGACGACGGCGCGGTAGCGCGCCTCGCTCTCGTTGCGCTGGGCCCAGTGCTTGGTGAGCCGCAGCCACATGAGCAGCGCGATCGCCCCGAACAGCAGGCACATGAGCAGCGCGCCGAAGACCAGGAAGTTGATCGCCTCGAGGCCGCGCAGGAACACGAGCCGCGGCTCCGTCACGCGCAGCACGAGCGCGGGCGTGCCGGTGAGGTCCGGGACGACGAGGTGCGTGGCGACGCGGTCGTCGCCCTCGATCGCCGACAGCAGCGCCGGCCGCGCGGCCGGCCGGGCCGCGGCCGCGCGCACCTCCTGCGGCAGGCCTTCGTCGCCGGGGTCGCGCCGGTACACGCGCAGCCCCGACGCGGCGCTCAGTCGGTCGAGCACCGCGTCGTCGAGCGCGCGCCCGAGCAGCAGCATGCCGCGCGCGTCGCCCGCGCCGTGGGTCGGGAGGATCGGCGCGATCGCGACAAGCATCGCTGCGCCCCGCCGGCGCAGGATGCCGGTGACCGGCGAGCGCTGCTCCGCGACGTCAGGCAGCGCGAGCGCGCCGGGCGGGAGATCCGCGATCAGCAGCCGCGCATCGGGAAAGCCGCGGTTGCCCGGATCGTTGAACCGGCGCCAGAAGACGGGCTCGCCCTTGCCGTCGGTCACGAGCACCGTGTCGACGAACTGGTTCGACATGGACGTCAGCGACAGGTTGCTCTGCACGAACGGGATGTTCGGCCGGCGCACGAAGTCGTACATGTCGTCCCAGGTCGCGTAGTTCACGACCGAGGTGCGAAGCTGCGCGATCTCCTCCTGCCAGGCGCGCCTGAGGCCCGCCTCGGTGCGCTCGATCGACTCGCGCTCCAGGCTGACGTAGCTCTCGAGCAGGTGGAAGCGGGCGGCGCCGCTGATCGCGCTCATGACGAGCGCGATGCAGCAGGCGATGACGAAAGCCGCCTTCAGCGCATTGGTCATGACCGTCGCGCGAGCCGCAGGGATGCCCAGTGTGCCGGAGGCATGCGGCGGCCCGGCGGCAGGACGCCGGTAGCGTTAACCGGTTCTCAGAATGGCGGCGGGCGGCGGCCGGAAACTGCGACGCGCGCCCGGGTCCCCTCAACCGGCGGGCGCGGCCTCGTCGGCCGGCAGGAACAGCGCGGGATCGACCATCGTGCCGTTCAGCGTCACGCCGAAGTGCAGGTGCGCCCCGGTGACGCGGCCGGTCGCGCCCACGTCGCCGATGACATCGCCTGCCTGCACGCGGCGCGACGCCTCGACGTGGATGCGGCTCAGGTGGCAGTACATCGTCACGAGGCCCGCGCCGTGATCCACGATGACCGTGTTGCCATTGAAGAAGTAGTCGCCGACGTCCACCACCGTTCCGGCCGCGGCGGCCACGACCGCGGCGCCGGCCGGCGCCGCGATGTCCATCCCGGTATGCGGGCTGCGCGGCTCGTCGTTGAAGAAGCGGCGCAGGCCGTAGGAACTCGACCGCGGGCCGGCCGCGGGCTGCAGCAGCCGAAGCGTCGCGGGCGGCGACGGCGAAAACGTCTTCAGCGCCTGGCGGATCCTCACGCGCTCCGTTTCGACGCGCGCAAGATCCTTCTTCGACAGATTCACCTGTCCTGGCGCCACCGTGAGCCTCTGCACGGCGTAATCCCTGGCGCCGACCTCGAAGGCGACGCGCGCCTTCGCCTCGCCTTGCTGCACGACGACCTCGCGCCGGCCGGCGGCGGTGCCGAGCGGGATGCCGACGACCGCGACCCAGCGGCCGGCGTCGCGCAGCACCATGGCGCGGGCGCCGTCGAGCGTGACGACCGGCTCGACGTCCGCCGCGCCTTCGATCGGCAGCGTCACGACGCCGCCGGGAACCGCGGCGGTGCGCGGCAGGCGGTCGGCAAGGGCGGTGTGGGTGGCATCCGCCCGCCATGCGGAAGCCGCCAGGACCGACGCCACCACGCAGGGAACCAGCACGAACCGCATGCTGCGCGGACGGTAGCATTCCTTGACGGGCCGGGCCACCTCATGTTTCCTTGCGCGGGCCCACGCCTCAGGAGACCGACATGCTCGGCATCGCGCTTGCTCTCGCCATCACCGGGACGGTTGCGTACCACCTGGTTACCAAGCTCATGCCGGCCGGCGCGCACCCGATCGCGACGCTCCTGACGGCGTACGTGTTCGGCAGCGTGCTCTGCGCCGGCATCCTGCTCGCGACGCCGGGGGAAGCGGGCCTCCGCGGGCATTTCGCGCAGGTCAACTGGACGGCGCCCGCGCTCGCGGTGGTCGTGGTCGTCATCGACCTCGCGTTCATCCTGCTCTACCGCAGCGGCTTCCCGGTGTCGCTGGGAGCGCTCGTGACGCAGGCGTCCGCCGCGATCGCGCTGATCGCGCTCGGCTGGCTCTTCTTCAAGGACCGACTGACGGCGACGCATCTCGCGGGCGTCGCGCTCTGCCTCGCGGGGCTCTGGCTGGTGAACCGGGATTGAGCGACGGCCTGCGACTGCGCGCCGATGCCCTGCTCGCGCGCTGGCGCGAAGCCGGCGGCGACGTCGGGCGCCTGCCGCCCGCGCTCGCGGCGCGCGTCGGTGAGGTCTTCGGATGCAGCGAGTTTGTCGCCGAGGCGGCCATCCGCGAGCCCGCGCTGCTCGAAGACCTCGCATCCGGGGGGTTGCTCGCGCGCGCGCGCAAACCGGGCGAGATCGGCCGCCTCGCGCTGCCGCTCGCGGACGCGGGCGACGAGGGCGAATGCATGGATGCGCTGCGCCGGCTGCGCCGGCGCGAGCTCGTGCGCATCGCCTGGCGCGACCTCTCGGGCGCGGCCACGCTCGAGGAGACCCTGCACGAACTCTCGGACCTCGCCGATGCCGCGATCCGCGCCGCGCTCGCCTTCGCCTCGCGCTCGCTCACGCCGCGCTACGGCACGCCGCGCTCCGCCGGGGGCGAGCCGCAGGAACTCGTCGTGCTGGCCATGGGCAAGCTGGGCGGGCGCGAGCTCAACTTCTCCTCCGACGTCGATCTCGTGTTCCTCTACCCGGAGGCGGGCGAGACCGACGGACGCCGGCCGGTCGCGAACGAGGAGTACTTCACGCGCCTCGGCCAGGCGCTGATCCGCCTGCTCGACGCGCACACCGCGGAAGGGTTCGTGTTCCGCGTGGACATGCGGCTGCGGCCGCTCGGCGAGGCCGGGCCGCTGGTCGTCAGCTTCGCCGCCTTCGAGGAGTACCTGCAGAAGCACGGCCGGGACTGGGAACGCTACGCCTGGGTCAAGGCACGGGCGGTGACGGGCGAGGCGGCCTATCGCGGCCTGTTCGACGAGGTCGTGCGGCCGTTCGTGTTCCGGCGCTACCTCGACTTCGGCGTGTACGAGAGCCTGCGTGAGATGAAGGGCATGATCGCGCGCGAGGTGGCGCGCCGCGAGCTCGAGGACGACATCAAGCTCGGGCCCGGCGGCATCCGCGAGATCGAGTTCATCGTGCAGGCGCAGCAGCTCATCCGCGGCGGGTCGGAGCCGGCGCTGCAGTCGGCGTCGCTGCTCGCGGTGCTCCCGCGGCTCGCGGGCGCAAAGCTGCTGCCGCCGGCGGCGGTCGCCGAGCTGCTCGACGCCTACGGCCACCTCCGCCGCGTCGAGAACCGGCTGCAGATGGCGGAGGACCACCAGGTGCACCGGCTGCCGGAAGACCCGCTCGGGCGCGAACGCCTCGCGGCGGCGATGGGCGCGGGTTCGTGGGACGAGTTCGTGCGCTCGCTTGCGGGGAAGCGCGCCGCCGTGACCGCGCAGTTCGAGGGCGTGGTCCTCGGGCCCGGCGGCCGCGGCACGCAGCCGGCGGCGCTCGAGTCGCTGTGGGCGGCGGAGCCGGACCTCGCGCGCGTCGAGGACGAGGTCGCGTCGCTCGGGATGGACGACGCCGCGGGCGCCTCGCGCATGCTGCTCGAGCTGCGCGGGTCCGCGTACTACCGGCGGCTCGACGAGTACGGCCGCCGCCGGCTCGCGACGCTGCTGCCGCGGATGATCGCGGAGATCGCGCGGATGGCGGGCGGGCATCGCGCGGACGGCAAGACGGTGCTCGCGCGGCTCCTGCGCATCGTCGAGTCGATCGGCGGCCGCACCGCCTACCTCGCGCTGCTCAACGAGAACGCGCCCGCGCTCGGCAGGCTCGCGCGCATCTGCGGCATGGGCGACTACCTGGCGCGCCAGGTGGCCGCGTATCCGCTGCTGCTCGACGAGCTGCTCGACGAGCGCGTGTTCGAGGGCCTTCCGGACCGGGAGCAGTTCGCGCGCGAGCTCGCCGTGCGCCTCGGGCACGCCGGCGGCGACGAGGAGCGGCAGGTGGACGCGCTCAGGCAGTTCCGCCGCGCCGCGATGTTTCGCATCGCGATGCTGGACCTCACGGGCCGCCTGCCGCTGATGCACGTGAGCGACCGGCTGACGGACGTCGCCGAGCTGATCCTCGAGGAGGCGCTCGCGCTCGCGTGGAGCCGCACCGTCGCCGTGCACGGCGAGCCGCGCTGCCGGGAAGCGGGCGTGGAGCGCGGCGCGCGCGTCGCGATCGCCGGCTACGGCAAGCTCGGCGGCATGGAGCTCGGCTACGGTTCCGACCTCGACCTCGTGTTCCTGCACGACTCGGCCGGCGAGGGACAGCAGACGGCGGGCCCGAGAGTCGTGGACAACGAGGTGTTCTTCCTGCGCCTGGCGCAGAAGCTCGTGCACCTGCTGACGGTGCACACGCCGGCTGGCCGGCTCTACGAGGTGGACGTGCGGTTGCGGCCCTCCGGCAAGGGCGGCCTGGCGTTCACGCAGATCGGCGCGTTCGCGGAATACCAGATGAAGGAGGCCTGGACCTGGGAGCACCAGGCGCTGCTGCACTCGCGCCGGGTCGCGGGCGATGCGGCGCTTGGCGCGCGCTTCGAGGCGATCCGCCGCGAGGTGCTGATGCAGGCGGTGCGCCGCGACACGCTGCGCGAGGACATCCGCGAGATGCGCGAGCGCATGCGCGCGGAGCATGCGAGGGCGCCGGCCGGGCAGTTCGACCTCAAGCAGGGCCGCGGCGGCATCGCCGACATCGAGTTCCTGGCCCAGTACTGGGTGCTGCGATGGGTACGCGAGCGTCCGCCGCTCGCCGAGTTCGCGGACACGATCCGGCACCTGGAGTCGGTCGGCTCGGCCGCGCTCGTCGACCACGGCGTCATCGACCGGCTGGTGGACGCCTACCGCCGCTACCGCGAGGCCGCGCACCACCTGTCGCTGGAGCAGCGTCCGCCGCTCGTGGAGGAGGGCGCGTTCGCGGAGCAGCGCGCCGCGGTCGCCGCCGCCTGGGAACAGGTGATGGTCGCCGGTCGGGAGCCGGGACCGCTATAATCGCCGCGTCCATCCGGGGAAACCGAAGTGTCCGCCTCAGAGCGCGAGCCGATCCCGCCGAATGCCCAGAGCCGCTACGAGGTCACGGTCACCGACCTGCCGCTGTCCTGCCCGATGCCGTCGATGTCCTTGTGGAACAGCCACCCGCGCGTCTACCTGCCGATCGAGGCGACAGGCCATGCCAAGTGCCCCTATTGCAGCGCGGAGTTCGTGCTGAAGCGCTGATCCGCGGCGCTTGACCTGGATCAGGGCCGCGGCGGCCCGGCTGCCGCAGCATGGCGGCCGGGAGGTCGCGACATGCGACGCCGTTCCTGGGCCGAGCCCTTCAAGATCAAGGTCGTCGAGCACCTGCGCATGACCACGCGCGCCGAGCGCGAGCGCGCGATCGCGGAGGCCGGCTACAACACCTTCCTGCTCAGGAGCGAGGACGTCTACATCGACCTGCTTACCGACTCCGGCACCTCCGCGATGAGCGACCGGCAGTGGGCCGGCATGATGATGGGCGACGAGGCCTACGCGGGCTCGGCGAACTTCTATCACCTCGAGAGCGCGGTGCGGCAGTTCTACGGCTACCGGCACCTCATCCCGACGCACCAGGGACGGGGCGCCGAGCACATCCTCAGCAAGTCCTGCATCAAACACGGCGACTTCGTGCCCGGCAACATGTACTTCACGACCACCCGCGCGCACCAGGAACTCGCCGGCGGGCAGTTCGTGGACGTCATCATCGACGAGGCGCACGACCCCGCTTCCGAACATCCGTTCAAGGGCAACGTGGACCTCGACAAGCTGTCGCGCCTCATCGAGCGCGTCGGGCCGTCGCGCATTCCCTACCTCGCCCTGCATGCGACCGTGAACATGGCGGGCGGCCAGCCGATCAGCCTGGCGAACGCGCGCGAGGTGTCCGCGCTCTGCCGCCGGCACGGCATCCGCATCTTCATGGACGCGACGCGTGCCGTGGAGAACTGCTGGTTCATCCAGTCGCGCGAGCCGGGGCAGGCGGGCCGGACCCTTGCGGATATCCTGCGCGAGCTCTGCTCGTACACCGACGGCTGCACGATGTCCGGCAAGAAGGACTGCCTCGTCAACATCGGCGGCTTCCTCGCCGTCAACGACGACGGGCTCGCGGAGGCGGCCCGCAACATGGTCGTGATCTACGAGGGCCTCCACACCTACGGCGGCCTGGCCGGGCGCGACATGGAGGCGATGGCGATCGGCATCCGCGAGTCGGTCAGCGACGACCACATGCGCGCGCGCATCGGCCAGGTGCAGTACCTCGGCGAGCTGATCGACCGCGCGGGCGTGCCGATCGTGCGCCCGATCGGCGGGCACGGCGTCTTCCTCGACGCACTCGGCTTCCTGCCGCAGCTGCCGCGGGAGCAGTACCCGGCGCAGGCGCTGGCCGCTGCGCTGTACGTGGATTCCGGGGTGCGCGCCATGGAGCGCGGGGCGGTGTCGGCGGGCCGCGACCCGCAGACCGGCGAGAACCGCTACCCGAGGCTCGAGCTGGTGCGCCTGACGATTCCCCGCCGCGTCTACACGCAGGCGCACATGGACGTCACGGCGGAGTCGGTGATCGCGCTCCACGAGCAGCGCGAGCGCATCACGGGGCTGCGCTTCAGCTACGAGCCGAAGAGCCTGCGCTTCTTCCAGGCGCGCTTCGAGCCGGTCGAGGGCGACGCCGTCCTGCGACGTTCCGCCCGCGCATGAAGACGATCATCGAGCCGTTCCGCATCAAGTCGGTCGAGCCGATCCGCATGACCACGCGCGAGCGGCGCGAGGCCGTCCTGCGCGAGGCCGGCTACAACCTGTTCCGGGTGCACGCCGACGACGTCATCATCGACCTGCTGACGGACAGCGGCACCGGCGCGATGTCCTCCGAGCAGTGGGCCGGCATCATGCGCGGGGACGAATCCTACGCCGGCTCCCCCAGCTTCTACCGTTTCCAGGAACGCCTGCAGCAGGTGACCGGCTTCGAGCACATCCTGCCGACGCACCAGGGCCGGGCGAGCGAGCGGATCCTGTTCGAGCTGGTGGGCGGGCCCGGCAAGGTGATCCCGAACAACGCGCATTTCGACACCACCCGCGCCAACATCGAGCACTCGGGCGCGAAGGCGGTGGACCTGCCGGTCGCCGAGGCATCGGATCCGGCGCGCCCGCACCCGTTCAAGGGCAACCTCGACGTGGCGGCGCTCGAGCGCCTCATCGCCGAGGTCGGGCGCGAGCGCATCCCGCTCGTCATGGTGACGGTGACCAACAACAGCGGCGGCGGGCAACCGGTCAGTCTCGGGAACCTGCGCGCGGTGCGCGCGGTCTGCGACCGTCACGGCCTGCCGCTCTTCCTCGACGCCTGCCGCTTCGCCGAGAACGCCTGGTTCATCAGGCTGCGCGAGCCCGGCCAGTCCGGGCGCGCGGTGCGCGACATCGTCCGCGAGATGTTCGATCTCGCGGACGGGGCGACGATCAGCGCCAAGAAGGACGGGCTGGTCAACATCGGCGGGCTGCTGCTGCTGCGCGACCCGGCGCTCCTGTACCGCGCCAGCAACCTGCTGATCCTGACCGAGGGCTTCGTCACCTACGGCGGGCTCGCGGGCCGCGACCTCGAGGCGATGGCCCAGGGCTTCGAGGAGGTGCTGCACGAGGATTACCTCGGCTACCGCGTGCGCAGCGTCGAGTACGTGGGCGAGGGGCTCGTGGCCGCGGGCATCCCGATCGTGCAGCCACCCGGCGGCCATGCCGTCTACATCGACGCCGCCGCGCTCTGCCCGCACATCCCGCGCGCGCAGTTCCCGGGCCAGGCGGTCGTCTGCGC
>DATBLN010000083.1:0-8870 GCA_036555345.1 Steroidobacteraceae bacterium
ATATTCGATGCCGAGGCGGCGCAGGGCCGGCACCTGGCGCTCGCCGAGCTGCCGGCGAGGTTCTTCCCTGCCCTGGGCGCAGGGTCCGGTTCGGCCGCCACGGTCCTTGCACTGCGAAGCGTGCTCATGAAGGCGAGGTGAAGCCATGGTCCTGATCGTCGGCGCCACAGGCATGCTGGGAAGCGAGATCTGCCGGCGGCTGGCGGCGCGCGGGGATCCGGTCCGGGCCCTCGTGCGCAGGACCTCGAACCCGGAGCGGGTCGCGCTGCTGAGGCAACTTGGCGTGGAGCTCGTCCATGGCGACCTGAAGGATTCATCGTCGCTGCGCGAGGCTTGCCGCGGCGTGGACACCGTCGTGTCCACGGCGTCGTCCACCATCGCACGCCAGGAGGGAGACTCCATCCAGACTGTCGATCGGCAAGGGCAGCTCGACCTCCTCGAAGCCGCGGAGGCCGCGGGTGTCCAGCGCTTCGTGCTGATATCTTTCCCGGGCTTCGACATCCCATTTCCGTTACAGGATGCCAAGCGCGCCGTCGAAGACCGGCTGCGGCGCAGCCGCATGGTTCAGGTGATCCTGCAACCGACCTGCTTCATGGAGGTCTGGCTCAGTCCGATGCTCGGGTTCGACCTCGCGAATGCCAGGGCGCAGGTCCTCGGCGACGGCAAGAACGCGGTCAGCTGGATTTCCTTCCTGGACGTCGCAGCCTTCGCGACCGCTGCCGTTCATGCTCCGGATACGGCAAGCGGCACGTTCAGGTTGGGCGGGCCGGAGGCATTGAGCCCGCTCGATGTCGTCAGGCAGGGCGAGCAGCTGCTCGGCAAGCCGATGGCCGTGCAGCACGTGCCGGAAGTGGCGCTGCGCGCCCAGCTGGATTCCGCCACTGATCCCCTGCAGCAATCGATGGCGGGGCTGATGCTGTACTGCGCGCGCGGCGACGTGATCGACTCGGGCGCCGCAGAACGGGCTCTTGGAATCCGGTCGCAGCGGTCCGTGCGGGAATTCCTGGGGGGCTCCTGACGTCCTTTCCACGACCCGTTCCGGGCCGGTAGAATGCGCGCCTTTTACACGAAACCCACAGGTAGGACTGCATGCACACGACGATTCGCGCCGCAGCGCTCGCCGCGGCGGCCGCACTCTGGACCCTCTCCGCACAGGCGGCGACCGGCACGCTCGTTTTCGACGTGAAGCCCTTCACGTCCGCGGTCAAGCTCAAGGAGAAGATCGAGAACCGGCTCAAGACCGGCGGCATCGAGTGGGGCGCGGCCGACGGTCAGCTCGTCATCACCACCGTCAACAAGCGGTTCATCCGCTTCGACCTGCCGCACATGACGCGCTACGGCGAAAGCAAGACGCTCGAGCTCGCGCCCGGCACCTACACGCTGCATGCGCCGAGCTTCATCCCGGAAGGCGGGCTGAGCGTCGAGAAAGCGCTCGCCAAGGGTGCGTTCTTCAATATGGACCTGCTGACCTTCGAGATCGCGGAGGGCAAGTCCACGACGCTCGAGGTGCACCCGACCATCCAGTCGGAATCCACCTTCCTGCTGAAGTTCTACATGCCGCAACTGCTCGTGAAGCTCGTCGAGGACGGCGTCGTCAGGCAGGAGCTCGTCATCAACGAGCGCACGGACAAGTCGATCGCCTGGAACGATTACCACGGCCCGCTCAAGTTCACGGTTGAGTGAGCCAGGCGCGTCTCACCGCGGCTCCTGTCGCGGGAGTTCGAGCGCCGCGCCATCGCGCTCACGGGCGTGCCGCCATTCTTCGCCGGGATCCTGCAGGGGGCCGGTCCCGGAGAGGCGGGCGGCGGCGACCAGTGATGCGGTTCACAACCGCGAGCGGAACAGGGTGACGCACCGCTGAAATAAGTCATCCGGGACGCGCGCCGTGGCGCCGTTTCGGGGACCCTGAGAGGCCATGCGGGACGAGCATGGCACTTCCACGGCCACCGGCGGCGACACCCAGCGCCTGCGGGTATACCGGAAACGCTGGTCGCTGCGCCAGGTGCGCAGGATCGGGGCGCTCGCGGTCGCCTATTTCGGCGCCGGCATGCTGGGGCTGCTGCTTGCCTTGCCGCCCGGCTACGCGTCCCCCGTCTGGCCGGCTTCCGGCATCGCGCTCGCGGGCGTGCTGCTGTGGGGCCCGCGCATGTGGCCCGGCATCTGGCTGGGCTCGTTTCTCGTCAATGTCTGGGCCGCGTACTCGGCGGCAGGCGCGCTGCCGGGCTTCACCGGCCTCGCGGTCGCGGCCAGCATCGCCCTCGGTTCCACGCTGCAGGCGCTCCTCGCCGCGCATCTTGCGCAGCGGTGGATTGGCGCCGGCAGGCTCTTCAACTCCGGTCCCGCCGCGCTCGGCTTTGCGGCAATCGTCGCGGTGTGCTGCGTGGTCGCCGCCACCTGGGGCGTCACCACGCTGCAGCTCACGGCGATGGTCGACTTCGAGTCCTACGGCAAGTCCTGGCTCACCTGGTGGCTGGGCGACGTCATCGGCGTGCTCGTGCTGACGCCGGCCATCCTGCACTGGAAGCACCTGTTGCCCGTCAATGGCACGCCGTGGCGGCTGGTCGAGTCCGCGGGTTCGCTCGCGATGCTCGGCGCCGTCACGGCACTCGTGTTCTACGGGCTCGCGCCCGATCGCGATGCGTATTCGCTCACCTTCCTGCCGCTGCCGGTGCTCGTCTGGATCGCCTGCCGCACGAGCCCCGGCGGCGTGGCGCTCGCGACCATCGTCGTGTCCGCGATCGCGATCGCCGCGACCGCCGGCGGCAGCGGCCCGTTTGCGGCAGAGGCGTCGCACGAGTCGCTGCTGCTGCTGCAGGCGTTCAGCGGCATGACGACGCTGATGGCGCTGACGCTCGCGGCCGCCGTCACCGGGCACAAGGCCGCGGCCGCGTCGCTGCACCGGCTCTCGCTCGAGCTGGAACAGATGGCCCTCACCGACGAGCTCACCGGCCTGCGCAACCGGCGCGGCTTCCTGCTGCTCGCGGAACAGGCGCGCCGCCTCGCACGTCGCGCGCACGTGCCCTGCCGATTGCTGTTCATCGACCTCGACGGGCTCAAGGACGTCAACGACACGCTCGGTCACCAGGCTGGAGATGCGCTCCTCGTCGACGCAGCGCAGATCCTCGCCCGGGTGTTCCGCGAGACCGACGTCGTCGGGCGCATCGGCGGCGACGAGTTCGCGGTGCTCGAGCTCATGGACCGGCACGGCCACCCGCGCAGTGGCAGCCACCGGCTCCAGGACGCGATCGACGAGTTCAACAAGCTGGGCGGGCAGGCGTACAGCCTCTCGATGAGCATCGGCGTCGAGGACCTCCCGCCGGCGGGGGACAAGCCGCTCGAGGCCCTGCTCTCACAGGCGGATATTGCGATGTACGGGAGGAAGCGCGCGCAAGTGAACAGGCGTCATCGGAATCGCAAGGCGTTGTGATGCGTTCGCGCGGCCTGCCCGCCATCCTGGCAATCGCGTTGCTCTCGGCCGGATGTGCCGGTACGCCCGTGCAAGGGACTGCGGAGCATGGAGCGGCGGCGGCGCAATCCGCGCCGGTCACGACCGCGGTGCCCGCAACCGCCGATGTGCGGGCCTCCATTGCGGACCTCGCGGTCACGATGGTCGGCGTCCGCTACCGCTACGGCGGCGCGCATCCGAGCGACGGCTTCGACTGCAGCGGCCTCGTCTACTACGCCTTCGGGTCGAACGGACACCGGGTGCCGCGAACGTCGCGGCAGCAGTTCGACGCCGCGCAGAAGATTCCGCTCGAGCGGGCCGCGAAGAGCGACCTGCTGTTCTTCCGTGACCAGGAGCAGCTCTCGCATGTCGCCATCTATCTGGGCGACGGCCGTTTCGTGCACTCGCCATCGAGCGGCGGCGCCGTGCGCATCGAGTTCATCGACACGCCTTATTACCAGCGCAACCTGGTCGCTGTCGGACGTCTGCTCCCCCCGCAGTGAACGACGCGGTGATACGATTGCCGGACGGATGGCCGGCTGCGGTGCGTCATGACCAGGTTCGTTCTCGGACTGGCGGTCTTCTTCGGCGTTCACTCGATCTCGATGCTCGCGCTCCCGTGGCGCAACCGCATCGCGGAGCGCCTGGGCGCGAGGGCCTGGCAGGGCGTCTACTCCGTCATCGCGCTGACCGGGTTCTACCTGCTCGTGACGGGTTACGGCACGGCGCGGGCGTCCTCCACCCTGCTGTACGCATTGCCGTCTTGGCTGCGCTACATCGCGGCGTTGCTGATGTTGCCGGTTTTCACCCTCGCGCTCGCCTCGGTGCTTTCCGGGCGCATCCGGGCTCGCACGCAGCACCCGCTGCTGCTCGCGACCATGCTGTGGGCGGTCGCGCACCTGCTGACCAATGGAAGTTCCGCCGACGTATGGCTGTTCGGCGTATTCCTCCTGTGGGCAATCGCCGTCCGCACTTCGCTCGCTCGCCGCCCCGCGCGGCCGCCGATCGCGCTGCCGGCGTCGCCAGCCAACGATGTCATCGCGGTCACAGGCGGACTTGCGCTGTACGCGGTATTCCTGCTCTGGCTGCACGCGCGGTGGTTCGGGGTGTCACCGATCCCCTGAGCCGGTCAGGTTTCGGGCTTCGTGAACCACTCCGCGTAGAGCCCGGGCCGCCGGTGCCTCAGGAACAGCCGCCGCGCATGTGATTCCTCGCAGGACGCCAGATTCACGTCCGCGTAAAGGATCTCCTCGGTTCCCTGCCCCGCGCGGGCCATGACGGCGCCATCCGGCGCGCAGACGAAAGACTCGCCCGCGAACTCGAGGCAGTCCTCCCGGCCCACGCGGTTGCAGAGCGCGACGAAATAGCCGTTCTGGAACGCCGCGACGCGCATCTCGGCCTCGTACAGGCCCTCCGGCCACTCGCCGGTCGCGCCGGCCTGCGGGATGACCACGAGGTCGGCGCCGGCGAGCGCGAGCGCGCGCATGTATTCCGGGAAATGACGGTCGTAGCAGATGGCGACGCCGACGTTGCCGGCGCGCGTGCGATACACCGGCGCGCCCGTGTCGCCCGGCGCGTAGTAGCCCTGCTCGTGGAAACAGGCGTACTCGGTGATGTGCAGCATGCGGGTGACGCCCAGCAGCGTGCCGTCGGCGTCGATCACCGGCGAGGAGTCATAGGTCGCGCCGTCCGCGCGCTCGAACAGGTTCAGCACCACGACGATGCCGAGCTCGCGCGCCTTGTCGCGGAAGGCCCGCAGCAGCGGGCCGTCCAGCGGCTCGGCCAGCGCACGCACGTCGCCGGTGGCGGGACGCTGCGGGTGGAACCACTCGAAGGCCAGTTCCGCGTAGCAGGCGAGCGCGGCCCCGTTGCGCGCTGCCGTCTCGAGATTCGCGATGCCGCGTGCGACGTTCTGCCGCCTGTCCTTCGTCGCCCGCTGCTGGATCAATGCGATCTTCACGGCGCCTTTGGCTCGTCCGGGGACTACGGTCCGGCCGGAGCATAGTACTTCCGCGCGGGCGGCGGGCGGTCGCGTAGGCGCAGGTTAAGCCGGCCTGAATGTGGCTTAAGAGAGTCTGTGCGACAGCAATGGCCGGCCAACGTACTGTCGCCGGCCATGACGACCCTCGATCGCACCGAACTCCTGCTGCTGGGCGCCATCTGGGGCGCCTCGTTCCTCTTCATGCGCGTCGCCGCGCCGGAGTTCGGGCCGATTGCACTCTCGGGCATCCGCATCGCGATCGCCGCGAGCTTCCTGCTGGCGGTGCTGGCCTGGCGTGGCGGCGCGGGCGCACTGCTCGACAAGGCGCTGCCGCTCGCCGCGCTCGGCGCCATGAATTCCGCCCTGCCGTTCTCGCTGTTCGCATTTGCGACGCTTTCCATCACGGCGGGCGCGACGGCGGTGCTCAATGCCAGCACGCCGCTGTTCGCGGGAGTCATCGCGTACTTCTGGCTGCGCGACCGGCTGTCGCCGGCAGCGATCGTCGGGCTCGTGGTCGGGTTCGGCGGGGTCGTGACCCTGGTCTGGGACCGGGTCTCGTTCGGCAATGGCAGCGGCATCTGGGCGCCGCTCGCGGGCCTGGCGGCAAGCCTCTCCTACGGGCTCGCGGCGAACTTCGCCAAGCAGCGGCTCGCCGGCGTGCCGCCGCTGGTCAGCGCGACCGGAAGCCTGCTGGCTGCGACCCTGCTGCTGATGCCGCTGACCGTGATCTACTGGCCGCCGGTCATGCCGGGGCTCTCGAGCTGGCTCTTCGTCGTCGTGCTGGGCATCGCCTGCACGGCGTTCGCCTACATCCTGTACTTCCGGCTGCTCGCGCGCATCGGGCCCGCGAAGACCGTCACGGTGACCTACCTGATCCCGCTCTTCGGCATGCTCTGGGGCCTGGTCTTCCTCGGCGAGCGGATCACCGCGAGCATGCTGATCGCCTGCGGCGTGATCCTGCTGGGCACGGCCCTGGCCACGGGCGGCACCGCCTGGCTCTCCCGATCGCGCGCGCCACGGCCGGCCGTGGCGCCGGCCCGTGCCGGCACCGAGCCCTGAAGCCGCTACACTGGCGGTTCATGAACCGGTTGATCGCGACCACCCTGCTCGGCGTCGCCGCATGGCTGCCGGCGACGTTCTGGCCGGCGCCGGCGACGGTCGCCCAGGAGTACCAGCCCTATCCTGCACCCCGGATCACGGTGGAACAGTGGCAGCGCTACCTGCAGATCGTGCGCAGCAATCACGAGGCATCGGCGGAGGTCTACAAGGACCAGCACCTCGTGGGCTTCACCGACGAGGCGACACGGACGTTCTACATCTTCACGACCAGGCGCCACCCGGCGCACCCCGCCTGGATCACCCGCCAGGTCGTCGAGACGGATGGCAAGGTTCACGTGCGCCAGGTCGGTTACTTCGCCGGCGACGAGGAGCCATTCGCCGCGCTGTTCAACGAGTACCTTCAGAGAAACGATCAGTTGCTCGAGGATATCGAGCGGCGCAACCGCTAGCCCGGACGTCCGCCCATCGCGCGCCGACTACGCGCTCTTGCGCCTCGGCAGCACCCAGTCCTGCCGGATGAAGTGGCAGGTGTAGCCGAAGGGATTGCGCTGCAGGTAGTCCTGGTGCTCGGGTTCCGCTTCCCAGAAATCGCCCGCAGGCTGGACCTCCGTCACCACCTTGCCGGGCCAGAGCCCCGAGGCCTCGACATCCGCGATCGTGTCCACGGCGATGCGGCGCTGCTCCTCGCTCGTATGGAAGATCGCCGAGCGATAGCTGGTGCCGACGTCGTTGCCCTGCCGGTTCTTCGTGGTCGGATCGTGGATCTGGAAGAAGAACTCGAGGATCTGCCGGAAGCCGATCTTCGCGGGATCGAAAATGATCTCGACCGCCTCGGCGTGGTTGCCATGGTTGCGGTAGCTCGCGTTCGGCGTCTTGCCGCCCGAGTAGCCGACGCGCGTACTGATCACGCCGGGATACCTGCGGAGCAGGTCCTGCACGCCCCAGAAGCAGCCGCCGGCCAGGATCGCGCGTTCCTCGCTCATGGCTTCCCTCCCACCTGGCCCAGGTATGCCCCGTAGCCTTCCTTCTCCATGTCGTCCCGGTGGATGAACCGGAGCGACGCCGAATTGATGCAGTAGCGCAGGCCGCCGCGGTTGCGCGGCCCGTCGTTGAAGACGTGGCCCAGATGGCTGTCGCCGTGCGCGGAACGCACCTCGGTCCGGATCATCCCATGACTCTCATCCGAGAGCTCCTTGACGTTCGCGGGCTCGATGGGTTTCGTGAAGCTCGGCCAGCCGGTCCCGGAGTCGAACTTGTCGGTCGAGGCGAACAGGGGCTCGCCCGAGACGACGTCCACGTAGATGCCCGGCTCCTTGTTGTGCAGGTAGGCGCCAGAACCCGGCATCTCGGTGCCGCAGAGCTGCGTCACGCGATGCTGCTCCGGGGTGAGCCTGGCGATGGCTGCGCGATCCTTTGTAAACTGGTTCATTTCCGGCCTCGTGCCTGGGATGCGATCCGACAAACAGACCGGGGAACAGGCGCCCTTATTGCATCATGGGAGCAGCCATGACTGACTTCAAATCGGCGCTCGTGGCCTGCGCCGCCCTGCTGTGCGCCGGATTGGCCGCCTGCAGGCTCACGGATGCCGACCGGGCTGCCATTCTCTCGGCCCTGGGGTTATCGGCCAACGCCGACGGGCGCGTCGTGAACGAGTGCGGTGACCCGGTGGTTCCCTCGTTCCTGCCGGCGGAACTCGGCGGCAGCGTCGGCACCGCCACGCTGTTCGCGATCGGAGGCGGCCCCAGTCTCGCCAGCTGCTACGGAGACGGGCCCGGCATACACCTGTTCATGCGTGATGGGTCGTCCTGGCGCGAAATCTACTCGGCGCGCGGCCGGATGCTGGCCATTCTGCACACCGCCACCGGCGGCGTGCGTGACATTGCAGATGTCGGACCCGGATTCTCGTTTCCGGTCTGGACCTGGAACGGCACCCACTACGCTCCCGCCAATCGCGAAATATCCGACGCCGAGCTGGCGAAGCTGGAAGCGGCCTACCTGCCGTAAGTCGAGGGGTCATCGGCGGGATGTTGGCCGCAAGGGTTCCGGACATGGAGCCATGCATCTAACCCGGTCGCGGCGGCTCCCCTTGTGTCCTGACAAAATTCACGATGCGCTCGTAGGACTCTACTGACTCCGGCAACGCGTGATTCGCAAAAGGCCGCTTCTCGTCCGCGATCGCGAGTTCGCACCGCTCGAAGAGGTCGCGCGCCATCTGTTCCGCATTCGCCAGCAGCGGGTCGTGCCGTGACCCGAAGATAATCGTCGGGATCGTGATCCTGCGACGCTCAGGGCCCATGAACTCACGGATCTTGCCCTGCATCATCGGCGAGGTGGCGCCGCAGAAGCTCATCAGGAAGCGAATGGACTGAAAGTCCGGATGCCCGG
>DATBLN010000107.1:0-16780 GCA_036555345.1 Steroidobacteraceae bacterium
CCTTGTAGCTCACGACTCCCGGCCCCGGCTCGTCGTACGGGTATACGTGGCTCCTGAACTCCGCCAGCTGGTGGTAACCCCACCAGGGCCGCCGCAACTTCTCCTGGATTCCGCGCCGCGCGTACAGGAATGCGAGCCCGAAGTCGCCCATCAGCCACTTGTACGAAGACGTCGCGGCAAAATCGACACCGCTTGCGTGCAGGTCGGTGGGCACCGCGCCCGCCGCGTGCACGATGTCGGCGTACACGGGCGCTCCCGCCGCGTGCGCGATGCCGCAGATGCGCCCGAGGTCGTGCTCGAAGCCGTTGACGGTCGAGACCAGGCTCACGGCCACCAGCTTCGTGTCGCGGTTGACCGCGGCCTCGTAGCCCGCGACGTCGATGCGGCCATCGGCCGCCATCGGCAGCGTCACGACGTCCATGCCGGCTCTCGCGAGCTCGCCATAGGTGTAGTGCGAGCCGAAAAAATGAAGCGCATCGGTGACGATGCGCCCGCCGGAGCCGGGGATTCCGAGCGCCTGCAGCACCAGGTTCTCGCCCATGGTGGTCGACTGCACGAAACAGAGCTCATCCGGGTCCGCGCCGACCAGCTTGCCGAAGCGCTCGACGACCGTGCGCTCCTTCTCGCCCATGCTGTAGCCGGGCTGGCTGCCGCCCTGCGTGCGGATGCGCAGGTATTCCTCGAGCGCGGCCTTCGCGCCGAGGCTCATCGGGTGCGTGGAGCCGGCGTCCAGCCAGGTGACCGCCATCGGCGCGAATTCCGCCTTGGCCGGAAGCCGCGGGACCGCGGGCTCGCCCGACAGGGCCGGGGCCGGCCGCAGCAGCGCCGGGGTCGCGGCGGCGGCCAGCATCAGCTCGCGGCGCGTCAGCTTCATCTCAGCTTGCGGGTCTTGAGCGGGATCGCGGTCGTGCTCTTGGTCTCCACCAGCGTGACGATGGAGCGCACGTCGGTGACGCCCGGCAGCTTCATGATGGTCGAGAACACGAAGTCCTGGTACCAGGTCACGTCCGGCGCGAGCACCTTCATCATCACGTCCATCTCGCCGAACACGGTGTAGCACTCGACGATCTCGGGAATCGAGTCGATCGCGCGCGAGAACTCGGCGCGCTCGGCATCCGACAGCCGCGTCACCTTCATCTGCGCGAAGATCTGCATGTGGTAGCCGAACTTGAGCCGGTCGAGCAGCGCGACCTGGGCCTTGATGTAGCCCTCGTCGCGCAGCCGCTGGATACGCCGCCAGCAGGGCGACTGCGAGATGCCGACGCGCTCGGCGAGGCTCGCGGTCGAGATCGAGGCATCCTGCTGCAGCAGCGCAAGGATCTTGAGGTCGATCGCGTCCAGCTCGCCCGGCATCGTTTTGGCGGACCCGCGCTTCATTTTGGCATGATTCTTGCGGCGACCTGCGTTGTGGCGCATTAAACCACGCGCCCTCGGCGGGCCGCAAACCTGCGCGACCCCGGCCGTCACGGCCGCGGGCATGACGGTCCGCCGAGCCAGGCCCTGACATCACGCGCCATGGCCGCGAGCGCCGCCTCGTTCGAGTAGGCCATGTGGCCGCCCTCGTACTGGAACAGGACGACGCGCTCGCGCGGCAGGGCGCTGCGCGCCACGAGGTAGCGCGCGGGTCCCACGGTCGTGGTCGTGTCGTAGATGCCGGTGCCGATCGCGAGCCGCAGGCAGGACTGCGACTGCATCAGCCGTGAAAGGGTGCCTGCGTAGTCGTAGTCCGAGAACGGATGCGCCGGCACGCCCCAGTCGAACTGGCTGGCCGCCGGGTCGCCGGGACGGTATTCGTCGCCGAGCGTCACCGCGAGCGCGCCCGCGAACTGCTCGCGCGCGAGCGCCACGAACGGCTCGCGGATCTTCATGGAAGGATCGGGCATCGGCTCGCCCGCGGCGGCAGCCGGCGCCGTGTAGCGGCCGTCGTAGAAGCCGACCACCTGCCCGCGATCCTTCAGGATCTCGCCACGGAAGCGCTGCTTGGTGATCACGAGCCCGTTGTCCAGGTAGTACTGCGCGCCGAGTCCGGTCATCTCCTCGAGCCGCCGCGCGATGCGCCGGCGCTCGCGCGCGGTGAGCGCATCGCCCTTCGCGAGCGCGGACAGGTAGTCCTTCATGCCGAAGGACCAGGCTTCCTCGATCAGGCGCGAGACGTCGCGGTAGTGCGGGTGCGCGCGCCCGTGGTACCAGGCGATCGCCGCGAGCGCCGGCAGGTTGGTCGCATAGCCCACGATGTTGCCGGCCCGCTGCGTGGTCTCGACCAGGTTGATGCCCTGGCCGAACAGGTAGATGCCGTCGAGCGGCAGGTCCTGCTTCAGTTCGTCGGCGACGAGCACCGCGCGGATCGTTCCGTAGCTCTCGCCGAGCGCAAACCGCGGCGAGCGCTCGCGCCCGTGCGCGCGCACCCAGGCCCGGATCAGCTCCGCGACCGATTTCGCATCGCCGGTCGGGGTGTAGATGTCCTTCAGCTTGGACTCGTCCTCGAGGCGGCTGAAGCCGGTGCCGACCGGGTCCACGAACACCAGGTCCGCGACGTCCAGCAGCGAGTGCCCGTTGGGGACCAGCCGGTACGGCGGCGCGATCCCGGCATCCGGGTCCTGCGGCAGCTCGGCGCGCCGCGGGCCGAAGGCGCCGACGTGCAGCCAGAGCGACGCCGCGCCGGGACCGCCATTCCACAGGAACAACACGGGTCGCGAATCGCGATCTTCGACGCCCTCGCGCAGGTAGCTGGTGGCGAACAGGCGCGCGATCGCCTTGCCCTCGGCATCGCGCTGCACGAACTCGCCGACGGTCGCGGTGTAGGCGAGCTCGACGCCGTTGAACACGCCGCGATGCCGGGTGACGAAAGCCCGCGGCGCGGGCTCATCGGCGGGAGCGGCGGGCGACGGCATGGCGAGGAGCAGGCCGCCGATCGCTGCCGCGCCGAGTTTCATGCACATGATCGCGATTCGCATGCGAGGGCCCTCAGCGCGCGGCGACGAACCGCGCCAGGTCCCGCAGCAGGCGCTGCCGCTCCGGCACGTCGCGGTACATCATGTGCCCGCCCTCGTAGCAGCGGTGCGTGAAACGCCGCGCCAGCCCTCCTTCCAGCTTCTGCGTCATGAGCGGATTCCCCTCGCAGAGGTTGAGCGCATCGTAACGGCCGGCGGCGACGAACACGCGCAGGCCGGGATCCGCGCGCATCGCGTTTTGCAGCCAGGGCTGCGAGGCCGGCGGTCCGCCGCCCGCCATCGCGCGCGCCATCACTTCCGGCGTGATCTCGACATGGTTGTAGGCCCAGCGGCTGCCGATGCTGCGCCGCGCCGGGCCCGACGCCGGCAGGTAGCCCTCCTCGAGGCCGTCATAGGCGAGGTCGGTCCGGTAGCCGATCGCGCCGCGCAGGTAGTCGAGGATCGCGTCGCGCCGCCCCGGGTCCGGGGGCGTGGCCCCGGCGATGCGCATGTCGAACATGTTGAGCGTCTTCGCAGGATCACCGCCGTTGAACGCCGCGAGATACGCGCGGTTGCCCATCACGAGCGTCTGGCGGTCGATCTGGCCGGGTGCAAGGCCCGTATACCGCGCGAGGTCGCGCGCGATCGCCTCGCGCCCGGCATCGCCCAGCTCGCCGATGCGCTCGAGCGCGGGCAGGTACTGGCCTGCGATCCAGGCGGCGACCGCTTCCATGGTCCGCGCGCGATCCCGCAGCAGTTCCGGCTCGAGGCGGCCGTGGGCGAATGCCGCCGCGGTGCGCGCCGGAATCGCCCAGGCGTCCATGAAGGCGAACGGCATCTGCGAGCCCGGCACGCCGCCCGAGATCAGGATCGCGCCCGCGACCGGTGTGCCGCGCGAGGCCAGAATTTCCGCGGTGCCGCCCGCGCGCCAGGTGCCGTAGCTCTCGCCGAGCAGGTAGAGCGGCTGGCGCCCGGCGTCGAAGCGCGCGCGCCAGGCGCGGATGAACTCGGCGGTCGCCGCGAAATCGCCGAGCGTGCCGTAAAACTCGTCCTCGAACGCGGGCGCGGCCGGCCTGCTGAAGCCGGTGCCGACCGGGTCCACGAACACGAGGTCGGACTCCCACAGGAGCGTGTCGTCGTTGACGACGAAGGCGCCGCCCTCGAGCCGCCAGGGCGCGAGCAGCTCCGTGTGCAGCAGCACCGCCGGCACCGACGGCCCGCCGTTCCAGGCGAAGGTGAGCGGGCGCGGCTGTTTCGCCTTGCCCGGCATGACGTAGGCGACGAAGAAGACGTGTGCGCGCACCTCGCCGTTGTCGTCGCGGCGGATCGCGAGGCGCCCGGCGCGCGTCTCGTACTCGAGCACGCCGCGCGCGGTCTCGACGCGATGGCGCGTGACGACGATCGCCTCGTCGCCGGATGCGAGCGGCGCCCAGGTTGCCGCCTGCGCCGCCTGCGCCGCTGCCGCGGCCTGCGCGATGGCCGCCGCGGCGGCGAGCAGGAACGGGAGCGCCGCTCGGCGGGCCGGCTTCATCGCGCCGCGGTCACGAACCGCCGCACGGCGTCGGCGAGCGCCCGGCGGTTGGCCTTATCCTTGTAGACGGAGTGGCCGCCCGGAAGCTGCACCGCCGTCAGCCGGTCCGCCGGGACGCCGGCGCGGTCGAGCGCATAGCGGCCGGAGTACGCCGGCGTCGAGAGGTCGTAGAGCCCGGTCACCCAGAACAGGCGCAGCTTCGGCCGTGCCTGCATCGCCGCGGCGATTGCCTCGGTGGACTGGAAGGGCGTGCCCTCGCCCCAGGCGCCCTCGGGTTTCCAGGCCTGGTTCACGTCGAGGTTGAGCGCGATGTAGCGCTCCGGGCTCTGGAAGCGCAGCTCCTGCCGGAAGTAGCGCTCGAGCGCCGAGTCCTCGGATCCGGCGGTCCGCGCCTTCATCGGCGCCGGCGGCGGCGGGTCGGGCGTGTAACTGATTCCGGGGTCGTCGTAGGGCGGGCGCTGCGGCGGTGCGTCGAGCCGCGCGGTGGCGCGGCCGTCGAGCTGGCCGGTGCGCAGTCCCTGGTCCTTCAGCAGGTTCAGGTAGAAGTCCTCCTTCGAGACGCGCAGCCGGCGCTTCTCGATGAATTCCGCCGGCAGCCCGGTGAGCGCCGCCATGCGCGCCGCGACCGCCCGCCGCTCCTCCGGCGGCAGGCTCGCGCCCTTGATGAGCGCGGTGACGTACTCGCCGCGCGCGAACTCCACCGCCTCGTCGAACGCCTGCTCGACGCTCCGCCCTCCGCGCTCGATGCGCCCGTGGTACCAGGCGATCGCGGCCATGGTCGGCAGCGACACGACCTGCGGCATCTCGCTGCCTTCCGCATTGCCGACCAGCGCGAACAGCAGCACGCCGTCGAACTCGAGGTCGGCGGCGTTCGCGAGCATGGTCGCCGCGCGCACGGTGCCGTAGCTCTGCCCGGCGAGATAGCGCGGCGATCCCTCCCGCCCGTGGCCGCGCAGCCAGTCCTTGATCACCTGGGCGACCGACGCGGCATCCGAAGTCCGGCTCCAGAACTGCGCGCCGTCGCTGCCCGCGAGCGGGCGGCTGTAGCCCGTGCCGACCGGATCGATGAACACGAGATCGGTGGCATCCAGCGGGCTGTCGGCATTCTCGACCATCCACTGCTCGTCGCCCTCGCCGAGCCGCCGCCGTGGCCCGAAGAAATCGAAATGAAATGGCGTGGTCGAGGCGCCGGGCCCGCCGTTGAACAGAAACGTCACCGGCCGCGTCGCCGCATCGGCGTCGCGGCGCAGATAGGAAATCGTCACCACCGCGCCGGCCGGTTTGCCGTCGGCGCCGGGAACGAAATTCTCGGCGACCTCCGCGCGGTAGCGGATGCTCTCGCCCCCGAAGCGGCCGCGGTGCTCGGTGACGGCAGACAAGAGCGCGCGCAGCGCAGGCGCCGCGCCCTCTTCCGCGAATGCCGCGGGCGTGCCGCCGGCGAGCAGCGGACCCGTCGCCAGCGCGAGCGCGACCGCCAGCCCGCGCACCGGCATGGCGGCAATCACGGCCGCGATCCGGCCGCGATGAACGCGTGCAGGTCGTCGGAGAACGCCTGCAGCGTGCCGCCGAGATAGAGCATGTGGCCGGAGTCGTAGCGGCGGAACGTCACGCGCTCCTCGGGCACGCCGCTCTGCCGGATGCCGTGCTCGACGGAGGCGGGCGACACCACCATGTCGTAGAGGCCGGTCGCGACCAGCACGCGCAGCGCCGGCGTGCGCCGCATTGCGACTGCCAGGTCGCTGCCGGTCGTGAGCCCGGCCTGCAGCGCCGGGCGATTCCAGTTCCACTTGAAGTTGAGTTCGGCCCAGGTGATCGAGTTGTACGGCACCGGCATCTCCACGCCGAGTTCGCCGGTCAGCATCCCGTGGAACGCCGCGACGAAGCCCGGCGTGTAGCGTCCCATGCCGGGATCGTCGGCGACGGGATCGTTGCCGCTGCCGGCGAGCGGCAGCGTATAGCGGCTGTCGTAGCTGCCCGCCTCCAGCCCGCGATCCGCGAGCACCGTGCGCAGGAACTTCTGCATGGGAATGCGCAGCTTGCCCGCGCTCCATTCGCCGGCCGGGATGCCCGTGTAGCCGGCGAGGCGCGCCGCGATCCGGTCGCGTTCGGCATCCGGCAGGCGGCCGTTGTCGAGCTCGAACACCGCCTTCGCGTATGCATCGACCGCAAACTGCCGCACTTCTTCATACAGCTGCGGGCCGTTCCGGCCCTCGCGCGGGATCTTCCCGTGGTACCAGGCGGTCACCGCCATGCCCGGCAGGGACGACCCGACGGCGGGATCGGGCGCCTGCGGCTTCTCCGCCGTATCCGGCTGCGCCCGCGGTCCCGCGGAGATTCCGCCCGCGACCAGGATCACGCCGTTGACCGTGATGCCGCGCATCACGCCGCCGTAGAACGGCCCGCCCAGCAGCGCCCGCGTCAGCACCGCCGCGCGCATCACGCCGTAGCTCTCGCCCAGCAGGTACTTCGGCGAGTTCCAGCGGCCGTGCTCGGTGAGCCAGCGCTCGATGAAGCGCGCGATCGAGTCGGCGTCCTCGTCCACGCCGAAGAAGTCCGCGGGCTTCGCATTGCCGAGCGCGCGGCTGTAGCCCGTGCCGACCGGGTCGATGAACACGAGGTCGGCGGAGTCGAGCAGCGTCAGCGGGTTGTCCTCGAGCCCGAAGGGCGGCGTGTTGGACGGGTTGACCTCCGGCGTCAGGACCACGCGGCGCGGCCCCATCGCGCCGATGTGCATCCAGAGCGAGGCCGCGCCGGGACCGCCGTTGAACACGAACAGCACCGGCCGGGACGGGTCCCGCGGACCGTCGCGGAAATAGGAAAAGGAGAACAGGCTCGCGATCGGTTCGCCGAAGAGGCTGGTGATGTAGGTTTCGCCGGCGACGACGCGATAGCGCAGCCCCTTGCCGCGCACCGTGATCTGGTGCGACGTCTCGAAGCGCTGCGGCGCAGGCAGGTCGGCAAAGGACACCGGCTTCTCGGACACGCGCGTCGCCACCGGCGGCGCCGGCTGCGGCGGGCCCTGCTGCGCCAGTGCAGCCGTTGTGCCGACCAGCAGCGCCGCGAGCAGCGCCGCGGGCGCAACCGCCCCGAACCGTTCTACCGCATGCACTCCGACTCCGGGACTTCCGGGACACGCACCCATTGCCATGAATCGACCTCCGCGCCGCGCGGCAGGAACGTGACCGCGAGCGGTTCGCCATCGCGCAGGACCTTCACCGTCAGCGTCGCCGTTTCGTCTGCGACCAACGAGCTGCCGACGAATACCGCCTCCTGCACCTCGTCGCCTTCGCGCAGCCCCGCGCGCTCCGCGGCCGAGCCCGCGACCAGCCCGGTGATCTTGCCGGGCACGCGCCCCGCCGCGCGCGCATCGAAGCCGAGCTCGAACACGCGTTCCCTGCGCGGCTCGGGCCGGAAGCAGGGCCCGAACGAGCCGGCCGGCGGCACCTGGAGCCGGCCCGCGACCATCGCCTCGTAGTCCTGCTTCGCCTGCGGCCCCAGCTCCGCGGTCAGCAGTTCCAGCCACTGCTCGATGCCGTAGGGCTCATCGCGCAGCTGGCGCTTGCGCATCTCGCGCACGAGGTCGCCGAGCGTGCGCGCGCCGCCCGACTTCGCGCGGATCGCGGTGTCCACGGCGGTGAGATACATGAACCCGCGGCCATAGGGCACGCGCTGCGCGCTGCCGTCGCTCCAGAAACGCTCGGCCGCTTCCTGGTTGCTGAGGCGCTGCAGCGAATTGGTGTAGTAACCGGAGGCGCGGCGGTTGATCGCGTCCTGGAATTCCGCCGTCGTGTAGAGCCCGGCGCGGTACAGGAACAGGATCGAGTAGTACTCGGCCGCGCCCTCGGAATACCACGAGGTCTCGCCGTGCTCGCCCTGCATGGCGGGCCAGTTGTGCGTGATCTCGTGCGCGAGCAGCCCGCGCAGGTTGTCGGGCGTCGGCGGGTCGCCCTCGTGCCAGCCGAACATGAACGACTGCCTGAGCGCAGTGCCGCCGCCGCTCGCATAGGGTTGCTTGCGCACGAAGATGCGGTAGGACGAATCCGCGTCCTCGAAGTACGCCGCGGCCTCTTCGTACATGCGCCGGATCTGGTCCGCGACCGCGGCCGTGTCGAAAGGCGGGTCGCCGAACCAGTACATCGAGAAGCGGCCTCCTCCCTCGGCCGGGTAACGGCGCAGCGGCCCGGCGGCGTAGTAGGAGAATGCGAGGCGGTCCATCGGCGCGACGGCCTCGACCTCGCCCTCGCCCAGGCTCCAGATGCCGATCGCGCCCGGACCGAACGCCGACAGGTCCCACTTCAGCCGCACGCGCCAGTCCAGCTCGTTTTCGGGCAGCGCGAGGAAGTTGATGCCGGCGGCGGAGAGCCCGCCGCCCTCGGCGCGCAGGTCGTAGAGCGGGCCGGGCCGGGTCGCGGCCGATACCTCGCGCGGCAGCGCACGGTAGCGGACGGTGACATCGCCCTCCGTCGCGCGCGCGACGCGCCAGCGCCGGAAGTTGCCGTGCGGCAGCGGCGGCTCGTCCTCGACCGTCAGCGCGATCTCGCCCGCCGCGTCCTGCACCTCGATCGCATCGCCCTCGATGCGCGCGCCCGGGATCGAGACGATCAGCGTCGGCATGCGCAAGAGCGTCTCGCCCGCGGGCACGGCCGGCTTCGCGATGCGCATCTCGACGTCGAGCGCCGAGACGACGCCCGCGGTCAGTCGCGGGGTCAGCACGAGATCGAATGCCGGGGGCGATGCAGGCTCGGGAGTCGTGGCCGCGGACGCGGCCAGGGCCTGGCACGCGAGCAGCAGGGTCGGCAGGATGCGACGCATGACGCCTCCGGATCTGCCGGAAGAATAAACGCGCGCCGACGGCATTTGCTTGCCTATTCACGCGACCCCGCCCGGGAACGCGGCATAGTTGTGCATGACCGGCCGGGCGGCGCTGCATGATCAATGCACCGGCGGCCCGAAGGCCCGCCGATTACGCAAAGAAATGTCGCCTGCCGGCTCGCAGAATGATGCAAACCCGCGCCGGACCGGCACGGCGGGGCATCGGCACCGTTTCTTGGGGGAGAACGACGATGAATACCTCTGCGCGGCATGCACCCAGCGAATCCCTGCGGCCGAGGCCGCTCCGGCTCTTCATCGCGGCGGCGCTCGGGGCCGGCGCGACCGCCGCGCTCCTGCCGGCCGGCAGCGCATTCGCCCAGTCCGAGGACGCGCTGCAGCCCGTCGTCGTCACCGGATCGCGCATCCGGCGCGAGGCTTCCGCCACCGACACCGCCGTGCCAATGCTGGTCATCGACCAGCAGCAGCTCGTGGACCGCGGCTTCGTGCAGGTGGGCCAGGTGCTGAACGAGTCCACCTCGGTCGTCCCCTCGCAGCCGCTGACGCCCTTCAACGGCGCGAGCAGCGGCGGCGGCGAGCAGGTGCCGGCGCTGTTCGGCCTCGGCCCGGGCCGCACGCTGACGCTCGTCAACGGCCGGCGCTTCGTCAGCACCGCGAGCGGCTTCGGCGTGCCGGGCTCGCTCTCGGGCTCGACCAACGACAGCGTGGTGGACACCAACATCATCCCGACCGGCCTGCTGCAGCGCGTGGAGATCGTGCAGGGCGGCGGCGCGGCCGTGTACGGCTCCGACGCGATGGGAGGCGTGATCAACTACGTGCTGCGCGACGACTTCGAAGGCCTCGAGTTCGACGCCCGCTACGGCCAGACCGATCGCGACGACTACCCGGTCATGAACGGGCGCATCACCTGGGGCGCGAACTTCGCCGGGCGCGGCAACGTCGCCGTGAACCTCGAGTGGTCGAAGACCGAGCCGCTGTACAGCACCGAGCGGCCCCGTTCGGCCCTCGCCCGCGTGACGATGGCGAACCCGGCCGACACCGGCCCGAGCGACGGCATCTCGTCGCTGGTGCCCGTGTTCGACGCGCGTTTCTGGGAGTTCAACTACAACGGCGTGCTGTTCGCGCCGCCGAGCCCGGTCGCGTTCCCGACGCGGGCGTTCATCACGATCGACGGCATCCGCTACAACCAGTTCGCCGGCGTCGGCACGCCGGCCCAGTTCAACGATGCGGGCACCGGCCTGGTCGCCTTCGACCCCGGGGTGTTCCCGAGCGCCGGTCCTTCCATCCCCTTCGCCTCCGGCGGCGATGGCTTCACCTACGTCGACCTCGGCGCGCTGTACTCGGGCGTCGAAAGGCGCAATACCAACCTGCTCGCGCACTACGACCTGACCGACCGCGTGCGCCTGTCGACGGAGCTGCTCTATTCCGAGGTCGAGGGCGAGGACCCGTTCGCGGCGCAGGCCTCGAACACGATCCTCAACAGCGCGGCCACCGGCTCCGGCGTGATCGCGGTCGCGGCCGCCAACCCGTTCCTGAGCGCCTCGGCGCGCCAGACGATCATCGATTTCCTGAACGCCAACCCGGCGCTGTTCGGGCCGAACTCGGGCTTTGGCTGGGCCGCGGGGGCGCCGCTGCCCGTATCGCTGTCGAAGTTCTGGCCGGACCTGCTGAACGACCGCACCGGCACGCGCGAGCTCGACACCTTCCGCAGCGTGCTGGCGCTCGACGGCGAGTTCGGGGGCGCCGGGCGCGACTTCTACTGGAGCCTGTCCGGCAGCTATGCGCGCACCGGCGGCGCGGTGCGCAGCTGGGGCATCTGGCAGACCCGCTTCAACAACGCGATCAACGCGCGCCCGGGCCCGACCGGCCCCGCCTGCGGCATCAACGTGGACGCCGATCCCTCGAACGACGATCCCGACTGCGTGGCGATCAACCCGTTCGGCGTCGGCAACGTCACGCAGGCCATGCGCGACTACGTCAACATCGAGCTCGGCCAGGACTTCGAGAACACGCAGTACGACTGGCTCGCGACCCTCGGCGGCACGCTGTTCACGCTGCCGGGCGGCGACGCCAAGTTCAGCCTCGCCTACGAACACCGCAGCGAACGCTCGGTCTTCATCCCGACCGACGCCGCGCAGCTCGGCCTCGGGCGAGGCGCGGTGGCGACGCCGCCGCAGTCCGGCCGCTACAACACCCACGAGTACTCGCTGGAGGTCGCGGTGCCGCTCGTGGGCGGCGACCTCGCCGTGCCGGGGGTGCGGGGACTCGAGCTGACCGGCGCATTCCGCACCGTGGACAACTCGATCGCCGGCACCGAGGAGGTGTGGAACGCGGGCCTGCGCTGGAGCATCGTGGACGACCTGGCGCTTCGCGTCTCGCGCAGCCGGAACTTCCGCGCGCCGAACCTCGCGCAGCTGTTCTCGCCGGTCACCTCCGGCCTGGAGGCGATCGCGCAGGATCCCTGCGACGTCGACCGCATCAACCTCGGCCCGGACCCGGCGGTCCGCCGGGCGAACTGCGAGGCGCTGTTCGCGGCCAACCCCGGATACGGGCCGCTCGCGACATTCCAGGACCCGGCGGAGAACTTCCCGATCGCGGTCATCACGCGCGGCGGCAACCCGGACCTGCGCAACGAGCTGTCCGACACCTGGACCTACGGCGTCGTGCTGCAGCCGCGTTTCGCGCCGGGCCTTTCGATCGTCGCCGACCGCGTGGAGGTGGACCTCGAGGACGGCCTGTCGTTCTTCACGCCGCAGAACTTCCTCGCAACCTGCTTCGACAGCTCGCCGCAGCCCGCCGACATTTGCGCGGTCACGACGCGCGATGCCGTCGGCACGGTGATCGCAAGCTCCGCGGTGACCTTCAACGCGGGCTCGATCAAGTTCCGCGGCGAGACCTACAACATCGCCTGGCAGGGGGCGCTCGGCGGCGGCAACCTCGGGCTCAACCTCGAGGCGACGCACGTCGCGCTGCTCGAGACCTCGGTCACGGGCGTCGACCTGACGCGCACGGACGGCAGCGCGGCCCAGCCCGACTGGCGCGCGCGCTTCGACGCGCGCTGGGACCGCGGCCCGTGGCGCCTCGCCTACGCGCTCAACTGGCTGCCGGGCACCAAGGTGCTGCGCGAGTCGACCATCGAGAACAACCCGGACCCGAGGCTGAGCGCGAACTACCGCCACAGCGTCTCGGCTCAGTACCAGATCTCGGAGCAGTTCTCGGTGCGCGCGGGCGTCGAGAACCTGACCGACGAGCAGCCGTCCTACCCGACCCTGTATTACGGCGACATCCTCGGTCGCCAGTACTACCTCGCGGTGACGGTGCGGCAGTAAGCCGGCGCAGGGATGCGGGCGCCTGACGACAGCCGGGTGGCGGACGCCGGCCCGTTCGCCCGGACCGCCTACTCGGCCTGGTACCGCGAGCTGTTCGAGCTGATGCGCGGCGGCAGCCGCGGCCTGATGCTCTCGGACAGCACCATCGCGGAGCCGTCGCAACTCCTCTACGAGAGCTCGCGGCGCGCCCTCGAGGGCGGCGGAACCGGCCGCATTCACAGCACCTTCGGCTGGGGCAGCCCGCTCCTGCTCGATGCGATCGCACGGCGCTACGGCGTGGCGCCCGACCGCATCCTGACGACCACCGGCTGCACGAGCGCCTTGCGGCACCTGTTCAGCACCTTCCTCGGCCCGGGCAGGCGCGTGCTGATCGAGCGGCCGTACTTCGACCTGCTGCCGCGGCTCGCCGAGCACCGCGGCGCGACGGTCGATTACCTGCCGCGCTCGCCGCCCGGCTACGGCGTCGACCCCGGCCGCCTCGCGGCGGCGCTCAGGCCGGATACGCAGCTCGTGGTGCTGACCAACCTGCACAATCCCTCCGGCGCCTACCTGGACGACGCCGCGCTTCGCGCCATCGCCGCGGTCGTGAACCCGCGCGGCATCCCGGTCGTGGTGGACGAGGTATACGGCGACTTCGTGCCGCGATCGCGCCGCGGCGGGCCGGCGGCGGCGCTCGATGCCTCCTTCATCAGCGTCAACAGCCTGACCAAGGTGTACGGGCTGCACGCGCTCAAGTGCGGCTGGATCATCGCCGCGGAACCGCTGCTCGAGCGCATCCGCCCGGTCTACGCGGAGCTGGAGTCCGGCTCCTCCAAGATCACGCACGGCATCGCCTCGCTCGTGCTCGATGAGATCGAGCCTTACGAGGCATACTGGCGCGGCCTGCTGGCCCGCAACCGCCCGCTCGTGCTCGACACCGCGGAGAGCCTGCGCAAGGCGGGACTGATCGAGGGACAGGTCCCGGAGTTCGGCTGCATGTACTTTCCGCGCCTCACCCGCATCCAGGACACGCGCCGTTTCGCCGCCTGGGCCTGGGAACGCTCGCTGCTCGGCATCGCGCCGGGCGAGTACTTCGGCGCGCCCGGCCACATCCGCATCGGCTTCGGCCAGCCGACCGACCAGCTCGCGGCGGGGCTCGGGCAGCTCGTCGCCTGCCTGCGCGAGTACCCCGGGGATCGCGCCTGATGCGCCGCGCCCGCGCGGCGGCGGTCCCGCTGTGGTGCGTTGTCGCGCTCGTGGCGAGTCCCGCGATCGCCGCCGGGACCGAGCGCTACACGGTGATGTCCGGCGGCGAGGTCGTCGGCTCCCTGGCCGCGGACGTGGACGGCGACCTCGTCACGATCGCCTACGACGTCAGCAACAACGGCCGCGGGCCGAAGCTCGCCGAGCGCATCGAGCTGCAGGACGGGCTGCCGGTGGCGTGGACCGTCGACGGCAACACGGCCTTCGGCGGCACGGTGCGCGAGCGCTATTCTTGGGCCGACGGCAAGGCGACCTGGGAGAGCCAGGCCGATGCCGGCAGCGTCCCGGCCGCGGCGCCGCGCCTCTACATCCCGAACGACGCGAGCCCCTGGAGCGTCGGCCTGAGCGCGCGCGCGCTGCTCGCCGCCCCGGACGGCGCGCTCGACGTGGTGCCCACTGGCCGCCTGCGGATCGAGCTGCTCGAGGAACTCGAGATCGGCGGCACGCCGGTCGCCGTCTATTCGATGAGCGGTCTCGCGCTTACGCCGGACATGGTCGTGCTCGACCGCGACGGCCGGCTGTTCGCCCTGCCGAGCGCGGGATCCTCCATCGTGCTGCGCGAGGGCTTCGAGGCGCAGGCGCCCGCGCTCGCCGCCATCGCGCGCCGCGTGCAGATGGCGCAGCTCGGGCGCCTGCAGCAGCGGCTCGCGCGAAGGTTCGACGCGCCCCTGCGCATCACCAACGTGCGCGTCTTCGACCCGGAGACCGGCACGACCGGCGAGCCCGTCACCGTCGTCGTCTATCGCAACCGCATCGCGAGCGTGCGGGCGGCGGCGCGCGGCGACGATTCCGCCGGCGAGGTCACGATCGACGGCGGCGGCGGCACGCTGATCCCCGGCCTGCACGACATGCACAGCCACCTCAACGGCTGGTCGGCGCTCCTCTACCTCGCGGCCGGCGTCACGACGGTGCGCGACCTCGGCAACGACAACGAGCGGCTGCTCGAGCTCGTCGGGAAGATCGACTCGGGCGAGCTCGCCGGTCCCCGCACGGTGCGCGCGGGGCTCATCGAGGGCCGCAGCCCGCATTCCGCGCGCATCGGCGTCATCGTCGAGTCGCTCGAGCAGGCGCTCGCGCAGGTGCGCTGGTACGCCGACCACGGCTACCGCCACATCAAGATCTACAATTCCATGAACCCGGAGTGGGTCAGGCCGATGGCGGACGAGGCGCATCGGCTGGGCCTCAGCGTCAGCGGCCACGTGCCGGCCTTCATGTCGCCCGACCGCGCGATCGAGGACGGCTACGACGAGATCAACCACATCAACCAGCTCGTGCTCGGCTGGATCCTCGGCCCCGAGGAGGACACGCGCACGCCGCTGCGGCTCACCGCCATCGGCGAGCGGGCTTACACGGTGGATGTCGCGAGCGAGCGCGTGCAGCACACGCTCGCGCTTTTCAGGGAGCACGGCACCGCGCTCGACCCGACCGCCGTGATCCTCGAGCGGCTGATGCTTTCGCGCGCCGGCAAGGTTGCAGAAGGCGATGCGCCCTACCTCGACCACACGCCCGTCGGCTACCAGCGCTACCGCAAGCGCTCGTTCGTGACCTTCAAGTCGCCCGAGCACGACGCGGACTACGTCAGGTCGTTCGCGAAGCTGCTCGAGATCCTGGGGCTTCTCTACCGCCAGGGCGTGCAACTCCTGCCGGGCACCGACGACGGCACCGGCTTCACCGTGCACCGCGAGCTCGAGCTGTACGTACAGGCCGGGATTCCGGCGGTCGAGGCGCTCCGATTCGGCACGTTGCGCTCCGACCAGTACCTCGGGCTCGACCAGCAGCAGGGCCGCATCGCGCCGGGACGGCTCGCGGACTTTGTCCTGCTGGAGGGCGATCCCACGGCAGACATCCGCGCGGTGCGACGCGCGCGCATGGTCGTGAAGGACGGCGCGGTCTACTTCCCGTCCGAAATCTACCAGGCGGTCGGCATCCGGCCGTTCACGACGCCGCCCGCGATCGCGGGCGGCCCTTGAGTCCCCGGCGGTGAGCGGGACGCGCGAACTGCTGGTCCTCGGCGGCGACGACGTCCGCCGACTGATGCCCATGGCGGACTGCATCGAGATCGTGGATGCGGTCATGCGCACGGTTTCCGCCGGCGGCGCCGTCATGCCGGTGCGCCTCGGGTTCAGGCTGCCAGGCACCGGCAACATCCTGGCTGCCATGCCGGGCTACGTCTCCGGACCCGCGAGCCTTGGCGCCAAGCTGATCGCCGTGTACCCGGACAATGCGCAGGCCGGCCTGCCCTCCCACCAGGGCCTGGTGGTCATGTTCGACCCGGCAACCGGCTCGCCGGTCGCCATCCTCGACGCGCATGCCATCACCGGCATCCGCACGGCCGCCGCCTCCGCGGTCGCCACGCGCGCGCTCGCGCGCCAGGACGCGAGCCGGCTCGCCATCCTTGGAACGGGCGAGCAGGCCGAGGCGCACGTGCACGCGATGGCCGCGGTGCGCGAGCTCAGCTCCGTGACCATCTGGGGCAGATCGGCGGAAAAGGCGGGCGCACTCGCCGCGCGCGCGCAGCAGGCGCTCGGCATCCCGGCATCCGTGGGCCCGGACGTGGAGCGTGCGGTCGCGGAGGCCGACATCGTCTGCACCACGACCTCCTCGCCCACTCCCATCTTGAGCGGCGGCTGGGTCCGCCGCGGCACGCACGTGAACCTGATCGGCGCCTGCTCGGCGAAGACCGCCGAGGCCGATGCCGGGCTCATTGCCAAGTCCGCGTTTTACGTGGACCTGCGCACCTCGGCCATGGCCGAGGCCGGCGACCTGCTGGATGCCATGGGGCCACTGGCCGCGCAGCACATCCGCGGCGAGATCGGCGAGGTGCTCGCCGGCAAGGTCCGGGGGCGCGGCGCCGACAGCGAAGTCACCGTCTACAAGTCGCTCGGTATCGCCGCGCAGGATCTCGCGGTCGCCCACGA
>DATBLN010000110.1:0-9632 GCA_036555345.1 Steroidobacteraceae bacterium
TCCTCCGGCGGCTCCACGCGGCGGCCGGCCGTGCGGATCAGCGACTCCACGAGGTCCTGCGACTTGTCCATGCGGTTCATCCGGGTTGGGTCTCGAGCGGCGTGGCCAGTTCCTGCGCCGCGCCGGCCAGCTCGACGATGGCCTCGCGGAAGGCGTCGCGCGCGCGCGTGAGCAGCGATTCGGCCGCTTTCTCGCCGATCTCGAGGCGCCCGGCGATCTCGCGCACCGACAGACCGTCGAGGTACTTCCACTCGAGCACCTCGCCGTAGCGTCCCGGCAGCGCATCGAGCGTGGCCTCGACGAAGCGGTGCACCTGCGAGCGCCAGGCGCCCGTCTCGGGCTCGTCCGCGGCGGGCGCGGTCAGGGCCTCGAGGATCGCGCGCACGTTCGGCTGGTCCTCGAGCAGCACGACGCGGAGCGCGCCCGCGCCCCTGCGCCGGTAGTGGTCGGCCACCGCGTTGCGGCAGATCTGGCAGAACCAGGTGTACAGCGCCGCCTCGCCGCGGTAGCTGTCGAGGCGCTCGATCGCGTTGCAGAAAGTCTGCTGCACGACATCGCGGGCGGTCTCCGCGTCGCCGCCGAGGCGCGCGAGCGCAAAGCGGTACAGCCTCGGGAAGAAGCGGTCGAACAGGTCGCGGAACGCGGCCTCGTCGCCGCCCAGGATGCGGCGGGCCACGGCCCGGTCGACGTGCGCGAGGTCTGCCATTGTCGGATTGGACGCCCCGGCGGCCTGAATCCTTCGGTCAAAGGGATGCATCCCCTTTATCCGAAGGATTATTGCGCGGCGCGCATCGAATGTGACGCAAGTACCGCAATTCCGGCAAAGGAGCGTCTTATGTCAGCCCTGCACCGATCACTCATCCTGGCGCTCGCCTCCGCGGCGCCACTCGCCGCCGCGACCGCGGATGGCGACGGCTTCACCGACCAGTTCCCGATCGCCGCCTGCGATTTCCAGTCGCAGGGCAGGAATGCCTTCTTCAAGCTGGTCCCGGGCCGCCAGCTCTACCTCAGCAACGTGCGCTGCCTGCAGGCCGGAGAGTGCGACGAGCTCGAGGAACTCTGGATCACCGTGCTCGACCGTACCCGCGACATCCGCTTTCACCACGACGGAAAGCGCGTCTCCGTGCGCACGCGGGTGGTCGAGGAGTACGAGACCGCCGACGGCGAGGTCGAGGAAATCTCGCGCAACTACTTCGCGTCCTGCGCGCCCATGAACGACGTCTATTACTTCGGCGAGGACGTGTTCGACGGCGACGGCAACAAGCTTCCCGATGCCTGGCTCGCCGGCCGCTCCGGCGCCCGGCCCGGCATCATCATGCCGGACCGGGCTTTCCTGCTCGGCGCGCGCTACTACCAGGAGATCGCTCCGAACGCGCAGGACCGCGCGGAGCACACGTCGATGGGCTTCGAGGTCGAGGTGCCGGCCGGCGTGTTCCGGAACTGCGTCGAGATCACCGAAACCTCGCCTCTGGAACCCGGGCACGAGTCACTCAAGACCTACTGCCCGCACGTCGGTCTGGTGCGGGACGGCGACCTGGAGCTGATCGCGGTCTATTCGGACGCGGAGTCGCCGTCGGAGGAGGACGACTGACGACAAACGGGGACGCACCCCTTACGGAGTGCGTCCCCTCGTTTTCATTCGTCGCGCGTCAAATGGGATGCGTCCCCATTCAATCGTCGAGGCGGCGGTCTTTCCAGTTCCACCACTTGAGCAGCTCGGGCTGCGGCTCGGGCGTGCGCGCGGCGTACGTCGCGCAGCGGAATGTGTACAGGAGACAGGGTTCCTGTTCGTGCCCGGTGATTCTCTGGAGTCGCTGGAAGAGTTGTTCGGGATTCGATTCGGCGAGGTCTTTGATCGAGTGAATGCCCAGGTGTCTGAGATCGGCGGCGATGGCGGGACCGATCCCGGGCAGCGTGGTCAGCTCGTCGTGCATCGGCAGGGCCCTCCTACGGCTTGTCCACGCGTCCAGATTACACCCCCCACCGCGCCGGTCCGCAAGCCCGGCCGTAAGTGAATGAAAAGGCGGCGGGAGATCGCTCTCCCGCCGCCCCTCGCATCGCCGCGATCACTTCTCGACGGAGGCGCCCGCATCGACCTCGGCATTGGCATTGGCAGAGGCCTTGCCGTCACCCGAGGCCTGCACGTTGCCGTCGGCCCTGGCCTTGCCGTCCGCCTTGACCTTGCGCCGCGGGCGCTCGGCCGGCTCCTCGTCCATCACCGGCTCGCTGCGCGAGGCTTCGGCACTGCCGGAGCCCTGGCCGAAGGCCATCGCGCTGCCGTCGACCGGCTGCGTGGCCGCGTCGAGCGTTCCACCGAGCGCGCCCTCGCCGCGGGCCTCGCCACGCGCTTCGCGTGACGGCTGCCCTTCCGGCATCGAGGGCGTTTCCGGGGTGACGTCGGAGAGCTCCACGCTCGAGCCGGCCTCGCCCGCGAACTCCGCCGTCGCGGACAGCGCGCTCGTCGCATCGGCGCCGGCATTCATGCCCGCTTCCAGCGCGCCGGAAGCCGTCGCCTGCGCGCCGGCCGCCGCGGACTGCGCATGATCGCGCGTCTCGCCAGCCTTCTCGCGCGCCTTGTCTTTCACGCGCGAGCCGACCTCGCGCGTGCGGCCGATCGCGTCGGTGCCGGCCTCCAGCGTGCCGTTCACCGCGCCGCCGCCGGTCGCGCCGATGTTGCCGAGACCGCCGCCGAGGTTGCCCGTGATCGAGCCCCCGAGGCCCCCGCCGACGTTGCCGCCCAGCACCTGGGCACTCGCCTGGCTCGCCACCAGCACGGCGGCCACGGCGGCTCCTGCCAAAAAGTTCCTGTATTTCATGGACTTGCTCCTGTGACCCCCGCGGCCCATCCGCGGTTCTCAGGAGCAAGTACGCCCGCGGGCGCCGGTTTATTCCCAGGCCGGCCTGAGGGCGGCCCCAACCAGTCCGCGGCCATAGGTCGTGTCGGCGCCCTCCCGGCCGAGATCCACGGCCTGCGCCGCCAGTGCCGCGAGCGCAGCTCGCGCCGCCCCGGGTTCCGGCTCCGTCAGCGAGCCCGCGAGCAGGCCGGCCACGACCGGGGTCGCGAACGATGTGCCGCGCATGCCGGCGAATCCGCCGCCGGGCTGCGCCGCGCGGATGCCGGCGCCCGGCGCCGCGAAATCCACGTGCTCGCCGCGGCAGGCCTCGGGCAACGCGCGGTCATCCGGCCCCACTGCCGTCACGCCGATGACCTCCGGATACGCGGCCGGATACAGCGGCGGCGCGGAGGGCCCGTCGTTGCCGACGGCGGCGACCAGCAAGTGCCCGCGCGCGCTCATCGCGCGCACCAGCCCCGTCAGCAGCACGCTCTTCGCGCCGACCAGGCTGATGTTCACGACCGGCACGCGCTCGCGGGCCATCCAGTCGAGCGCGACGGCCACGAGCGCGATCGAGCCCCCGCCGTGCCCGCAGAAGACGTCCGCCGCATAGAGCGTCGCGCGCGGCTGCACGCCCCGGAATGTGCCGTCGTCCCCGGCGAGCAACGAGGCGACCGCCGTCCCGTGCGGGGCCGGCAGCAGCTGGCCGTCGCAGCCCTGTCGGACGATGTGCACGCCCGCGAGCGCGGGGTGCGCGCCGTCCACGCCGCTGTCGATGAGCCCGATCCGCACCACCGGCGTCTCGGTCGGCGATTGCGCCGCGGGAGGCGCCGCCGCGGGCGGATCCTGCGCGATCCCGCTCTCGAGATAGAGGTGATTGAAGTCGTACTGGCCCCCGGGATCGAGCTCGCGCATCCGTCGCAGCGCGCGGCGGGTGGACATGCCCTCGGGCGCCCGCAGCACCACCACGCGCAGCCCGAGTCCTTCGAGCGCGCGCTCGGACAGGACCGTGAAACCCGCGGCGCGCGCGCGCTCGAGCGCATCCGGGGACGGGGACAGGGCCCCCACCTGGTGACGCAGGATCGGCTGGCCGTCCGGGTCCGCTTCGACGGTGGCGCGCCGGCTGCGCAGGAGCTCGCGCACCTTCAGCCTGCGAAGTTCGGCCAGCGGTGTTTGCGCCGCGCGCAGGGTGTCGGTCACGGTGCCCGGCAGCGGCGGCAGCGGCAGTTGCGGCACCGGCAGGCTCACCTGCGCAAGGGCCGCGGCCGCGGCCCCCGCGAGCAGGATGACCCAGGCCCATCGAAACCGCTTCATGCATCCGCTCCTGCGCCGGCGGGCGGCGGCGGAATGCTAGCATCCGGCCGCGCGGCCCCTGTTTGGAATACGCTTCACGGGGTTCGTTTCATCCCGGGGAATATTCCGGCCTCGCCGGACGTACAGCCTGATGAATGCGCCAGCCTCGCTCGAGGACCTGCGTGGCCAGCTGGGCGAGCTGCTGCCGAGACTGCGGCGCTTCGCCCGGGTGATCACTCGCAACGTCCAGGACGCGGATGACCTCGTGCAGGTGGCGGTGGAGAAGGCGCTGGCCCGCGCCGCGCAGTGGCGGCCGGATTCGCGGCTCGACAGCTGGATGTTCGGCATCATGAAGAACGCCTGGATCGACGAAATTCGCGCGCGCCGGAGGCGGCAGCGCATGCTCGCCCCGGAAGAGGCCGGCGCGGACGTCGGCGACGCCTCGGCCGAGGCGAGGGACATCGCGCTCTCGGTGCAGGCCGCCATGGAGCGATTGCCCGAGGAACAGCGGCTCGCGGTCGCGCTGGTGCTGGTGGAGGGGCAGTCGTACAAGGATGCCGCGGAGATCCTCGGCATCCCGGTCGGCACGCTCATGAGCCGCCTCGCGCGCGGCCGCGCGGCGCTCCAGGAAATGCTCGGGGAGGCCCGGTGAAATTCTCGGACGAAATGCTGATGGCCTACGCGGACGGCGAGCTCGACCTCGTCACGCGCGCCGAGATCGAGGGCGCGATGGCCGCCGACCCGGAAGTCCGGCGCGCGGTCGAGCGGCACCGCGCGCTCGCCGCGAGAGTGAAGTCCGCCTACCAGGGCGTCATGGACGAGCCGGTGCCGGCCAGGCTCGCGAGCCTCGCGGGCGGGCCGGTCGCGGCGCCGGTCGCGGACCTCGTCGCGGAGCGCTCGCGGCGCGCGGCGCGCAGGGCCGCGCCCGCGGCATGGGCATTTCCGCAGTGGGCGGCGATGGCGGCCTCGCTCGCGCTCGGCATCATGGTCGGCGTCTTCGTCATGCGCGGCCCCGCCGCGCCATTCGAGGAGACGCCCGCGGGAATCGTCGCGCGCGGCGAGCTGGATGCCGCGCTCACGCAGCAGCTGGCCGGCAGCCTCGGCACCGGCGGGCCGCAGGTCGGCATCTCGTTCCGCGACCGCGGCGGCGCATACTGCCGAACTTTCCACGTGCAGCACGAGGCGCCGCTCGCGGGGCTCGCCTGCCGCAGCGGATCCGAATGGCAGGTCCAGGTGCTCGCGGCGGCCCGCGCGCGCGAAGGCGGCCTGCAGCCCGCGGCCGCGATGCCGATGGCCGTGCTGCAGGCGGTGGATGCCGCGATCGACGGCGAGCCCCTGGATGCGGAGGCGGAGGCGAAAGCGCGGGATTCCGGTTGGCAACCCGCGCCGGACATGGCCGAATAGCCGGATGCGCAAGTCACTGTTCCTGGCCGCAATCGGGCTCTCCGCCTGCGTCAACGTCTCGGTCAAGGTTCCGCCGCCGCCGGTCCGGGAAGCCGGCATCGCCGCCGCGAACCCGATGGCGGTCGAGGCCGGGCTCGAGATGCTGCGCGAGGGCGGCACCGCGCTCGATGCGGCCGTCGCGGTGCAGGCGATGCTCGGCCTCGTCGAGCCGCAGAGCTCGGGCGTCGGTGGCGGCGCATTCCTGCTCTATTACGACGCGGCGACCGGCAGGATCAGGGCCTACGACGGCCGCGAGGCGGCGCCGGCCGCGGCGACGGCCTCGCTCTTCATGAACGAGAAGGCCGAGCCGCTTTCATACAGGGACGCCGTGCTATCCGGCCGCTCGACCGGCGTGCCGGGGGCGATCGCGATGCTGGGCGTCGCGCACGGACAGCACGGCAAGCTTCCCTGGAGTTCGCTCTTCGAGCCTGCGCGGCGCGCCGCCGCCGATGGGTTCACGGTGCCGCAGCGCCTTGCGCGCTTCGTCAATGGCAGCTTTCCGCAGGCCGGCGAGCCGGACGTCAGGGCGCTCTACTCGCGCGCCGACGGAACGCCCGTGCAGGCGGGAGACCGGATCCGCAATCCCGCGTACGCGGAGACATTGCGGCAGATCGCGAGCCGGGGCCCGCGGGCCCTGCTCGAGCCGCCGATCGCGGACGCGATCATCCGCCGCGTGGGCGCGGAGCCCCGGCCCGGAGCCCTTTCGCGCGGTGACCTCGCCGTCTACCAGCCGCGCACCGGTGCCCCGCTCTGCGGGCCGTTCCTCGTCTACGTGGTCTGCGTGCCGCCGCCGCCGTCGTCGGGCGTGGTGCTGCTGCAGGCGCTCGCGATCCTCGAGCGCCGGGAGATTGGCCGGCTGAAGCCGGACGATCCTGAAGCCTGGTTCCTGTTCGCCGAGGCGAGCCGCCTGATGTACGCCGACCGCGATCGCTATGTTGCCGACCCCGTCTATGTCGAGGTGCCCGTCGAGGGAATGCTGGACCCTGAATACATAGGGCGTCGCGCCGCGTTGATCGGCGCCGTGGCGGGCCCCCCGCCGGCCGCCGGCGATCCTGCGTCGATCCGCCGCGGGCCGGACTCGACGGCAGAGAGCAGCGGTACCTCCAGCTACGTCGTGGTCGATGCGGCGGGCAACGTCGCCTCCGTCACCACGACCGTCGAGTCCCTGTTCGGATCGGGCAGAGCCGTCAATGGGTTCTTCCTCAACAACCAGCTGACGGATTTCTCGTTCGATCCGGTCGGGCCGGACGGCAAGCTGGTCGCCAACGCGGTCGCGCCGGGCAAGCGCCCGCGCTCCTCGATGGCGCCCGCGATCGTGCTCGATCGCGAGGGGCGCGTGGTCGCGGCGCTCGGCTCGCCCGGCGGCAGCGCCATCCTCGCCTACAACGCGAAGGCGCTGGTCGCGCTGCTGGCCTGGGATCTCCCCCTCCAGCAGGCGATCGACCTGCCGAACCTGGTCGCGCGCGGCGCGGACTTCAACGGCGAGGCCGCGAAATTCCCGCCCGCGGTGCTCGAGAGCCTCGCCGCGCGCGGCATCGTCGTGAAGCCCGGGCGCGGCGAGGAATCGGGCCTGCACGGCATCGTGCTGCGCGCGGATGGCACCACCGAGGGCGCCGCGGACCCGCGGCGCGAGGGCGAGTTCCGCAAGCTGCCGCGCTGACCGGATAAAGGGGACGCATCCCATTTATCCCCGGATGTAATGGATAAATGGGATGCGTCCCCTTTATCCCGCGCGCCAGGTCAGACGACGACCGACAGGAGCGACAGCAGCTCTTCCTGCGCCGAGCGCCGCCGGCCGCGGGCCGGGCCCAGGCGCCGGTAGCCGCCCTCGGCATCCATCTCCCAGGCCTGGCTGTTGTCCTCGAGGTAGGGTCGGACACCCTCGCGGATCACACGGCGCTTGAGCCCGCGGTCGAGCACCGGAAAGCACAGCTCGATGCGCCGGAAGAAGTTGCGGTCCATCCAGTCCGCGGAGGAGAGCCAGACGTCGTCCGCCCCGTCGTTGTGGAACAGGAAGATGCGTGTGTGCTCGAGGAAACGGCCCACGATCGACCGCACGCGGATGTTCTCCGACAGCCCGGGGACGCCGGGCTTGAGCGCGCAGACCGCGCGCACGATCAGCTCGATCCTCACTCCCGCCTGCGACGCCGCGTAGAGCTCGGCGATGATCGCCGGTTCCAGCAGCGCGTTCATCTTGGCGACGATGCGGGCGGGCCTGCCGGCGCGGGCTTGCTTCGCTTCGTTCCGGATCGACTCGATGACGCGCTTGTGCAGGGTGAACGGCGACTGCCACACGTGCTTGAGGCGGCTCGCCTTGCCGAGGCCCGTCAGCTGCTTGAACACGTCGTTCACGTCGCGGCAGATGTCCTCGTTCGCCGTCAGCAGCCCGAAATCCGTGTACTGCCGCGCGGTCACCGTGTGGTAGTTGCCGGTGCCGAGGTGCGCGTAGCGCCGCAGCACCGGCCCGTCGGGTCCCGCCTCGCGGCGCACGATGAGCGCCATCTTGGCGTGCGTCTTGTGGCCGACGACGCCGTACACCACGTGCGCCCCGACCTCCTCGAGCCGCGCCGCCCAGTTGAGGTTCGCCTCCTCGTCGAAGCGCGCGAGGAGCTCGACCACCACCGTGACCTCCTTGCCGGCGCGCGCCGCGTCGATCAGCACCTGCATGAGCTCGGAGTCCGCGCCGGTGCGATACACCGTCTGCTTGATCGCGACCACCTTCGGGTCCGTCACGCTCGCGCGGATGAAGTCGAGCACCGGCGTGAACGACTGGAACGGGTGGTGCAGCAGGATGTCCTGGCGCGCGATCGTCTGGAACAGGTCGTCGTCGCCCATCTCGAGCGCCGCCGGCACCGAGGGCGTGAACGGCGGGTAGCGCAGGTCAGGCCGCTCGACCTGCGACAGCACCTCGCGCAGCCGGTACAGGTTCACCGGGCCATTCACGCGGTAGAGGTCCTGCTCGTCGAGGCCGAACTGCAGCAGCAGGAAGTCCACCATCGCCGGCGAGCAGCGGTCCACCACCTCGAGCCGCACCGCGTCGCCGAAATGGCGCTGCAGCAGCTCGCCCTGCAGCGCGATGCGCAGGTTCTTGATTTCCTCCTCGTCCACGAACAGGTCGGAGTTGCGCGTCACGCGGAACTGGTAGACGCCCTTCACGCTCATGCCGGCGAACAGCTCGTCCACGTGCGCGTGCAGCACCGAGCTCAGGAACACGAACTCGCTCTCGCCGTCGGCGATGCCGGGCGGCAGGCGGATCACGCGCGGCAGCACGCGCGGGGCCTGCACGATCGCGACGCGCGAGCTGCGGCCGAACGCATCGCGTCCCTCGAGCTCGACGATCAGGTTCAGGCTCTTGTTGAACAGGCGCGGGAACGGGTGCGCCGGGTCGAGCCCGATCGGCGTCAGCACCGGCAGCACCTCGCGCAGGAAGTAGTCGCGGATCCAGGCGCGCTGCGCCTCGGTCCAGGCATCGCGGCGCAGGAACCGGACGCCGGCCTCCGCGAGCTCGGGCAGCAGCACCCCGTTCAGGAGCCGGTACTGCGCCGCGACCAGGGCGCGCGCCTCGCGCGTCACGAGCGCGAATGCCTCCTTCGGCGTCATGCCGTCGGGGCCGGGGTCCGCGACGCCCAGCTTGATCTGCTCCTTGAGCCCGGCGACGCGGATCTCGAAGAACTCGTCGAGGTTGGACGAGACGATCGTCAGGAACCGCAGCCGCTCGAGCAGCGGCACGGTGTCGTCGGCGGCCTGCGCCAGCACGCGGCGGTTGAACTCGAGGATGCCGAGCTCGCGGTTGAGGAGCTGCGGCGCGGCGGCTTTCTGGGTCATGCGACGGGCGAGCATCGGACGCACAGGTTACAACGGCGTGACAGCCCCCGTTGTCGGGCAGTCCGGGCGGGTGCTACCGTGCCCGGCGATGGCGCGCCACGAGACCCTCGCCGCGGTCGACCTCGGATCCAACAGCTTCCACCTCCTGATCGGCCGCGTCTCCGGCGGCCAGGTCTACCCCCTCGACAACCTGCGCGAGCAGGTGCAGCTCGGCGCGGGCCTGACCCAGGACAAGCG
>DATBLN010000128.1:0-4802 GCA_036555345.1 Steroidobacteraceae bacterium
TTCCGCCGCGAGGAGCTGGACGCGATGCTGGACCTCGCGGCTTCCGGCACCGCCAGGCTGTTCGAGCTGCAGCTCGAGGCGCGCCGCCGCTGATGCGCCGCGTGGTGCTCGCCACCGGCAATCCCGGGAAGCTCCGGGAGATGCGCGCGATCCTCGCGGGCCACGACCTCGAAATCGTCGCGCAGTCCGAGCTCGGCATCGAGCCGCCCGTCGAGGACGGCGACAGCTTCGCGGCGAACGCGCTCATCAAGGCGCGCCATGCGGCCGCGGCCGCGGGGCTGCCCGCGATCGCGGACGATTCCGGGCTCGAGGTGGATGCGCTCGGGGGCAGGCCCGGCCTGCGCTCGGCGCGCTATGCCGGGCCGAGGTCCGACGATCGCGCCAACAACGAGCGGCTGCTCGCGGAACTCGCGGGCGTGCCGTCGGAAGGGCGCGGCGCGCGCTATCGCTGCGCGATGGCCTTCGTGCGGCACGCGGAGGACCCCACGCCGATCGTCGCGGAGGCCCAGTGGCCCGGCCGCATCGGCTTCGAGGCGAGGGGCGCGGGCGGGTTCGGCTACGACCCGTATTTCGTGGCCGCGGGCGACACGCGCACCGTGGCCGAGATGCCCGCGGAGGAGAAGAACCGCATCAGCCATCGCGGCCAGGCGCTCGCCGCACTCGCCGCGCGCATGCGCGCCGTGGGGTGGTGAACGGGGACAGGTACGAATTACCGGAGTAACTCGTACCTGTCCCTATTTTCCTGCTACCGGACGGTCTTGATCAGGTCGCCCGGCTTGGGCTCGCCCTTCGGGTAGAGGTCGTTGAACAGGCGCAATTCCTGCGCCGGGTATTTCTCGATCTTCGCGGTCTGCGCGAGCTCATCGATCGTCGTGCCCTCCGCAGCGCGGACGACCTGGAGACGGTGCGGCTCCGCGAGCTGGAATTCGCCCGAGCGCAGCCGGCGGAAAGTCCTCGCGGTGGAGAGGAACAGCGAATCCCCGGCGGGCACGGCCGAATTGGAGCGGCTGGCGCCCTTGAATACCCACATGAGATTGCCGTAGTAGACGATCACGTAGCGCACGCTCGTGGCCTGGCCGTAGGGCGAAGCGTCGGAACGGACGATGGCGGTCCAGGCCTTGAGCCCGTTGATGTCGAGCGTCTCCACGTGGTCGAGACGGCGGTTGCCGAGCCCGCGCATCGCGAAGTCGCGCGGGTCGGTCAGGTCCGCCGGCGGCGCCTGGGTGCGCAGCTCCAGGTAGTGCTCCTTGTTCGGCGCGACCGCCAGCAGGTGCGTCGGCGCATTCTGCACCTGCCAGCCCTGGGGAAAGGCGACCGTGAACTGCATGTCGGCGTGGAAGAAGCGGTTGCCGCGCATCATGCCCTGCCGGCGGCTGGAGCCGACCGGCAACCCCTGGATGGCATCGAGATATCCGTCGCGGTTCGAGATGTTCCCGGTCGCGCCGAGCTGCACCTTGCCGGCGGAGGCAATGGCCTGCTGCAGGCGCGTGTCGGCGCCAGGATGGCTGGCGAAGACGCCGTGGTACACGCGCGCGTCGCGCTTCTCCAGCCGCGCCCGCTCGCGCTCGAACAGCTCCTGGTTCTTGAGGACCTGGATGACGTCGATCATCGCCTCCGGCTCGTAACCGGCCTTCGCCAGGTACTGCGCGCCCAGCCGGTCGGCCTCGAGCTCGGCCTCGCGGCCGTAGCCGAGCACGATGGCCTGGCCGGCGACATTCGTCAGCTCGGCGAGCGCGGGCATGCCCGTGAAGATCGCGGTCGCGGCGCTCGCGAGCCCGGCGAGCGTGGTCTTGCGCTGGCGGGACTGGAGATGGCGCGCAGTGATGTGGCCGATCTCGTGCCCGATCACGGCGGCCAGCTGCGCCTCGTTCTGCAGGTACGGCAGGATTCCGCGCGACACGTAGACGAAGCCGCCGGTGGTCGCGAAGGCGTTGACGTCATCCGTGTCCACGATCGTGAACTTCCAGTCGAGTTCCGGGCGCTCGCTGACCGCGGCGAGCTTCGCGCCGATGCGCTGCACGTACTCCTGCAGTTCGAGGTCGTCGTGCACGCCCATCTGCTGCGTGATCTGGACGTGCAGCTGCTTGCCCATGCGGACGTCGCGCGGGTCCCTCTTGGGCTTTTCTTCTTTCGTCTCCTTCTTTTCCCCCGCCTTTACCTCGGCCTTCTCCTCGGCCTTCTCCTCGGCCGCGGCGGCGCAGGCGGGCGCACCGGTGCCGATGGCAATGGCCACGAGGGCCAGCAGGCTCGGCAGGATTCCTGTCGTCAGGCGCACGCGGTTCTCCCGGTCGGGCTGTAAGCCTAACCCGTCGGGGGTTAGACGCGAACGGAGCGGGAAAGTTGACGGCGGGGCGAGGCCCCGGGGGATTACTTCAGGCCGTACTTCTTGCGGAAGCGGTCCACCCGGCCGCCGGAGTCCACGATCTTCTGCTTGCCCGTATAAAAAGGGTGGCAGTTGGAGCACACCTCGACCTCGAGGTTGCTGCCGAGCGTGGAGCGGGTCTGGAAAGTGTTCCCGCAGCTGCAGGTGACGGTGATTTCAGCGTACTTGGGATGAATGCCGTCTTTCATGGTCGCGGTTCCGGTCGGGCGCAGCGTCGGGGGCGCGCAGTCTAGCGGGCCGCGGATCGAGGGGCAAGGCAGCGCGAAGCGCGCCGCTAAGTCGTGGAAACTGCGAGAGTTTTTTCCTTATCCACAAAATGTGTGGATAACTCTGTGGACCGCTGGCCGCCGCCTGATCCACCTCTCGCGCATTTCCGCATTTATGACCGATTGATTAAATTTTGAGCAGGCGATATTCCCTATATTGTTCAATGAGTTACATGCTGCCAGTTAACGCACCTCACGAACAAAACGACGAAAGTCCCCGTCCGGCGCACCGCCCGCCCCGACTGTGCACAACTGCAGCCACGGCGGCGAGCATACTCAATCGCCGAGCCGCGGCATCACCGGCCCAGCAAGCGGCTGATGGAAAAGAGCGGAACCAGCCACATCGCACGCGCCCTTCGCGCGCCCGGATCCACAAGCGACCCCTCGCTCGCGCGCGGCTTCCGCATTCGCGACTGGCAGGTCCGGCCGGATCGCTGCCAGCTGGAACGCGGCCAGACGTCGGTTGCGCTCGAGCCGAAGGCCATGGGTGTGCTGCTCTGCCTCGCCCAGCACGCGCCGGGCGTGGTCACGCGCGAACAGCTCATCGATCAGGTGTGGAACGGGCGCGTCGTCAGCGACGAAGTGCTGTCGCGGGCGATCTCCCTGCTGCGCGGCGGGCTCGGGGATGACCCGCAGGACCCGCGCTTCATCCGCACCATTGCGCGCGTCGGCTACGAACTGATTCCGCCGGTGGAGCGCATCGAACCGGAGACTGCGGCCCGGACCGCCGCGCCGGGCCGGCGCGCGCTGGCCGCGGGCGCGATGGCGGCGGCCGTCGCGCTTGCGGCCGCGGCGTGGTGGTGGACTGCGCGCGATGCCGGCTCCGGCGACGGCCCGGCGGCGCAGGCGCTGCGGCTCGCGGTGCTGCCATTCGACCTGCTCGGATCGCAGTCGGACCAGCGTTACCTCGCCGACGGCCTGACCGAGGAACTGACCGTGAGCCTCGCGCGGGTCGAGGGCCTGCGCGTGGTGGCACGCAACTCCTCGCTGCGATTCCGCAGCAGCGATCCCGACATGGAAGGTATCGCACGTGCCTTGCAGGCATCGCACCTGGTCACCGGCAGCGTGCGTACCGACGGCAGGAACCTGCGCGTCAGCGTGCACCTGTCGGACAGCGCGACCGGCACGGAAATGTGGGCCGAGGTCTACGATCGCGGGCTCGACGACCTGTTCGGCATGCAGTCGGAGATCGCGGGCGCCGTCACGCAGGCCCTGCGGCGACGCCTGCCGGTGGCTGGCGAAGCCACGGCCACGCGGCTCGCGCGGGCGCCCGCGAATGCCGATGCCTACCGGCGGTTCCTTCAGGGCCGCCAGCAGCTGGCGCGCCGCGGCGAAGGCGGGCTGCGCGCGGCGGTGGCCCATTTCGAGGCCGCGGTCACCTCGGATCCCGCGTTTCTGCGCGCGCACCTGGCCCTCGCCTACGCCTGCTCGCTGCTCGCGGAGATGATCCCGGCCGAGGCGCAGGCCGCGCTCGCGCGCGCCGAGCGCGCGCTGGCGGAGGTTTCGCACGAGGCGGCGGATTCGCCGGAGGTCCAGGCGGCGCGGGCCGCGCTCGAACTCGAACGCAACCGCTGGGCGGAGGCAGATCAGGCATTCCGGGCCGCCCTGGCCGCCAGCCCCGACGAAACCGAACTGCGGCTGCTGTATTCCCAGCTGCTGGGCGCGACCGGGCAGCGCGACGCGGCGCTCGCCGAGGCCCGGCTCGCGGCGGAGAACGATCCGCTGTCACCCGCGGCGGCGCTGCGCATGGCGGTGCTCATGTTGTGGGCCGACGACGACGATACGGCGGCAAAGCACCTGGCCGCGGCGCGGGAACTGGGACTCGCCGCCGGCGCGGCGCCCGAGGTTTCGATGCTCCTGCTCGTGCGCCAGGGGCGCTTCGGGGAATTGCGGCAGGCGCTGCAGGAAGTGCAGCGGCGCCGCCGGCAGGCGGAAGACTGGATCCCGCTGGCGGTGGCGGCGATGCAGGACCCGGCGCGCGGCCGCGAGGCCGGTTCCGCCATTGCGGCCGCCGCGGCCGCCGGGCAGCTCGAAGAGCTGCTGCAACTCGGTGCGCTGGTGCTGGTGCGTGACGACGAGCGCGCGCTCGCACTGCTGCAGTCGCGCCGGACGCTGCGTACCAAGGAACTGGAGTTCCTGCTGTCGCGCGAAGC
>DATBLN010000147.1:0-12013 GCA_036555345.1 Steroidobacteraceae bacterium
GCCCGCCCGATCGCGCTCACGGCCATCGCCGCGATGCTGGGCGGGTTCTTCATCCTGGACGACCCGATCTTCGGCGGGCTCGCCGCCTCGCTGATCTTCGGCCTGTTCGTCTCGACCGTGCTGACGCTCCTGGTCATCCCGGTCGTCTACTACCATTATCATTGGAAGACCCGCGTCTCGTCCGGCTGAGCGCGGCATCGCAACGGAGAATTCACCATGGCAACCCGCAGATCCGCCACCCCGGCCATCGACATCGGCATCGCCAAGGGCGACCGCGAAAAGATCGTTCGTGGCCTGTCGGCGCTCCTGGCAGACAGCTACACGCTGTACCTCATGACGCACAACTTCCACTGGAACGTCACCGGCCCGCAGTTCAACAGCCTGCACCTGATGTTCATGGCGCAGTACACCGAGCAATGGAACGCGCTCGACCTGATCGCCGAGCGCATCCGCGCGCTGGGTTTCCCGGCGCCGGGAACCTACCGGGAATTCGCCAGGCTGGCCTCGATCGCCGAGGTCGAAGGCGTTCCGAAGGCGAACGACATGATCCGCCACCTGGTCGCGGCACAGGAGGCCACGGCGCGCACCGCGCGCAAGGTGTTCCCGCTCGCGGAAGCCGTCAGTGACCAGCCCACGGCGGACCTGCTGACGCAGCGCCTCGAGGTCCACGAGAAGACTGCCTGGATGCTGCGCAGCCTGCTCGAGGACTGAGCGGGAATGGAGCGGGTGATGGGAATCGAACCCACGTTAGCAGCTTGGGAAGCTGCAGTTCTGCCATTGAACTACACCCGCGCGGACTGCGGAGTCTAGGGTCCACCCACGGCCGGGACAAGCCGGCGGGCACCCGGTCGCGCCCGGGATGATCGCGGCCGCGGGGGCTACTTCGCGACCAGGATCTTCTTGACCCAGCCGCCGCCCTTGCCGGACTCGACCTTGAGCCAGCCTTCCTGCTCCTGGCCCATGTAGATGAGTTCGTCGCCCTTCTCGAGCGTCGCGACAACCTTGCCGCCCTCGCCCGCGGCGGCCATCAGCTTGACGCCGGCGATCTTCGGCATCACCACGTCGCCTTCGTTGTAGACCGCGCCCGCCTTGGTCGTGCCGCCGGAAGCGGCCTCCTGCGCCAGCGTGCCGACGTCGCGCTGCAGGTTCGGGTCGCCCTTCACCACGCGCACGATGTTGTTGTAGTTGTCGGCAAACGAGGCCGCGATGATCTTGCCCTCGTTGGTGTTCCCGTACCCGCCGATGCCGCCCCCCGCTCCGCCGCCGAAGATCGCGGCGCCCAGGCCGAGGTCGGCCTTCTTGGAGCTGCCCTCCGCCGCGGCGACCTGCACGCCCGAGCGTGCGTCCGCCACCAGCATGCTGGTCTGCGCCTCCTTGAATTTGAGGCCGCCCGCGATCGCGCCGATCGCCGATCCGCGCCCGCCGAGCAGCCCGCCGAGCGCGCCGCCGATGCCGCCGGCATTGCCTTCCGAGAACACGACCGCTGGCGTCAGGATGAAGTCCGCCGCGACCATCTGGCCGCCGCCCATATTGGAACCGCCGCGCATCTCGCCGCCGCCGGCGAGCGCCCGCTCCTGCATCATGTTCTGCATGGCCTGGCCGCGCTCGACGACGATGAAGCAGTTCGACTGCTGGATCATCATGCGGATCAGGCCGACCGGCGACTGCAGGTTGTAGCGCGAGAGAGCCGACATGACGTAGTCCTGCGGCTCGACGACCGCCATCGCCCCCATCGGCTTGTCGCACTTCTCGAGATCCGAGGCCGCGCCCTGGGCACCCTGCGTGCCGGCCGCGCCCTGCACGTCCGAGCCACCCTTGCCCTTCTTGGTCCCCAGCAACTGCGCCTGGGCGCCGGCGGCGACCAGCGAACCAACCAGCACTGTCGCCATGATGCGCAGCGCGCCTGGATACGATTTCATGTCCCCTCCGAGGATTGGATGACGGCTTCGATCCGCGTCGGTGCGCTCTCTTGCGGGAGCCTGGGGGCCGGCCGCAGCACGCGATTCGGCGCCAATATACTCCGGCATTCCGGCGCGTGTACATTCCGGGTCATGACAGCCGACCGGCATTCGGCGGACGTGGCGATCGCCGGCGCCGGCATCGCCGGGATCGCCGCGGCGATCGAGGCCCTGGACCGCGGGCGGCGCGTGCTGCTGCTGGACCGCGACGGCGCGGAGAGTCTCGGCGGCCTCGCCCGCGAGTCGTTCGGCGGGCTGTGGTTCGCCGGTACCCCTCAGCAGGCGCGACATCGCGTCCGCGACTCGGCCGAGCTCGGCTACGCCGACTGGCTCGCGTTCGGCGAGCTCGGCCCGGAGCACCGCTGGCCGCGCGCCTGGGCGCGACGTTATGTCGAGCGCTGCCTCCCGGACGTCTTTGAATGGCTGCGCGGACTCGGCATTGAGTTCCTGCCGATGCCGATGTGGGTCGAGCGCGGGCTGTACCGGCCCGGCAATTCCGTGCCGCGGTTCCACGTCGTCTGGGGCACCGGCCGCGCGCTTGCCGATGCCGTCATCGCGAAGCTCATGAACCACGCGGCGCGTGACCGCCTCGAGATCCGCCACGGTCATCGCGTCGATGCGCTGGTGCAGAGCGGCGGCCGCGTCACGGGCGTCACGGGCGCCACGGAGCCCGACGGCCGCGCGTTCGAGGTGGCGGCGGAATCGGTCGTCATCGCAGCCGGAGGCATCAACGGCGACATCGAGCGCGTGCGCCGGCACTGGCACGCGGACTGGGGCGATCCGCCGCCCGTGATCCTGAACGGCTCGCACCGCTTCGCCGACGGCCGCCTGCACGATGCCGCCGAAGCCGCGGGCGCCTCCGTCACGCACCTCGACTGGCAGTGGAACTACGCGGCCGGTATCCGCCACTGGCGGCCGCGCAAGCCAGGGCACGGGCTGTCGCTGATCCCGCCGAAGTCGGCGCTCTGGCTGAACGCGCGCGGCGAGCGCATCGGGCCGATGCCGCTCGTCACCGGCTACGACACGCACGACCTGGTCGCGAGGATCTGCGCCGAGCCGGGCGGCTACAGCTGGCAGCTCCTCAACCGCCGGATCATGCTGAAGGAGCTCGCGGTGTCGGGCGCCGAGTTCAACCCGGCGATCCGCGACCGGCGCCGCCTGCGATTCGCGATGGAGCTCCTGTTCGGCAACCACTGGCTCTACGACGAGCTCACCCGCAACAGCGAGGACTTCGTGCTGGCCGACACGCTGCCGGAGCTCGTCGAGCGCATGAACGCGCTGAATGGCGATGCGACCGTCGAGCTCGCGTCGGTCGAGGCGGCCGTCTCGCAGTACGACGCGGCGATCGCGCGCGGGCCGCGCTTCCACAACGACGAGCAGCTGCGCCGCATCGCCTTCGCGCGCCGCTGGCCCGGCGACCGCCTGCGCACCTGCGCCTTCCAGCGGATCCTCGACCCCGCGGCCGGACCGCTGGTGGCGATCCGCGAGTTCATCATCAGCCGCAAGAGCATGGGCGGCATCGAGACCGACCTGGCCTGCCGCGCACTGGATCGCGCGGGCGAGCCCATCGAGGGGCTCTTTGCCGCGGGCGAGGCCGCGGGCTTCGGCGGCGGCGGCATGAACGGCAAGCGCGGCCTCGAGGGCACCTTCCTGGGCGGCTGCCTGCTGACGGGCCGGGTCGCCGGCCGCAATGCATAGGCGGCGCATGGACTTCCGCGACGCGATCAACATCGAGGACCTGCGCGCGATCGCGCGCCGGCGGCTCCCGCGCTTCGTGTTCGAGTACGTGGACGGCGGCGCGGAGGACGAGCTCACGCTCTCCGGCAACCGCGAGGCCTTCGCGCGCCTGCGTTTCCGGCCGCGCACGCTCGTGGACGTATCCGCGCGCGACCTGTCGGCCACGCTGCTCGGGGCGAAGTCCGCCCTGCCCGTGGTGGTCGGGCCGACCGGCCTGAACGGCCTGTCCTGGCGCGACGGCGACATGGAGCTCGCGCGCGCGGCGGCGGCGGCCGGCGTGCCGTTCGCCATGTCCACCGTCTCGATGAGCTTCATCGAGGACATCGCGCGCGAGGCGCCGGGAAGGCACTGGCTGCAGGCTTACGTGTTCTCGGAGCGCGCGATCACGGAGGCGATCATGCGCCGCGCGCTCGAGGCCGGCTTCGAGTGCGTCATGCTGACGAGCGACTTTCCCGTGGCCGGCAAGCGCGAGCGCGACTGGCGCACGGGCCTGCTGCCCGCGCAGCGGTTCACGCTGGCGACGAAGCTCGACATGCTGCTGCACCCGCGCTGGCTCGCGACGGTCGCCACGCGGCGGCCGCGTTTCGTGAACGTCGAGCGCGAGCTCGGCCCGGGCCGCGACGTCAACGCGTTCGTCGGCCACAACATGTTCGATCCCTCCTTCAACTGGGACGACCTCGCACGCTTGCGCGACCTGTGGCCGCGCAAGCTGCTGCTGAAGGGCGTGCTGCGCGCCGACGACGCGGAGCGCGCGCTCGCCTGCGGCGTGGACGGCGTCGTGCTCTCGAACCACGGCGGCCGGCAGCTCGACGCCGCGATCGCGGGACTCGAGGCAATGCCCGAGGTCGTGAGGGCGATCGGCGGACGTGCGTCCATCCTCGTGGACGGCGGCGTGCGCCGCGGTTCGGACATCGCGAAGGCCCTCGCTCTCGGGGCGGAGGGCGTGCTGCTCGGGCGCGCGCCGGTCTACGGCCTCGCCGCGGGCGGCGGCGAGGGCGTCGCGCGCGCGATCGCGATACTCGCCGACGAGTTCGACCGCACGCTCGCGCTCACGGGCTGCCGCGACGTCCGCGGGCTCACGCCGGATCTTGTCGTGGCTGGCGCATGAGCGCGGGCCAGGCGAGCCCGCGCGCGCGGCAGCCGGTCCGCAGTTTCGTGCTGCGCGCCGGGCGCATCACGCCTGCGCAGCGCCGCGCGCTCGATGCGCTGCTGCCACGGTTCGGCATCCCGTATGAAGCGAAGCCGCTCGATCTCGATGCCCTGTTCGGCCGCCGCGCGCCGCGCATCCTGGAGATCGGGTTCGGCGACGGCGCGCAGCTGCTCGAACTGGCGGCAGCGGCGCCGCAGCACGACTTCATCGGCGTCGAAGTGCATCCGCCGGGCATCGGGCGCTGCCTGCTCGGCATCGAGGCGCGCGGCCTGCCGAACGTGCGCGTGATTGCCCACGACGCGGTCGAGGTGCTGGCGCAGCAGATCCCGCCCGCCTCGCTCGACGAGGTCCTGCTCTGGTTTCCGGATCCCTGGCCGAAGAAGCGCCACCACAAGCGGCGCATCGTGCAGCCCGCGTTCGTGGCGCTGGTCGCCGACCGGCTGAAGCCGGGCGGCCGGTTCCGGCTCGCGACCGACTGGGAGCCCTATGCCGAATGGATGCTCGGGGTGCTCGCCGGCGAGCCGCGCCTCGTGAACACCGCCCGCGGTGGCCGTTACCTGGATGCGCCGGACCGGTCCGTCACGCGCTTCGAGTCGCGTGGCCGCCGCCTCGGCCACCGCGTCTTCGACCTCGCCTACCGCCGCGTTTGAATAGGGACGCATCCCTTTTATTCAAGCAGGGGGACGCGTCCCTACCGAAAAAGGAAATAAAAGGGATGCGTCCCTATTTAAACGCGGTGGTGGCGCCGTCGACGATGAACTGCACAGCGAGCGCGGCGAGCACCACGCCGGAGAGGCGGTTGACCACGTTCGCGCCGGTGACGCCCATGACGCGCATGACGAGCGGCGTCAGGCGCATCAATGCGTAGGTGATCGCGAGCACCGCGAGAACGACCCCGAACAACCCCGCCGAAAGCGCCCATTCCCCGCGCGAGGCGCCGAAGGTCAGCAACACGATCGCGAGCGCGCCGGGCCCCGCGATGAACGGGAACGCCAGCGGGAACACCGAGATGTCGGCGCGCTTCCTGCTCTCGTCCTTCTCCTCGCTGGTCGTGCGCGTCCCGGATTCGCGCGCGAACACCATCTCGAGCGCGATCAGGAACAGCATGACGCCGCCCGCGATGCGGAATGCGGCGATCGAGATGCCCATCGTCTGCAGGAACCAGGCGCCGCCGAAGGCGAACAGCGCGAGCACGGCGCCCGCGAGGACCACGGAGCGCAGCGCCATGCGCCGGCGGAACGCGTCGTCGGCCCCTTCGGTGAGCGCCGCGAACAGCGGCACCAGCGAGATCGGCTCGACGACCACGAAGAACAGCACGAAGAACTTCAGCAGTTCATCGCCCATGCGGCGCCTCCCCTGCGTCCCTGGCGGTGATGGTGCCCCGCGCATCCAGGAACCCGCGCCGCGCGAGCCACAGGAGCAGCAGCAGCCCCGGGATGCTGAGCGACGCCGTGTAGGTAAAGAAGCTCGGGTAGCCGATCGCGTCCACGACGAAGCCGGAGGTGCCCTCGAGCAGCTTGCCGGGCAGCGCGTAGAGCGAGGAGAACAGCGCGTATTGCGTCGCCGTGTAGCGCGCGCTCGTGAGACCTGACAGGAATGCGATCAGCGCCGTGCCGTGCACGCCCTGTGCGAGGCTGTCGAGGCTGTTGACGATGCCGAGCCCGACGAGCGTCGGCGAATCGGTGGTCGCGAGCAGCGCGAAGCCCAGGTTCGAGGCCAGCACGAGGCCGCTGCCGAGGAAGAGCCCGAAGCGCAGTCCGGCCTTCGCGATGACGATGCCGCCGATCACGACGCCCACCATCGAGACCGGCAATCCGATGACCTTCACGATGGTCGCGATCTCGGCGAGCGTGTAGCCGTGGTCGATGTAGAAGGGGTTGGCCATCGAGCCCATCGTGAATTCGGTCAGGCGGTAGGACCCGATCAGCAGCAGCACGACCACCGCGAGGCGCAGGCCGTAGCGCACGAAGAAATCGGTCAGCGGGCAGATCACGGCGCCGATGAACGTCGCGCCGAAATCGCGCAGGGATTCGGGCCAGTGCGCCTTGCGCTCGAGCCAGTCCACCACTTGGGCCTCACGCGCGGCCGATGCGCGCGTCACCGTGGCCTGCGGCTCGTGCACGAGGAGCGTCGTCACGATGCCGACGCCGGCCAGCGCCGCCATCACCGTGTAGCTCGTGGCCCAGCCGTAACCCTGCGCGATACCGAGCGCGCCTGCGCCGCCGGTGATGAGTGCCGCCCGGTACCCGATCTGGTACGCGGCCGCCATCGCGCCCTGCATGTCCACCGACGCCGATTCGATGCGCCACGCGTCGATCGAGATGTCCTGGGTCGCGGAGCAGAACGCCAGGAACAGCGCGCCGACGGCAACCTGCGCGACGCCCGTCGAGGGGTCGCTGCCGGCCAGGTTCAGGAGTCCCGCGCCGATGCCGACCTGGGCCAGCAGCATCCAGCTGCGCCGCCGGCCGAGCCATGCATGCAGCAGCGGGATGCGCAGGCGGTCCACGAACGGCGACCACAGGAACTTGACCGAATAGGCCAGGCCCACCCAGGCCAGCATGCCGATGGTCGCGCGCTCGATGCCGTCCTGGCGCAGCCACGCCGAGAGCGTCTGGAAGACCAGGAAGAATGGCAGGCCCGCCGAGAAGCCGAGGAACAGCATCGACAGGACGGGCCGCTGGCCGTACACGGCGAGTGCCTGCGTCCAGCTGCGCCGCGCCGCGGGGTTCGTGCCGCTCACAGGTCCCAGTCCATCACGAGCGGCGCATGGTCGGAAAAGCGCCGCTCCTTGTAGATGTGCGCGGCGCGCGCGCGGCCCGTGAGCCGCGGGCTTCCGACCTGGTAATCGATGCGCCAGCCGACGTTCTTCGCCCAGGCCTGGCCGCGGTTCGACCACCAGGTGTACTGCTCCGGCCGCGGGTCCACCTCGCGGAAGGCGTCCACCCAGCCGAGCTCGCCGAAGACGCGGTCGAGCCAGGCGCGCTCCTCCGGCAGGAATCCCGAGTTCTTCCGGTTCGCGCGCCAGTTCTTCAGGTCGATCTCGCGGTGCGCGATGTTGAAGTCGCCGCACAGGATGCAGTCGCGCGACCGGCGCGCCAGCTTCTTCAGGAATGGCAGGAACGCGTCGAGGAACCGGAATTTCGACGCCTGGCGCTCGGGCCCCGCAGAACCGGACGGCAGGTAGAGCGAGACCACCGAGAGCCTCGGGAACTGCAGCTCGAGGTAACGCCCCTCGCCGTCGAACTCGGGAACGCCGAAGCCGCGGATCACGCGCCGGGGCTTCGCCTTCGAGAAGGCCGCGACACCGCTGTAGCCCTTGCGCATCGCGTCGTAGTACCAGCAGTGCATGCCGGAGGGCCGGAACCGCCCGTCGCCGAGCTGGTGCTCCTGGGCCTTCGTCTCCTGGAGACAGACGACGTCGGCATCCACGGTCGGCAGCCAGTCGAACAGGCCCTTCCCGGCCGCGGAGCGGATGCCGTTGCAGTTGAGCGTGACGATGCGCATTCCTGTCCCGCGGCGGTTGCGCCATGATACGCAGGGCCACGGGCACGGTGCATGCGTCCCTACCAGAAAGAGTTCCTGGAACTGGTCCTGTCGCGGCAGGTACTGCGCTTCGGCGACTTCACGCTGAAGTCCGGGCGCAGGAGCCCGTACTTCTTCAACGCGGGCCTGGTCAACGACGGCGACTCGCTGGCGCGGCTCGGCGCCTGCTACGCGGACGCCGTCGCGGATTCCGGCCTCGCATTCGACATGCTGTTCGGCCCCGCGTACAAGGGCATCCCGCTCGCGACGGCGACCGCGATCGCGCTCGCCACGCGCCACCGCCGCAACGTGCCCGTCGCCTTCAACCGCAAGGAGGCGAAGGACCATGGCGAGGGCGGCAGCCTGATCGGCGCGCCGCTCGCCGGGCGCGTGCTGATCGTGGACGACGTCATCACCGCCGGAACCGCCGTGCGCGAATCCGTCGCGCTCATCCGCGACGCGGGCGCGACGCCCGCGGGCGTCCTGCTCGCGCTCGACCGCCAGGAACGCGGCGCGGGCGCCCAGTCGGCGGTGCAGGAGGTTCAGGCCGCGTTCAGCATCCCCGTCATCAGAATCGCCGCGCTGGACGACCTGATCGAGCACCTGGCGGCCGCCGGCCCTTCGGAGGAGCTGGCGGCGCTCAGGAACCACCGGGCCACCCAGGGTGTCGACAGCGAAGCGTGACGGAGTTACGGTTTTGCCTGCCACGGACCGGCGGACAATCCCCGAGATACTGGAGCCCCGGATGACTGGCTGGTCGTACAGGCTGCTGCTGCCCGCGCTATTGCTGGCGCTGCTCTCGGGCGCGTCCGAGGCGCAGTCCGGCAAGGACAAGACCAAGCTCTATCGCTGGGTGGACAAGGACGGACAGGTGCACTACGGCGACAGCGTGCCCCCGGAGTACGCCGAGCACGACCGCGACATCCTGAACAAGCAGGGCGTGCCGATCGCGCGCGAGCAGGGCGTGATCACCGCCGAGGAAGCCGCCGAGCTCGCGGCTGCCGAGAAGGCGGCGCGCGACGAGCAGAAGCGCAAGCTGCGCGACCGCGTGCTGCTGCAGACGTACCAGTCCGTGCGCGAGCTCGAGGTGCTGCGCGACAACCGGCTCGAGCTCGTGGACGCGCAGCTCACGATCCAGGAGCAGTCGCTCGCGAACCTGCGCGCCCAGCGCGCGCAGATCCAGAAACAGGCTTCGCGCTACGCGCCGACCAACCAGGATCCCAAGGCCCTGCCGCAGCCCGAGGAGATCACCCTCGACCTCGAGCGCTCGGCCAACGACATCGCGACCCAGGAGGCGAACCTCCTCAAGCGCCGCGAGGAGCGCGAGAACATCCGCCTGACGTTCGAGGCGGACATCAAGCGCTACAAGGAGCTGCGCGCGGTCGTGCCGCACTGAGGCGCGTCAGCCCCGGCCTGAGCTCCCGAACCCGCCCGCGCCGCGCGCGGACTCCTCGAACTGCGCGACCACCTCGAGCTCCACCTGCACGACCGGCACGACGACCATCTGCGCGATGCGCTCGCCGGGCTCGACCGTGAACGGGTGGCTGCCGCGGTTCCACACCGACACCATGACCTGCCCCTGGTAGTCCGAGTCGATCAGCCCCACGAGGTTGCCGAGCACGATGCCATGCTTGTGGCCGAGCCCCGAGCGCGGCAGCAGCACGGCGGCGAGCCCCGGATCGTCCAGGTGAATCGCAATGCCGGTTGGCACGAGCTCGGTCTGGCCCGGCTCGAGCACGAGCGGCCGATCGATGCAGGCCCGCAGGTCGAGGCCGGCGGAGCCGCCGGTCGCGCGCCGGGGCAGCGCGATGTCCCGGCCGATCCGGGGATCCAGGATGCGGACCTGGAGCTTCTTCATGGCCCGATTATCCGCGTCACCCGTTAGTGCCTCAATCGGCGCGTTTTGCGAACGGCGCATCGCGCGCCCCGCCGGCAGACTTCCGGGCGGAGGTTTCGCATGCAGGTCCGGGACTGGCCCGCCGCCGAGCGGCCGCGCGAGAAACTGCTGCAGCTGGGCGCGGGATCGCTGTCGGAGGCGGAACTGCTCGCGATCTGGCTGCGCCACGGCACCCGCGGCGCGAGCGCGCTGGACGTCGCGCGCGCGCTGCTCGCCCGGTTCGGGTCCTTGCGAAGCGTGCTGACCGCGGAGCGCCTGGCGCTCTGCGGCGAGCGCGGCGTGGGGCCGGCCCGCTGGGCGGAGCTGCAGGCGGCGCTCGAGATCGTGCGGCGCCATCACCTTGAGCGGCTGCAGGCGGGACCCGTGCTCGGCAGCCCGCGCGCGGCCAGGGATTACCTCGTCGCCAGGCTCAGGGACCTCGAGCACGAGGTGTTCTGCTGCCTGTTCCTGGACAGCCGGCACCGGCTGACGCGCTGCGAGGAGCTGTTCCGGGGCACCGTGGACGGCGCCAGCGTGCACCCCCGCGAGGTGGTCAAGCAGGCGCTCGCCCGCAACGCCACGGCCGTGATCCTCGCCCACAACCACCCCTCCGGCATCGCCGAGCCCTCGCAGGCCGACGAGATCATCACCACCCGCCTCCGGGATGCGCTCGCGCTCGTCGAAATCCGGCTGCTCGACCACCTCATCATCGGCGACGGCAGCTGCATTTCGCTCGCGGAAAAAGGCCTGATCTGACAGTGACTTAGGCGCCGAAGTCCTGATTTGACGGGACTTGAACGGGCTGGTCTAATACGCGGCCCGTTTGGAGCCAGCATCATGTCGAGAGTCTGCCAGGTCACCGGAAAGCGCCCGCGCACCGGCAACAAGGTCTCCCATTCGAACATCAAGAAGCGCCGCCGCTTCTTGCCGAACCTGCACACGCAGCGCTTCTGGCTGGAGAGCGAGGGCCGCTGGGTGACGCTCAAGCTCTCGACGCGCGGCCTGCGCACGGTCGAGAAGCGCGGCCTCGAAGCCGTGGTCGCGGAACTCCGCGCCTCCGGCACGCACGTCTGAGGAGCCCGCCATGCGCGACAAGATCAAGCTCGTTTCGACCGCCGGCACCGGCTATTTCTACACGACGACCAAGAACAAGCGCCTCCATCCCGAGAAGATGGAAGTCAGCAAGTACGACCCGGTCGCCCGCAAGCACGTGACCTTCAAGGAAGCCAAGATCAAGTAGGCTCCCGGGCCGCGCCTCGGCTACACTCCCCGCAAATTGCGCGCCCGGATTGCCCGGTCCGCGCCAGTACACAGGGGAGTCTTACCATGCTTCACGCTGAGAAGGGCGGAAAGCCCGCGCAGGCGCGGCGCTGCCTCGCCGCCGCCATCGCACTCGCACTGCCCGCACCCGCGGCCTTCGCGCAGGGCACGACGCTCGAACCGGTCATGGTCACTGCCCAGCGGCGCGTCGAAGACGTCCGCAACGTCCCGGTGTCGGTGACGGCCATCGGCGACGAGAAGCTCGACGTCCTCGCCTCGGGCGGCGACGACGTGCGATTCCTCTCCGGCCGCGTGCCGAGCCTCCTGATCGAATCCTCCTTCGGCCGCGCCTTCCCGCGCTTCTACATGCGCGGCCTCGGCAACACGGATTTCGACCTCAACTCCTCGCAGCCGGTGTCGCTGGTCTACGACGACGTCGTGCAGGAGAACCCGATCCTGAAGGGCTTCCCGGTGTTCGACCTGGAGATGGTCGAGGTCTTCCGCGGCCCG